>NZ_JBEPMC010000011.1:0-237673 GCF_040545535.1 Mesorhizobium robiniae
GGCGTCAATGAGGACACGATCAAGAACATCGAAAATGTCACTGGCGGCTCCGCCGCTGACGCCCTCAACGGCGACGGCCTGGCCAATACGCTGATCGGCAATGCCGGCAACGACATATTGAAAGGCTTCGCCGGCAACGACACCTTCGTCGGAGGAGCCGGCAACGACACAATGGACGGCGGAACCGGCCTCGACACTGTCGACTACAGTCTGGATGTCAGAGCTGGCGCTACCCATGGGATCACCGCAAACCTTCTCGCCGCCGCCCAGGGCGGTCTTGCGGCCGATACCGTGATCGGCTCTTTTGGCGATACCGACCACGTGCCGAACATACGCAACCTGATCGGCACCCAGTTTGCAGACACCATCCTCGGCGGCGGCAGGGCCAATGTTCTCCAAGGTGGCGCCGGCAACGACGTCATCGATGGCGAAGGCGGCTCGGACACGCTGACCGGCGGCACTGGCAACGATACCTTCGCTTTTCACCTGCAGAGCGGTGGCGGCGGCGGCGGTGGCATCGACACCATTACTGACTTCTCGGTCGCGGACGATACGTTCCGCCTGGAAAACAGCGTCTTCACCGCGTTCACCACGCCGGGGGTAATGTCGGACGCCGACTTCCATGCCCACATCCTCTACAACAGCGCCACCGGCGCGCTGAGCTACGATGCCAATGGCGTGCTTGCGGGCGGCATTAGCCAATTCGCGACGATCGGCCACGGTCTCATCCTGACCCACGACGATTTCCTGATCGCCTGAAACGGTCGGGCGCATGGCGGATGCATATCGTTCCCCGTCTTGAAAGGCGGGGCCCGGCGGAGTAGAACTCCATCCGCATGCACTCGTCCATCGACAGCGTCAGCCCGGCGCTGATCTCGCGCCATGCGATGGGTGACGGCATTGAGCGCCTGCGGCCGCGTCAGCGTGACGATGCCAGCCCGACCCAAATTTTCGAAGCGGATCTCGTCGCCGCCGCCAAAATCCATCGCCAGAGAATCCCTCCCCGCGCCGCCGGACTGAAGTGCTAAAGCGTGGCGCATGGGTGCGTCAATGCCAAGCTCAGTCGGTAGAGGGTCAGTTTGGATTCTGGAGTGGACAGAGCTCATCCTTTGCGTCCGGATCAAATGGGCGCAAATTGTCAGCGACAAATACAGCCGGCCGCTGTGCAGCAGTCAACTCAAAGGCGAACGCATGATCGTTGAACCCAGAGCGTCAGAACATGATTTGACGATGCCGCGAAATTTCGACCCGGACGATGTCCTCAGTCGCCCGCTGATGGCGAATTTGGCGACCGTTACCGCCGACGGCGCGCCGCGCAACGCGCCCGTATGGTTCATCTGGGAAAACGGTGCGATCTGGCTTCTCGGGTCGTCAGATGGGAGCGCGGTGAAGCATCTTGAAAGAGACCCGCGCTGCGCGGTCGAAATTGTCCACTTCGACAACGATGCCGGTATTCTGCTCCACCTCGGGCTGCGCGGCGCCGCCACCATCGAACCGATGTCGCCAGATCGCTTCAAACGGCTGCTTCGAAAATATCTTGGTCCAGAATCTGGCTGGAACCAGTGGTTCATCGACAACGTGGCCCAGATCGAACATCCGGATGGGCGCATGATCCGGCTTGCCCCGGCCAGCATTTTCACCAACAACGTCTCGTTCTTCAGAACGGGTCCCGAGCTTGCATGGCCGCCAAATCCGTAGCTGCCAGCGAGCCACGGACACGCTGGCACAATCGTCGCATTGGTCAGCGGCGGAAGCTCGTGGTAAAAGCCGCCCGATCCGGAGTTTTGGCGATGAACAAATTCACCCCAGCAAAGCCTGCCGGCGCGCGCAGCGTCGACGAGATCACCGGCAGCCGCCGTTTGCGTCGCATGCGCAAGGCCGACTGGTCGCGCCGCCTCGTCCAGGAAAACCGGCTCACGGTCGATGATCTGATCTGGCCGATCTTCGTCGTCGATGGGAAAAATATCCGCGAACCGATCGCCGCCATGCCCGGCGTCTTCCGCCTGTCGCTCGACCTTGCCGTCAAGGAGGCCGAGCGCGCCGCTAAGCTCGGCATTCCGGCGATCGCCACCTTCCCCAATGTCGAACTCGGCCTGCGCGACCAGACCGGCTCGCACATCCTCGATCCGGAAAACGTCATCAACCGCGCCACGCGCGCCATCAAGCACGCGGTGCCCGAGATCGGCATCATCACCGACGCAGCGCTTGATCCCTTCACCTCGCACGGCCACGACGGCATCTTGCGCGACGGCATCATCGTCAACGACCAGACCGTGGAGCAGGTCACGGCGGCTGCCGTCATCCAGGCCGCGGCCGGCGCCGATATCATTGCCCCCTCCGACATGATGGACGGCCGCATCGGCGCCATCCGCGATGCGCTCGACGCCAATGGTTTTCAGGATGTGGCGATCATGTCCTATGCGACGAAGTTCGCCTCCGCCTTCTACGGACCCTATCGCGAGGCGGTCGGCACCGCCGGCCTGCTCAAGGGCGACAAGAAGACCTACTATCTCGACCACGCCAATTCCGACGAGGCCGTGCGCGAGGCCGAGCAGGACCTCGCCGAGGGCGCCGACATGCTGATGGTCAAGCCCGGCCTGCCCTATCTCGACATCATCCGCAGGCTGAAGGACGAATTCCGGATGCCGACCTTCGCCTATCAGGTGTCGGGCGAATATTCGATGATCAAGGCGGCCGGCGCCAATGGCTGGATCGACGGCGACAAGGCGATGCTGGAATCGCTGTTGGCCTTCAAGCGCGCCGGCTGCGACGGCATCCTCACCTATTTCGCGCCCGAAGTGGCGGAAATGCTGAAGGGGTAGATACTCGCAATCATTTTGGGATTTTGATGCAATCCGCTAGAATGGACCCATGAGCAGGAATGAGGTCATCGAACGGTTGCAGAGAAACGCAGATGCCATCAAAGGCATGGGCGCGACTTCGCTTTATCTGTTCGGGTCGGCGGCGCGGGACGATGCACAGCCGGACAGCGATCTTGATCTGTTCATCGACTATGATCCGGCGCGGCGCTTCTCTCTGATCGATCTGGTCGGCATCAAGCAATTTCTGGAAGAGAAGATGTCAGCGGAAATCGACATCACCACACGCGACAGCCTTCACCCTATGTTGAAGGCCGAGATCGAACAATCGGCTGTGCGCGTGTTCTGATGGCAGTCCGCCGGATTTGAGCCGATCCTAGCCGAGATCATAGCGGCCTTGGATGGCATTGGCACTGCCACCGCCGGCAAGACTCTGGACGACTTTCGGGATGACTGGCTGCTTCGTCATGGCGTAGAGCGCGGCATCGAGATTATATCCGAAGCCACCCGGCACATCCCGGACGATTTGATCGCTCTTGCTCCAGAAATTCCCTGGAAGCAGGTTCGTGGAATAGGCGACATTTTGCGTCACGAATATCACAAGACTTCCGACGCTATCGTCTGGACCGTAGTGACAGACAGTCTGCCGTCGCTACGCCTAGCTGTCGAGCGCATCCTCGAAGCATCGCGGCGCAAGTAACCGCCGCTGCAACCGCCGTCTTGGCAGTGGTCCTGACGCGGCTGGCCCAAACCAGCCGCTCATCATTCGGCGGCGATTCAAAATACCACTTGCAAAATGCAATCGGTTTCGTTAGAGCGATACCGCTTGCATTTCACAACTGGTTATCGAGGAGGCTCTCATGTCCAGACTTCGTGTCAACGCTTTCACCCTGTCGATCGATGGCTTCGGCGCCGGTCCCGACCAGGACCTGAAAGAACCGCTGGGCGTCGGCGGGGAAGCCCTGCACAATTGGATGTTCGGCACCCGAACCTTCCGCAACATGTCTGGCGACGATCGCGGGACGACCGACACGGACGACCGGTTCGTGGCGCGCAGCTTCGAAAACGTCGGGGCGTGGATAATGGGCCGCAACATGTTCGGGCCGATCCGCGGCGAGTGGCCGGATGAAAGCTGGAAAGGCTGGTGGGGAGACAATCCGCCCTACCATGTGCCGGTCTTCGTGCTCACCCACCATCCGCGCGATCCTATCGTCATGGAGGGCGGCACGACCTTCCATTTCGTGACTGACGGTATCCACTCGGCGCTGGAAAAGGCGAAGGCAGCTGCCAATGGCAAGGATATCCGGCTCGGCGGTGGCGTCGCCACGGTCCGGCAATATCTCAGGGAAAAGCTCATCGACGACATGCATCTGGCGATCTCGCCGATGCTGCTCGGCTCCGGCGAGAACCTGTTTGCCGGCATCGACATGCTCAAGCTCGGCTACCGCTGCAGCGAGCAGGTCGCGACGCCGAATGCCACGCATTTCATTATTGAGCGCGCTTAGGAGGCGAAACCCTTGGTGCAGGTCCCTTTCTCCCCGTCACTATACGGGGAGAAATGCCCGGCAGGGCAATGAGGGGCGGCGCAAGCGATCGAAGGTTACGCTGCCGGACAATGCAACCGCGGGCAATATGATATCAGAATAAGTTTGATCCACGCAGTGATTTTGGCGGGTTCATTTGTTGAGGTTGGCGCCGCCCCTCATCCGCCTGCCGGCACCTTCTCCCCGTATAGTGACGGGGAGAAGGGATCCCTGCCTCAATACTTCTCCGGCACATACAGCTCGCGCGGCAGCACCTGGCGCTCGTATTCGGGATTGAACACGCGCTCCGGCAGTATGATCTCTTCGTGCGGCACCTCCTCATAAGGCATCTGCTTAAGGAGATGGTCGATGCAGTTCAACCGTGCACGCTTTTTATCGTTGCCCTCGACGATGAACCAAGGCGCTTCGGGAATGTTGGTGCGGGCGAAAGTCTCCTCCTTGGCCTTGGTGTACTGCTCCCAGCGCACGCGCGACTGCAGGTCCATCGGCGACAGCTTCCACTGCTTCATCGGATCATGGATGCGCATCTGGAAGCGCATCTGCTGCTCCTCGTCGGTGATGGAGAACCAATATTTGACCAGTGTGATGCCGGAACGGACAAGCATGCGCTCGAACTCCGGCACGTCGCGGAAGAACTCCTCGACCTGATCCGGCTCGGCAAATCCCATCACCCGCTCGACCCCGGAGCGGTTGTACCAGGAGCGGTCGAACAGCACGATCTCGCCGCCTGCCGGCAGATGCGGGACGTAGCGCTGGAAATACCATTGCGACTTCTCGCGTTCGGTCGGCGCCGGCAAGGCGACGACGCGGCAGATGCGCGGATTGAGCCGCTGGGTGATGCGCTTGATGACGCCGCCCTTGCCGGCCGAGTCGCGGCCCTCGAAAACCACCACCAGCTTCTTCTTGTGGTAAGCTACCCAGGACTGCAGCTTGATCAATTCGGACTGCAGCGTGATCAGGTCGCGAAAATACTGCTGGCGATCCATCGAGGGCGGATGCGCTTTCTTGTAGATCTTGGCGATTTCCAGCGACAGCGCCGGTTCCGACATTTCCAGCTCGTAGTCTTCGTCGAGCGTGTCGGCTAGCTCCGCCTCCAGCCAATCCCTGGCAGGAGAATTCTGTTTAGCTTCGGTCATTTGCGCTGCTCCGCGTGCGAGCCCATGTCGGCTTCTGGCCGGGCGCCTGCCTCCCGGTCAACCGAGCCGGAGACGGAACCCTGAGCCGACTTGATATAGACCCGCAATGACGGTTTTATTGCAGTCGGCCTGTGCGCCGGCCGGCCAAATCCGTGAGATGTGATCGACCCGCCCCCCACGGCATGGGCGACAAGCCTTGCAAGTTGTCCTACAAATACCAGCTCATTTCGGGCTATCTTCGAGCCAGCCCTTCTCAACGCAATTGCGAGGATCTGACATGGAATACCGCACTCTCGGCCATTCCGGGCTGAAGATTTCGACGCTGACCATGGGCACCATGACCTTTGGCGGCGCCGGCGCATTTTCGGCGGTCGGCAAGACCGATCTCGACGAGGCGCGCCGGATGATCGACCTCTGCATCGATTCGGGCATCAATCTCATCGACACCGCCAATGTCTACTCGAATGGGCTTTCGGAAGAGATCATCGGCGAAGCGCTCGGCGGCAAACGCAAGGGCGATGTGCTGATCGCCTCCAAGGCGCGCATGCGGATCGGCAACGGTCCTAACGACGAAGGACTGTCGCGCTACCATCTGATCCGCGAGTGCGAAAAAAGCCTGAAGCGCCTCAGGACCGATGTCATCGACATCTATTTCCTGCACGAATGGGACGGCACGACGCCGCTCGAGGAAACCATCGCCGCGCTCGACACGCTCGTTACTCAGGGCAAGATCCGCTATGTCGGCTGTTCCAACTATTCCGGCTGGCAAGTGATGAAGGCGCTGGGGATCAGCGATCGTCAGCACCAGCCGCGCTTCGTCACCCAGCAGATCCACTACACGCTGGAAGCGCGCGAAGCCGAATATGAACTGCTGCCGATCTCGGTCGACCAGGGGCTCGGCGTGCTGGTGTGGAGCCCGCTCGCCGGTGGATTGCTGTCGGGCAAATACCATCGCGACCAGGCCACCTCCCGCCAGCTCAGCGGCTGGAAGGAACCGCCGATCCGCGACGAGGACCGGCTGTGGCGGATCGTCGACGTGCTTGCCTATGTCGGCAAGAACCATGGCGTGTCGGCCGCGCAGGTGGCGCTTGCGTGGCTGCTCGGCCGGCCCGCGGTCAGCTCGCTGGTCATCGGCGGCCGGACCAAAGCCCAGTTCAAGGACAATATCGCCGCTGCAAGCCTGGCGCTTACCGACGACGACCGCAAACGGCTCGATGCGGTCAGCCGCCCGCCCGTTCTCTACCCCTACTGGCATCAGCAGTTCACCGCAAAAGACCGGTTCGGTCCGGCCGATCTGGTTCTCGACCGGGATGCCATCTGAAGGATCGGAACGATCTCGACACGCCCTAGTCCAGGTTTTCTGCATCTGCAGCAGCATTAGCTGACTGCCCTTCAAGCTCCGCAATGCTGCTGCAATCTTGGTGGTGAAAACACCGGGTGCGGATAAAGCGGTGAGGGTGATGAGAATCCTACTGATAGAGGACGAGAGGGAACTGGCGGACGCGCTGTCGGTGGCACTGAAAAAGCATGGCATCGTCACCGACCATACGATGCATCTCGCCGACGCAATCGAGTTGACGCGCCAGAACGATTACGATGCGATCCTCCTGGACCGGCGTTTGCCCGACGGCGAGGGATTAACCTTTATCCCGGCGTTGCGGCGGACAGGAACCGATACGCCGATCATCGTGCTGACGGCGCGCAACGAGCCATTGGAACGTGTCGAAGGTCTCGACGTCGGCGCCGACGATTATCTGGGCAAGCCGTTTCTCGTCGAAGAGCTGATGGCTCGTTTGCGGGCCGTTCTGCGGCGACCGGCAAGTCTGGCGGAACTTCATATCGCTGTGGGTCGAATGGTGATCGATCCCTTGCATTTGAGCGTGACCGTCGACGCTATCCCGCTCGATCTGCCTAGACGCGAACTTCTCGTTCTGGCCGCGCTGGCCAAGCGGAAGGAAAAAACTGTCCTGCGGTCGACGCTTGAGGCGGCAGTCTACAATTACGAAGAAGAGATCCAGTCGAACGCGCTCGATGCGCATATTTCCAGACTGCGCAAGCGACTGCTGGATGCCGGCGCCGGCGTCGCGGTCCACAACATCCGCGGCGTCGGATATCTCCTGAAGGAAGAATGATGCGCGTAGGCAACAGGCTGAATCCATCACTTTGGTGGAAGCTGAGCTGGCAGCTCAGTCTCGTCATTGTCGCCGTGGTTGCCGCAGTGATCGTCGGGCTTTGCATATGGGCCACTACCGTCATGTCGCCGAATGTTGCCATGGAGCGCAAAATCACCTCCCTGATGGCCGGAGCGGTTGCACGCGACCCGCAAGGAGCGTTTGAAATACGCGATACGCCGGAGCTGATCTCGCTTAGGCAGCAGAACAGCGAACTGTGGTATGTCGCGGCCACGTTAGACGGTGCTTCGGTATCCTACGGCGCCGTACCAGCTCCCTATGCCGAGCTCGCCCATCTGGCGTACCTGTTCCAGGACGCAGATATCAGGGGATCTGTCGGTACCAATGAGATCGCCTCGATCGATAATGTCGAGACCGTGGTGGGTGAGGTCCGGATTCTATTTGGCGGCTTCAATGACAAGGGCTGGCCCGTTCTCGCCCTTCTGGCCGACAGTTATCCGATCTATATCTCTTTGATCGCAATTGCCTTGCCTGCGATCTTCCTTGCCGTCCCCCGTATCGTCGGGCGGGGTTTAGCCGGTGTGAGCGATGTCGCTCGCAAAGCATCGGAAATCGAACCACGCCGGTACGGAGTACGCCTTCCAGTGGACGGAATCCCTGGGGAAGTTGCCCCATTGGTGACTGCGTTCAACGGAACACTCGACCGGCTCGAAAATGAGTTCCGAAAACGCCAGCGCTTCCTGATCGATGCAGCGCATGAGCTCAGAACACCTATCGCCATCATGCAGATACGGATCGACGGGATGCCCGAGGGTCAGGATCGTCTGCGATTGTTGGCTGACGTCGCGCGTTTGGCTGAGATGGCTGAACAGCTCCTCGATTTTGAGCGCAACGATCAGACGACCGATCTCGATGGAACGGTCGATCTCGTCGAAATCGCACGAACCGCCGTTGCCGATCTCGCGCCGCTGGCTATCGCTGCTGGCTACCAGATTTCTTTTGAAAGCGATGTGGAGAACCTGGAACGGCGCGGCAGCCCTTCCGCTTTGCCGAGAGCGATCAGCAATCTGGTTCGCAATGCGATCGACCACGGCGGCAATAGCGGAACGATCACGATCTCTGTCTCGGCCGACGGAGAGATCAATGTGGCCGATGAAGGACCAGGCATACCGGCAGAGCATCGGGAACTGGTGTTTGAGCCTTTTTACCGCGTCACCCCACGAAGCGCCGGCGCAGGTCTCGGTTTGAGCCTGGTGAAGCAGATCGTCGCCAACCATCGGGGCCAGGTCAGCATGACAAGCAGCACGACCGGCACGCAGGTGGCGATCCGGCTCTGATAGCTCCGCAGCAATCGTAGGTCTGCGCCTCGCTCGCTCAGTGACGAGCCCTCGATCTGCCAGCGGGCAGTACGCATCGGCAGTACCCGTCGCTGCTCGAAATGATCTGTAATGTTGCGGCAATCCTACCCCCGCACGGTCGCTTCCAGAACATCCGCGACGGAGAAAAGCGTGCGCAGCAATCCATCACTATCCATTGGATCCCTCTTCCAACTTGTCGGATCCCCACCAACGTCTCCACTGAAATCCTTGTGTCTGGCATTTCTGCTGATTCTGACGGTAGCCGGATGTGCCTCCGTGCCTCTGACAGAAGGCGGCACGCTCACCTCCTACAGCAATCTTGGCGCGCCCAAGGGAAAGTTGTCCAAGAAGCGTATCTTTGTGGATGGACAAGCTCTGGCGGTTGCAAAGACGGCGAGGATCGTTCCGACGACTTTCGTTTTCAGCGCCGCATCCCGGGTGAAATCGGCAGCCGACCGCTCATTGGTGTCGAACGCCCTGGACCGGGCGCTGTGCGTCGCGCTCAGCGACAAGTATCAAATGGTCTCGGCCGGCCAGCCGGCTGATGTGACGATCCGATCCGTCGTCACCGATATTGTTCCGACAAACAAGGCGATGGCGGGGGTCTCGACCGTCGTCACCGTAGGCAGCAGTTTTGTCTTGCCCTCCAGTGTGCCCGTCAGCGTGCCGCGCCTGCCCTTCGGCCTCGGAGGACTTGCCGTCGAGGCCGAGGCCGTCGATAGCGGCGGCGTCCAGCGCGCGGCAATGGTCTGGGCTCGCGGGGCAAACTCGATCCAGGACAACCCCCGCTTTTCGGAGGTCGGCGATGCCTATAGCCTCGCTTCGAAGTTCGGGAGTGACTTCTCGAAAATGCTCATCACCGGCAAGGAGCCGAAACTACTCGACCTCTCCATGCCTTCGAAACAGCGAATCCGATCCTGGTTTGGCGGAAAACCGAAATACGCGGCGTGCGATACATTCGGTCGAATGCCGGGATTGATGGGGGCTGTGGCGGCCAAATACGGTGCGCCGCCGGAATGGACCGACAAGACGCCCAAACCGCTTGCGGCGAATTGAAGAGCCTTTCGCAAGTGCGCGCGTAGAACTAGGCCGAGCCTGAGATAAATCGCCAGACCTCTGGATCAGGCTTGATCTGGCCGCTGAGCACGAAATATTTGTAGAGCACGAGCAAGCAGATCGCCTGCTCGGCCCGCTCGTCGGCGAACTTGCGGCAGTAGGCGTTAGCCGCGGCAACGATGCGTTCGGCTTCGGTCGGATGACGTTCGAGATACTGCACCCGCTCGGCAAGATCCGAAAAATCCGGCGCGAGCGGCACATAGTGCACGTCAGCTACGAGTTCGCTTTCGGCGAACCATGTCTCGTATGTCGGCGGCGGCATCAGGCACAGCGAATTCGAGCTCATGATCCATTTGAGGTTGGTCGCCACATCGTTGCCTTCGAGCGAAATGATGTAGCGGTAGCGTCGCTGCTGATCGATGCTCAGATAAGGCTTGCGGTATTCCGGCGCTGCCGTCGGCCTCGGTGTGCCGACATCGCAAAAGGGCAGATCGCGCGCGGCCTCCAGAAGCAAGGTCCGTATCGGATTGTTGAGCTCGCCGCGCCAGACGGCGACCGGAAGTTTGTCCGCGAAGGCAACATCGTCGGCGGGCATGTAGAAGTGGCGGAACTTGTTGAGCTTGAACAGGACCCCGTTCCTGTTGTCGCCGGCGATCGGCCGATCCTTGACGATCGACGGCATGGCAGGCACTTCGATGACGTCGCCAAATTCGAGGTCGATGCGCAAATCGGGATCGAAGTAGCGGGCAAATTCCTTCAGGTCGTAATAATACATGCTCCGGTCTGTCGGCAGTCGGCTGACCGGCACGGCATCGGCACTCGGCGCGAAGGCGTCCTCTAATTTGTTGTAATAGTTGAGACGCGCGCGAACCGATCCGTCCGAAAGCCTGGCCCGGTCGAGCAGCCCGGCGAGCCTGCGGCGGAACAGCGCCTGCGGCGCAATATCGCGCATGGCATTGCGCGCATAGTAGAAAAGCCTCTGTGCGTTTCTTCGAAGCGTGGCCATCAGTCACTTGGTAAAAAACAGGTGAGCTTGTATCTGTACCCCAGTCTCTCCTACACCATTGTGCCAGCCATCTTGCAAGCCCAGAACCGTGCGCAGTCGGCTTGTCGGCTATCTATGGAGCCGATCGGCCTTTGCGGTGTTGTATTTGCAGCCCAATGCTCCTAGGCAGGGCTAACAGCCTTCAGGATTGCGAAAGGAAGAGATATGGCGCGAGCACCCAATTACGGCCAGGAACGCAAGGAACGCGACCGGCAGAAGGCCGCGAAGAAGGCGGAAAAGCAGGCGGCCAAGGTTGCAGCCAAGGAACGTTCGAAGCCCGAAGACGAGACCACCTCCGAGACCGAAACGGAAACCGCAGAGTAAACGCATCCGGCCCGCGAGGCGGATCGGATTTGGCTAGGAATCCCGCTGCGTCTTCAGACCGGAGCCTTGTCGCTGACGAAAACATTCACTTCGCGGGCGGCGGCTATGAAGGCGCGCCTTGCGATCATGGCCGGCTTGTCGCCGGCCAGCGCATCATGGCAGGCCTGTAGCGCTTCGCGATGTTTTGGACTGCGCTTGCCGGGCCAGTTGTTGAGGAGGTAATCGGAAGCCTCCCGGACGGTCCGCAAGAGCTGAGTAGTTCCCGCCGCGCCCGACTTGACGGTCACGGGTGTTTCAAATCGATTGTTTTCCATCGCCGCTCTTACGCCATCGGCGCTCGCGAAGCGAGGGCGAAAGTGATTGCCTCCGCAGTCAGGCCGCGACGACGGCAAATCCCCTGGCCCGCAGGCCACGCCGGTCATTGTGCAGCGATGTCACCAGCCGGTCGCGGCTGCCGACGATATGGGCCGAAAGCCGCCGTGCCGCCTCACCGGCATCGCCGGCCCGCACCGCTGCCAGGATAGCGTGGTGCTCGGCCCAGGCACGGCCGAGCGCCGCCTCGTCGCGCACCTCCAGCCAGCGGGCGCGCGACAAGCGCGTCATCGCATCGCGGACCGCCCTGTACAGGAACTCGTTGCCGGGCAGCCGTGCCAGCTCGATGTGAAAATCCATGCCAACGCGGTGCCATTCCTCGCGCGGGGTGCCGGCGTCGCAGGAGTCCAGCATCGCCTCGAGGATTTCGACGGCGCTCCTGTCCTCCAAGGCACAAGTCAGCTTGACCGCCGCGACCTCGACCGCCTCGCGGTACACGGCGATCTGCTCGATCTCGGCAAGGTTGATGGGAGACACGGTCCAGCCGCGCCCGTCGCGGCAGACCAGGCCTTCCGTTTCGAGCCGCAGCAATGCTGCCCTTACCGGCGTGCGCGAGGCCCCGAAGCGGCTTTCGATCCAGCGTTCCGTCAGCCGCTCGCCCGGGCCAACTTCGAGGCCGAGGATCATTTCCCGAAGCCCAATTTCGACATTCCGCATCTGTGACATTGTGGCTTCCGATTTCTGGCCGTTCGCTGTCGATCGACTTGCACCACAATGGTTGGCCGATCACGTTTCGGAGCGCCGCATTGACAGTGGCCAAGCTTGCGTCCATCAGAGGTACCAATTTGGTATCCCAAAACGGTACCCTCAGCAAGCTGGTACGTGCCGGACAGGACAGGACATGCAAGACGCCTCTTCCGCCGCGCAAGCCACGCACAACATCCACTGGCGCCGCAATCTTGCCGTGTGCTTCGCAGGCTCGTTCAGCACGCTCGTCGCCATGACGCTGCTGCTGCCCTTCCTGCCGCTCTATGTCGAGCAGCTGGGCGCCGAGGGCCACGCGGCTATCGTACAGTGGTCCGGCATCGCCTACGGCGCCACTTTCTTCGCCGCCGCGCTGGTGGCGCCGCTGTGGGGACGGCTGGGCGACCGCTACGGCCGCAAACTGATGCTGGTGCGCGCCAGTTTCGGCATGGCCATCTGCATGTCGCTGACCGGCATGGTGGAGACTGTCTGGCAATTGGTGCTGCTGCGCCTGCTGATCGGTTTCGCCGGCGGCTATTCCTCAGGCTCGACCATTCTCGTCGCCATGCAGACGCCGAAGGACCGGTCCGGCTGGGCGCTCGGCGTGCTGTCGGCCGGCATCACCGCCGGCGCTCTCGTCGGTCCCCTGCTCGGCGGCGCGCTGCCGCCCCTGATCGGCATCCGCGCCACCTTCCTGCTCGCCGGCGGCGTCATTTTCCTGGCGTTCCTGGCAACGACCTTTCTCATCAAGGAGAACCCTCGCCCGGCAGCCGACAAGGCTGCTTCGACTGAGAAGCCGCAAGGCGGCTGGTCGCAAATCGAGGACAAGCGCCCCATAATCGCCATGCTGGCGACCGGCATGCTGCTGAGCTTCGCCACCATGTCGATCGAGCCGATCATCACGGTCTATGTCCAGCAGCTCATAGAGGATCAAAGCCTGTTAACCCTGACCTCCGGTGTCGTCATGTCCGCGACGGCACTCGGCGCCATCCTGTCGGCCTCGCGTCTCGGCAAGCTCGCCGACCGCGTCGGCCATTGGAACGTCGTCATCGGGGCGCTTGCCGTCTCGGCCCTGCTTTTGATCCCGCAAGCTTTCGTCACCGAGGGCTGGCAGCTCGTCGGCCTGCGTTTCCTGATGGGGCTGGCGCTTGGCGGTCTCTTGCCCTGCATCACCAGTGTCATCCGCCACAATGTACCGGACGGCGTCGGCGGCAATGTGCTCGGCCTATCGATCTCGGCGCAATATGTCGGACAGGTCGCCGGGCCGCTGCTCGGCGGCTTCGTCGGCGGTCATTTCGGCATGCGCGCGGTGTTTCTCGGCACGTCCGTGCTGCTGGCGGGCGGAGCTGCGTATAACTGGCTGGTCCAGTCGCGCCGCGCGCGCGACATGCTGGTGCAAGCCGGAAAGGCATGACACCGTTTGCGGGCCATCATTACTTCACGGAGACCAGAGACATGAGCACGGCCGAGCAATCAGCAAGCGGCAGCGGCCGCATCCTCGTTTTCGCCGGCGGCCTGTGCGGCGCGGCCGGCGTGGCGCTGTCCGCCGCGGCGGCGCATCTGGGCGGCGCTTTCGTCGGCACGGTCGCGTCCTTCCTGCTCATGCACGCAGCGGTGTTTCTTGCAATCGGCCTCGCCGGCGCAACCCGGATCCTGCGAATCGCCAGCGTTATTCTTCTTGTCGGGCTTGTGTTGTTCTGCGGTGATCTCCTCGCTCGCGACTTCCTCGGCGGGCGGCTTTTCCCGATGTCGGCGCCTATCGGCGGCACCTTGCTCATCGCCGGCTGGCTGGCGATTGCCGCCTCGGCGCTGGTGCGCCCGCGCCTATAAGACGGCCGGGTCGGCCAACGACGGTCAGTCAGACGATGGCCTATCCTGCCGGCGTTCGGGCCGGACCGGCAGGTCGCGATTGCGTGCGGCCGGCTTGGTCAGGCGGCGGCGCTCCGGCCTATCGGTGGCCGGCGAGATGCCCCAATAGTTGCGATAGATGTCTTCGAACAGATGATGGATCGGGTGCATGGCTAGGCTCCTTCAGCTTGAATCGATTCAATCGACAGGCCCAAAAATGCCGTGCCGATCAGCTCCTCTTGCGTTCCACGAGAAAACGCAGGTCGCGAATCCACGGACCGGTGTTGCCGCGACGTCTCCGAGTCGCCGCGTTCGAGGCGATGCTCCAGTCGTTGCGATAGATGTCTTCGAACAGATAGTTGACGGGGTGCATGGCTGTCTCCTTCCTGAATCGATCCAATCGGCAGTTGACGCCAAACTTGGATCGATTCAAAAATATACCCACCCCACCAAATGTCAAGCAAAAATTTGAATCGATCCAACAAAGGTGCTAGATAGCTGTCCGGAGGCAGAAAAAATGGCGTCATCCACCGAAGGCAATGCAAGACCCATCCGGCTGGCCGACATCGCTAGGGCGGCCGGGGTTTCGCACGGCACCGCTTCCAACGTGTTCAGCCGTCCCGAGATCGTGCGCGAGGAAGTCCGCGAACGGGTCAAGGCAGCGGCCGAGGCGATGGGCTATGCCGGTCCGGACCCGAAGGGCCGGCTGCTGCGCGCCGGCAAGGTCAACGCGATTGGCGTCGCCACGACCGAGCCGCTGTCCTATTTCTTCGACGATCCCTTTGCCCGCGCGATGATGGCCGGGATCTCCGAGGCATGCGACGCCACCGGGGCTGGCATCGCGCTGGTATCGGCCGGCAATGAGGAGAAGCTTGCCTGGAACATCCAGAGCGCGCTGGTCGACGGTTTTATCCTGTTCTGCATTGAGGGAGGTCCGCGCCTCGTCGAGCTGACGCGCGAACGAAAGCTCCCCTTCGTCGCGCTCGAACTCGGCTCGGAAGATGACACCGTCTCGGCGATCGGCGTCGACAATGTCGCCGGCGCCCGCCTGGCGGCGCAGCATCTTGCCGAGCTCGGGCACCGGCGCTTCGCCGTTCTGGCGCTGCCTTTCGCCGACGACAGCACCGGTCTTGTCACGCCGAGCCAGGTCCGGACGGCCGCCTATACTGGCACGCGCGATCGCGTCGTCGGCTATTTCGAGGCGCTCTCCCGGTTCGGCGTCGATACCGCCAGGATTCCGGTCTACGAGACCGAAAACGACGAAGCCAGCACAAGAGCCGGTCTCGAAACGATCTTCGCCTCGGCAGAACCGCCGACGGCTATCCTGGCGATGTCGGATCGGATGGCCATGGTCGCGATCGAGTGGTTGACGGCGCGGGGCATCGCGGTTCCCGGCGACGTTTCCATCGTCGGCTTCGACGGCGTGCCTGAAGCCGCACTTTGCGATCCTGCGCTCACCACGATCGCCCAGCCGATCGCCGAGATCGGCCGCCGGGCGGCACGAATGATCCTCGATTTCGACGGCACGGTGCGGCGCGAGACGCTCGGCGTCGAACTCGTCGTCAGGGCATCTTCCGGGCCGCCGCCCAAAACAGCTTGAGCCCGGACGCTTACCGGTTGATGCCTGCCGCCATGGCTCCGAAGGACGTATGGACAGGCGGCGCCTCGCTACGGGCTGGCTTGCTCCTTCCGGATTGTCCAATACCCGACAGCCATTCAAGGTAATAAGCGAGCGCGAATTGCATGGCGATGCCGGCGGCGATCAGCAAGCTGTCATAGGCAACCCCGCCCGGGTTGATCAGCTTCATCACCTGCGCCGCCATGGCGGTCACCGTGCCGGCGATGAAAACCGGCAGCGACCGTTTGCCCAATATGGCGAGCGGATGGTCGCGGCTGGTGCGGAACAGGTTCGAGAAAGAAGGAAACGCCACGATCAGGTAGCTTACCGCCAGGATGTGCAACAGCCTGGGCAGCGACAGGAATGTCTTGTCGAAGCCGGTCAGCACCACGGGCAGGTTCAGCCACGACACGTGCCCCCATAGCGGACTGTGCACCCAGACCAACGCCGCCGCGACATAGGCCGCCGCCGCGCCGACCAACCAGCGATTGACCGGAATGGTGCCGCCGCGCCTGACATGCAGCATGCCTGCCAGGCCGATGTTGAAGAGGAACTGCCACGACAGCGGATTGAGGAACCAGAAGCCGGGCTCCGGATAGTTCGGCGGGGCGATCTGGTAAATCCCGGCGACCAGCCACAGAGTACCCGACAGGGCGAGTGCCGCCACGGGCCTGTAGCTGATGAACAGCAGGAATGTCGGCGCCATCAGCAGCAGCACCGCGTAGACCGGCAAGATGTTGTTATAGCCGAGTTGATGGCCAAGCGTGGCGATGCCGATCAGCGCTTGCGGCGGGTTCCTGATCAATGGCTCGATGTTGATCAGCGTCAGCATGTCCGGCCGCTTCTCGAACACCGCCGCCGCGCAGAAGATGGCCACCACCGCCATCGTCGTGACGATGTGGGCGACATAGAGCACACCGGCGCGGCGCCACAATTTCAGTGTCGCCATGAGCCGGCTTCCCGGTTGGAATTTTGAGCCGTAGGCAAGCGCGACTGACATGCCGGAAATCAGCACGAAGGCCTCCGCCGCATCCGAAAAGCCGAAATTCTTGTAGGTCAGAGTCTCGAAAACCGTGCCCGGGACATGGTCGACGAATATGATCAGCAGTGCGAGCGCACGGAACACGTCGATACGCGTGTCGCGATTCGGGATACGCATATCGCGATCCGGGATACGCATATCGCGATCCGGGATACGCGTATCCCGATCCGATGAAATTGACAGGGTCATCGATAAAAGGCCTCAAAGCTGGTTGTTCATGCCGGCATTCGATGCGGCCGCCCGGCGCACCAACTCGATTCCTCCCGCAGGAGCATATCGGCGAAGAAACGGACTGAAATGCGCCCGGTTCAATCAACTTTGAAGCAGCCCGAAAATATTCCGTTTTGAAGCCGGCAAATGAACAAAAACGGTGCGAAATCAAAAGGATGCACTATGGTGAAAAAACCACCGGAAGATGGCTTTTTGCGGCGCGACCTGGCCTTTTGCTACCGTCTCTATCGACCTGTGGAGTCCAGCGGGGAATGCCTTTTTCTGCTGCATGGATCCGGTGTCGATGAGACGACGCTCGTGGCACTGGCGCGGCAAATCGCACCGCGCGCCGTGCTGGTGGCGGTCCGTGGCCGAATCGCCCAGGAGGACGGTTTCCGCTGGTTCGCGCGGATCACGCCAACGCGCTTCGAACAGCAGAGCATCCGCACGGAGGCGGACGCTTTCGCCGGCTTCATCAGCGAGGCCGCGAAGCGCCACGGTCTCGATCTCTCCCGAACGATTTTTCTCGGCTATTCGAACGGCGCCAACCTGGTTTCGAGCGTGATGCTGCTGCATCCGGGCCTCATCGAACGGGCAGCATTGCTGCGCCCGATGCCGGTGCTCGACGAGGTGCCCCCGGCCGACTTGTCCAAAGCGCACGTGCTGATCATCGCCGGCGCCGCCGACATCACCTATGCCCCCTTCGCGCCGGCGTTGATTGCAGCGCTCGAAGCACATGGCCCCGAGATCGAGGCCCGCACCATCGCCTCCGGCCATGAGATCGGCGATCAGGATGCTGAAATCGTCAGGCAATGGCTGGCCGACCCGGCGATCGCCATCGCGCAGGCGAATTGATGAGCCGAGGTTTTACGCTCGCCCCATCCGGTTCCAGGCATCCAACCCGGCGATCTTGTAGGCTTCGGCCAGCGTCGGATAGTTGAAGGTGTTGTTGACGAAGAAATCGACGGTGCCGCCGAGATTGATCACCGCCTGGCCGATGTGAATGAGTTCGGTCGCGCCCTCGCCGACGATATGCGCGCCGAGCAGCCGGCGCGTTTCGATCGAGAACAGAAGCTTCAGGAAACCCGTGTCGACGCCCATAATATGGCCGCGCGAGGTTTCGCGGAAACGTGCCACGCCGACCTCATACGCGCCGCCGTTCTCGCGCACCTGCTCCTCGGATTGGCCGACGGTCGAGATTTCCGGCACGGCGTAGATGCCGTAGGGAAAAGTTTCCGGCGGCGGCGGCAAGGGCACGCCGAAGGCATGGCAGGCGGCCACCCTGCCCTGCTCCATCGAGGTGGATGCGAGGCTCGGAAAGCCGATGACGTCGCCGGCGGCATAAATGTTCGGCGCACTGGTCCGGAAGGTCTGCGGATCGACCTTGATGCGGCCCCGGGAATCGGCCTCGATGCCGACCACGTCAAGCCCGAGCGCACCGACATTGCCGGTGCGCCCCGCGGCATAAAGCACCATCTCCGAGCGTATGGTGCGGCCGTCGGCAAGCGTCACCTCGGCATGATCGGGTTTCGAGGCGATCTCCTTGACCGCGCTGCCGAGCCGGATCGTCATGCCGCGGTCGCGCATCTGATGGATGAAATCATCGACGATCTCACGATCGACGAAATCGAGAATGGTGTTGCGCGGCTCGACCAGCGTCACCGGAACGTCGAGCGCCGAAAAGATCGTCGCGTACTCGACGCCGATGACGCCGCCGCCGATCACCGTCAATGTCCGCGGCAGACGCTCGAGCTCCAGCATCTCGTCGCTGTCGAAGACACGGGTCTTGTCGAAGGGCACGTCGCGCGGCCGATGCGGGCGGGTGCCGACCGCGATCAGCGCGTTGGCAAAACCCACCTCGCTATAGTCGCCATTGTCCGCCGTCAGGCTGACCTTGTTGAGACCGATAAATTTGACTGCGGCGCGCGCACTCTTGACCATGTTGCGCATGAACTGGTGTTGCAGCACCTCGACCTCGTGATCGAGGGTCTTATGCAGGCGCTGGATCAGATCGCCGACCGAAATGTCCTGCTTGACCCGGTAGCCGCGACCGTAGAAGCCGCGCTCGCGCCAGCCGGAGAGGTTGAGCACGGTTTCCCGCAACGTCTTCGACGGGATGGTGCCGGTATGCACGGAAACGCCGCCGAGACGCCGGCCCCGGTCGACCACCAGCACGGATTTTCCGAGCTTGGCCGACTGCACCGCGGCACGGCGCCCGGAAGGTCCGCTGCCGATGACCAGCATGTCGTAGTCCATGTCGCCCGCCCCGCCCCTCGTCGTTCAAAATGCCAGAGCGCCCCTTGCGTGTCCAAAGGGACATGCCGGCGCTCCAGGCACACTATGTTGCACCGCAGCAAGCTAACGCCATCCGCGTTGCAAATTCAACCGATCCCCGGCGGCGCCGGCGCTGCTTCCAGTCACCTGCCGAAAACGGTTCGATCTTGATTCTGTCGCAAGACTTCACCATTTCAACACCAGGCGGCCCGCACACTATTCCGGGCCTGATTACGAGGAATGACATGAACGCGCGCGTTCTCGACGGCGAAATCATCAGCTCCAGGCTCGACGACGTCAGGGCCTATGACGGCGTGCGCACGCGGCGTGTCCTCGCCTTCATCATCGACTATTGCATCGTTGCGCTGCTCACCATCCCGTTTGCGATCCTGGTGTTCTTCCTCGGGATTTTGACGCTCGGCCTCGGGTGGATGCTGTTTTCCGTCCTCGTGCCGGCCGTCGCCATCCTCTACATCTGGAATACGCTCGGCAGCGCCGACCAGGCAACGACAGGCATGAAGATGATGGGCATCCGGCTCGACCGCCTGGACGGCACTCGCATCGACGGGCTGACGGCCGTGGTGCATTCGGTGCTGTTCTGGGCCGGCAACGTCATCCTGACGCCGCTGGTCCTTCTGGTATCGCTGTTTGCCGACCGCAAGCGCACGCTGCACGACCTGCTGCTTGGCACCGTGGTCAGCCGCAGTGACCGCTGAGACGACGTTTCACGAGCTCCCGCGAGCATTTATCTGCGAAGTGAAGGCGTCCGATCGTCGGTGCCTTCACAATCCTGTTGAATTTTTCGCCGTGCGCGCCAAAGGTAGAGCGATTCGCAGGAGTGTTTCCAAGGTTCGATGACGCAGCATCCGACCCAGTCGCCGCAGTTCTTTCTGACCGCGCCGTCGCCGTGCCCGTATCTTGAGGGCCAGTTCGAGCGCAAGGTGTTCACGCATCTGGTCGGCGACAAGGCGCCGGAGATGAACGACCTCTTGACGCAAGGCGGTTTCCGACGGTCGCAGAACATCGCCTACAGGCCGGCCTGCGAGACCTGCCGCGCCTGCGTTTCGGTACGCATCCTGGCCCAGGAGTTCACCGCCAGCCGCAACATGAGGCGGGTGATACAGCACAATTCAGACCTCATCGGCGCCATGCACGACGCGCAACCGTCTACGGAACAGTATTCGCTGTTCCGCAGCTATCTCGATGCCCGCCACCGCCGCGGCGGCATGTCCGACATGACGGTGCTCGACTACGCCATGATGGTCGAGGACACCCATGTCGACACCAAGGTCATCGAATACCGGCGCCGCGGCCCCGACAGCTTCATCACCGGCAAGGGTCAGGGCGAGCTGATCGCCGTGGCGCTCACCGACAAGATGGCCGACGGCCTGTCGATGGTCTATTCCTACTTCAATCCGGACTTCGAAGACCGCTCGCTTGGCACCTTCATGATCCTCGACCACATCGCCCGCGCCAGGGCTATGGGGCTGCCCCATGTCTATTTGGGCTACTGGGTCAACGGGTCGCGCAAGATGAACTATAAGATGCGCTTCATGCCTCAGGAGCATCTCGGCCCGAAGGGTTGGGAACGCTACGACCACGAAGCGGTTTCGCGCTGATCCACTCTTTCGCCAATCACCCTTAAGACTTTCAGGGAGGATGCTGCTGGTTTTCGGCCGCTTGGCTGGAAGCACAGACGCTTGGCCAATTTTGCGCCGCCTCCACATCATTGCGAGAATTGCCGCATGTCGTCCCACAACGATCACCAGAAGGGCCTTCTTATCACCGCCATCGGCGGGCTGACCCTGACCATCGACATCCCACTGATCCGCCTCGCCGACGGCGGCGCATGGACGATCCTCCTGCTGCGCACCGGCACTACCTTGGTCGCGGCGCTGATCATCTGGGCAGTCTGGCGCTCGCTGAGCCGGAACGCGCCGCAGCTCATCCCCGGCTGGTCGGGGCTCATTGTCGCCATATGCTACGGACTGACTTCGGTCACCTTCGTCACCAGCATCTATTACACCACGACCGCCAATCTGGTCTTCATCCTGGCCTTCAACACCGTGTTCGCGGCACTGCTGTCCTGGGTGTTCCTGAAGGAACGGCCGCGACTGGTCACCGTGGCCGCGATGCTGGTCATGATCCTCGGCGTTGCGATCATCGTCGGCGATTCGATCGGCACCGGGCACCTGTTTGGCGATCTGATGGCGCTGTGCTCGGCTTTCTTCATCGCTCTGGCTATTACCATCTCGCGCGCCAGCGGCAAGGACATGGGGTTCACATCGCTGATCGGCGTCGTCCTGCCCCTGGCCGTCGCGGTGTTCATGGTCTCAGGCGAAGGCCTTCAGGTGAACGCGCCGTGGTGGATCATCTTCAACGGCGCCGTCATCATGCCGATCTCGTTCTTCTGTCTCGCCAATGGACCGAAATATATTTCGGGACCGGAAGTGGCGATGTTCTATCTGCTCGAAACCATACTGGCGCCGGTCTGGATGTGGATGATCTTTGCCGAAACGCCGTCACGCAACAGCCTGATCGGCGGCGCGATCCTCACCGTCACGCTGGTCGCCCATTCGCTATGGCAGCTGCATAAGGGGCGCAAGCGCCGCGCCACCCTTGCGGTCAGTCACCCGGCCTGACTCTTCCTCGCGGCAGGGTGCTCAGCGACGATGTCGATCTGCGCCGGAGCACCTTCCATGTCCGCCGGTGCTGCTGGAGCAAGCTCGTCGGCCAACTCCACCTCGCGCAGCCATTCGCGCCAGATCGCGACCAGCAATGCCATCAGCACCGGGCCGATGAACAGGCCGAGAAAGCCCATCGTCTTGACGCCGCCGATCAGGCCGAAGAAGGTCGGCAGGAACGGCAGCTTTATCGGACCGCCGACCAGTTTCGGGCGCAATGTCTTGTCAACGATGAAGAGCTCCACCGAGCCCCAGATGAACAGCGCCAGCCCCGCCATCAGCGAGCCACTGGCGGCGAGATAGATCGAGACGAGCGTGAACGACAGCGGGGCGCCGCCGGGGATCAGCGCCATGATGCCGGTCAGCGCGCCGAGCGTCACCGGCGACGGCACGCCGGCCAGCCAGTAGGCGACGCCCAGCACCACCCCCTCGCCGATGGCGATAATGGTCATGCCGGTCACCGTCGAGGAAATCGTTGCCGGCACGACGCGTGAAATCCGCTCCCACCTTGCCGGCAGGATGCGCTCGCCGAGACGGTCGACCTGTCCGGCGAAATGCTCGCCGTCGCGATAGGCAAAGAACAGCGCTATCATCATGAACAGCAGCGCCAGCAGAAGGCCGAAGGCGCTGCCGCCGGCGGCCAGCACGCCGCGATAAATGCTGCCGATGTTGGCGCCACTGATCAGCTGGATCAGTTCGCCGATGCCACCGGGATGGCCGAGGTTGCGCGTCCACTGCTCGTTCAGCCACTCGCCCACCACGGGCAGCGTGGCGATCCAGTGCGGCGTTACCGCGCCTTCGCGGTTGGTCTCGATCGCCCAGCCGACCCATTCGCGGACTTCGTTGGTGGCGTAGGCGCCGGCGAAAGCGATCGGCACCACCAGGAACGTAAGGATGAACAGGATCGCCAACGTCGCTGCGATGGTGCGGTTGCCGCCAACGGCAGCGAGCAACCGCCGATAGAGCGGCCAGCTGGCAAAGGCGATGACGAGCGCGGCCAGCACGGGAACCAGAAAACCATGAAAGAAATATACGCCTGCGGCGACGATCAGCACCAAAAGCCAGCGCGCCGCCGACAACGGCGGAATGACGGCGGATCTGAGCGGCGTCGACAAGCCAAACAGGCGTTGCTGCCTTTCCGGTTTGTGAATCCCAGCTTCCTTCAAATGCCCATTTCTCCCAAACGGCTTATGTAGCGATACTTATGCACTGATATAGTGCAGCAATCGTGACGATAGTCCAAATGTCTAGGTATCTCCCTCCTTGAGGGGGAGATGGCCGGCAGGCCAGAGGGGGTAGCCGCGCGTGAAGCGCCGGCGTCCTCAGTCCACAATAAAAGGTCGAAGAGGTCGCGTCAGGTCGTGCCGACCCCTCTGTCGCCTTCGGCGACATCTCCCCCTCGAGGGCGGAGATTAGCGGCTACCCGAATTTCCCGGTCCTCGGGAATCCCTTCGGCACCATGCGGCCGGCCGAGGCTCGGGCGCCGGTCCATTCGATCAGCTCTTCACGCGACTTGACGAAGGTGCGGTCGGCCGAATCCTGCCAGGAGAGACCGCTTTCGAGCGTGAAGGTCTTGAGGTCGAGGACGCCGCCATCCTTGTATTTCTGCAGGCGAACCCCTTTGCCGCGACCCATCTCAGGGATCTCGACAAGCGGGAAGACCAGCATCTTGCGATTCTCGCCGACGATGGCGAGATGATCGCCGGCGACCGGCACGCAGCGCTGAGCCTCGTCCGGTGCCTTGACGTTCATCACCTGCTTGCCCTTGCGGGTGTTGGCGACGACCTCTTCTTCCGGCACGATGAACCCATTGGCGTCATGCGACACCAAGAGCAGCTTGCGCTTGGGATCGTGGACAAAGGCGGTGACGATGTCCTGGTCGTTGTCCATGTCGACAATGATGCGGATCGGTTCGCCATGGCCTCGCCCGCCGGGCAGCCGGTCGGCGCCGATCGTGTAGAACTTGCCGCCGGTGGTGAAGACCAGGACCTTGTCGGTGGTCTGGGCGTGGAAGGCGAGCTTGAGGCTGTCACCCTCCTTGAAAGTCAGCAACGAATGATCGGTCAGGTGACCTTTCATCGCCCTGAGCCAGCCCTTTTCCGAAACGACCACGGTGACCGGCTCGCGCTCGATCATGGCATGGGCAATGTCGGTCAGGTCATGTTCGGGCGCGTCGGCGAACTGGGTCCGGCGCTTGCCTAGTTCGGTTTCCGGTCCGAATTTCTCGCGGATGCTGGAGACTTCCCACTTGATCGTCGACCATTGTTTGGCATCGGACGCAAGCAGCGCCTCGATCTGCTTTTTCTCGGTGGTGAGGCCGTCGAATTCCTTGCGGATCTCGAATTCCTCAAGCTTGCGCAGGGCCCTGAGCCGCATGTTGAGGATGGCTTCGGCCTGGTTGTCGGTGAGCGACCAGCGCGCCATCATCACTTGCTTGGGCTCGTCCTCCTCGCGGATGATCCTGATCACCTCGTCGATGTTGAGATAGGCGATCAGATAGCCGGCGAGGATCTCCAGCCGCCTTTCGATCTCGCCGAGCCGATGCTTCGAGCGGCGGATGAGCACCTCGCGGCGGTGCTCCAGCCATTCCTTGAGCACGCCTTTCAGCGACAGCACGTTGGGTATCTTGCCGCGCGACAGGACGTTCATGTTGAGCGGAAAGCGGCTTTCGAGCTCGGTCAGCTTGAACAGCGATTCCATCAGGATGCCGGGGTCGACCGAACGGCTCTTCGGCACCAGCACGACGCGAACGTCTTCGGCACTCTCGTCGCGGATGTCCTCAAGCAGCGGCAATTTGCGCGCCATCAGAAGCTCGGCGATCTTTTCGATCAACCGCGCCTTCTGGACGCCGTAGGGGATCTCGGTGACCACAATGCTCCAGGTGCCCCTGCCCTGGTCCTCCTGGCTCCATTTCGCCCTGACGCGGAAACCGCCGCGGCCTGTTTCGTAGGCTTCGAGGATCGAGGCGCGGCTGTCGACAATGATGCCGCCGGTCGGGAAGTCGGGACCCTGGACAAAGTCCATCAGCTTGGCCACCGGCGCGTCCGGATGCTCGATCAGGTGCAGCGCGGCGTCGCAAAGCTCGGCGGCATTGTGCGGTGGGATCGAAGTCGCCATGCCGACGGCAATGCCGGACGAGCCGTTGGCGAGCAGGTTCGGGAAGGCGCCGGGCAGCACCACCGGCTCCTCGTCCTCCTCATTGTAGGTCGGCCGGTAGTCGACCGCATCTTCGGTGATGCCGGACAGCAGTTCGGTCGCCACATCGGTCATGCGCGCTTCGGTGTAACGCATGGCGGCAGCGTTATCGCCGTCGATATTGCCGAAATTGCCCTGGCCGTCGACCAGGGGGTAGCGCATCGAAAAATCCTGCGCCAGCCGCACCAGCGCATCGTAGATCGACTGGTCGCCATGCGGATGGAACTTGCCCATCACCTCGCCGACGATGCGGGCGCATTTGGCGAAGCCCTGGTCGGGGTTCAGTCTCAGCAGCCGCATGGCATGCATGATGCGGCGATGGACCGGCTTCAGCCCGTCGCGCACGTCCGGCAGCGCCCGGTGCATGATGGTCGACAGCGCATAGGCGAGATAGCGCTCTTCCAGCGCTTTCTTCAGATCGACCGGCTCGATGTTGTCGCCGCCACCATCTCCAGGCGGCAAAAGCCTTTTTCCCATGGGCTGGAACTAGCCGAGCGGATGATTCGCGGCAAGAGGCGCTTGAATGCGAGGCGCCTCCTGCAACACGAACTGGACGTACTGCAGCATCGGCCAACATCAATCGGTTACATCCCGCTTCTATGGCAAGCGCGACAGATCGGGGCCGCAATGGATGGGATTTGCCTTTCGCTCTGGTTTTCGACCATTGTGCGGGAGAACGCCTTTTTCCCGTCCAGTTCGTCACGGAAGGGTGACGGCGCAAAGAATTGACAATAATCTTCAGGACACGCTCAGGGAACCGCGATGACGATCAGACGCTCGACACTCAACAAGCTCGCTTTTTCGACCTTCCTGCTGACGCTGCCGCTGAACGCGGCGTTCGCGCAGGATGCTGCGGTCGCCGACCGGCTGAAGGCGGCTCTCGCCGCCCAGGGCGTCGACATCTCATGGACCGGGGTGACGGGCGATGCCTCCAGCATGGTGCTGCAAGGCGTCGCGCTCAAACCGGCGGCCGAAAAGGAAGCGCTCAAGCTCGGCGACGTCACACTCGAAGGGGTGACCGAAGCCAATGGCGGTTATGAAATCGAAACGGTCTCGACTGCGGCGTTCCAGCACAGCGAGGACGGCGTCACGCTCAACCTCAGCCCCTTCATCATTCACGACATGACGGTTCCGGCCGACGGCGCCACAGGGCCGCTGGGTTCGCTGATGATGTACAAATCGGCAGAGCTCGACAAGATGACGGTCAAGGTTGCCGACAAGACCGCCTTCTCGATGGACGGGCTTGCCATCGAAATCACGCCGCCAGCCGACGGCAAGGCAATGGCGTTTTCCGGCACCACGGAAAAGTTCAATGCCGACCTGACACTGATCGAGGATCCCAAGTCCAAGGACGCGATCAACGCGCTCGGTTACCAAAACATATCAGGGAACCTTGAAATGGCGGGCACCTGGCAGCCTGCGGACGGCAAGATGGAGCTATCGAAATACGACATCTCCGTCGACAATGCCGGAACGCTCGGTATGACCTTCGGTCTCGGCGGCTACACGCTTGACGTCATGAAGTCGCTGCAGGAGATGCAGAAGAAGTTGGCGGCCCAGCCCGAAGGGGCCGACAATTCGGCGCAAGGCATGGCCATGCTCGGCGTCCTGCAGCAGCTTTCCTTCAACAGCGCTTCGATCCGCTTCGAAGACGATTCGCTGACCAACAAGGTGCTGGACTATGTCGGCAAGCAGCAAGGCATGTCCGGCAAGGATATCGCCAACCAGGCCAAGGCGATCGTGCCCTTCGGCATGGCGCAGCTCAACAATCCCGAATTGACGGCGCAGGTATCGGCTGCGGTCGGCAAATTTCTCGACGATCCAAAGAGCCTCGAGATCTTGGCCAAGCCGCCGGCAGCGGTGCCGTTCGCGCTGATCATGGCGGGCGCCATGTCCAACCCGGTGGACCTGACGAAGACGCTTGGCGTGACAGTCAAGGCGAACGAGGACTGAGCGGAGTTAGTTCCCTTCTCCCCGTCACTATACGGGGAGAAGGTGCCGGCAGGCGGATGAGGGGCAGCGCCGACGCCTGCAAATTGCATTTCAATGCCCGAACCGATTGCCTGTCAGAAGGCGTCAGTTGCTAGGGCCGTTCGCCAATCGCCTGCATCCGCGCTGCCCCTCATTGTCCTGCCGGACATTTCTCCCCGTATAGAGATGGGGAGAAAGGGCCGTTGCAACGCTGCCGTCAGTCTTTCTTGGTCACCACGACGCGCAGCGACAATTCGCGAAGCTGTTGCGGGCTGGCTTCCGACGGCGCGCTCATCAACAGATCATAGGCCTGCTGGTTCATCGGGAACATCGTCACCTCGCGCAGGTTTTTGGCGCCGACCAGCAGCATGACGACGCGGTCGATGCCGGCCGCCATGCCGCCATGCGGCGGCGCGCCATACTGGAAAGCCCGGTAGAGGCCACCGAAGCGCTCCTCGACCGTTTCGCGATCCAGCCCGACAGTCTCAAATGCCTTGACCATGGTCTCGGGCAAATGGTTGCGGATGCCGCCGGAAGCGATCTCGAAGCCGTTGCAGACCATGTCGTACTGGAATGCCTTGATGCCGAGCAGATCATCGCCCTTGAGCGCCTCGATGCCGCCTTGCGGCATCGAAAACGGGTTGTGGGCGAAATCGATCTTCTTCTCGTCCTCGTTCCATTCGAAGAAGGGGAAGTCGACGATCCAGCACAGTTCGAAGCGCTCGCGGTCGACAAGGTTCAGCTCCTCGCCGGCGCGGGTGCGTGCCGCACCCGCGAAGGACACGAATTTCTTCGGGTCGCCGGCGACGAAGAAGGCAGCATCGCCATCGACAAGACCGAGTTGCAGACGGATCGCTTCGGTGCGCTCCTCGCCAATGTTCTTGGCCAGCGGCCCCGCCCCTTCGAGCTTCTCGCCTTCCTTGCGCCAGAAGATGTAGCCGAGACCGGGCTGGCCCTCGCCTTGCGCCCAGGAATTCATACGGTCGCAGAAAGCACGGCTGCCGCCGGTTTTTGCCGGAATGGCCCAGACCTCAGCCTTCGGGTCGTTGGCAAGAATGTTGGCGAACACCTTGAAGCCCGAATCGCGGAAATGATCGGAGACGGCCTGCATCTCGATCGGGTTGCGCAGGTCCGGCTTGTCGGTGCCGTATTTGCGCATGGCGACGTCGTAGGCGATGCGCGGAAATTCCTGCGTCACCGGTTTGCCGTTGGCGAACGTCTCGAACACCCCGCGCATGACCGGTTCCATCGTCGACAGGACATCGTCCTGCTCGACGAAGCTCATTTCCAGGTCGAGCTGATAGAACTCGCCCGGCAGACGGTCGGCGCGCGGGTCCTCGTCGCGGAAGCAGGGCGCGATCTGGAAGTAACGATCGAAGCCCGACACCATGATCAGCTGCTTGTATTGCTGCGGCGCCTGCGGCAGCGCGTAGAAGGTGCCGGGATGGATACGCGACGGCACCAGGAAGTCGCGTGCGCCCTCAGGCGACGAGGCGGTCAGGATCGGCGTCGAGAATTCGGTGAAGCCGACCTCGCCCATGCGCTTGCGCATCTCGGCGATGATTTTCGTGCGTGCCACGATGTTCTTGTGCAGCGTGTCGCGGCGCAGATCGAGGAAGCGGTATTTGAGGCGGATATCCTCGGGATAATCCGGTTCGCCAAACACCGGCAGCGGCAGTTCCTTGGCCACCGACAGCACTTCGATCTCGCGTGCGAAAACCTCGATCTCGCCGGTCGGCAAATTGGCGTTGGCGGTCTCAGCCAAGCGCGCCTTGACCTCGCCGTCGACGCGGATGACCCATTCGCCGCGCACCGTCTCGGCAACCTTGAAGGCCGGCGAATCCGGATCGGCGACGATCTGTGTCAAGCCATAGTGGTCGCGCAAATCGATAAAGAGCAGGCCGCCATGGTCGCGAACGCGATGAACCCAGCCCGACAGGCGAACCGAAGAGCCGACGTCGCTCTTCCTCAATTGGGCACAGGTATGGCTGCGGTAACGATGCATTGTCATTGGTAAGTCCGGATGTTGATTGCGGCCAAGGCATGATGGCCTGGCCCGAAAATTTGCGCGAAAAGCACATGAGAGGCCGCCTTTGTCAAGGCGGACGGCGCTAGGGCAGGCATCTCTGGTTGGACTTCGGCTTTCGAGCGAGGCTGCATGAAAAGTCCACGTAACAGCCAAAGCGTAGCATTTCTTCTGCTTTGTTCGTGATTAGCGTGGTCAAGCCGTGTACAGTGACAGCCGTCACATTGATGGGAGGACTACCATGCGCATTCGCACATTGACTGTCCTGATGACGCTGCTTGTCGGCACCTGCACATTTGCCCACGCCCAGCAGACAAAGCCGGCATCAATCGAGGTATTTCCTTTCGAATTGGAGGACAAGAGCGCTGGGGCGGGGATAATTCCTCCTGACGAACACGATAAGCGCTATCTGTCCGAGTCGGCACAGATGGCGAAGGACATGCTCTCCAAGTCCGGGCGTTTCACAATCGTCGATGTGCCAGCGAAGGGCGAGCAGCCGGGTGCGCCGCACGGATTGCGCAACTGCGGAGGCTGTGAAGGCAAAATTGCCAAGGAGCACGGCGCGTCTCTTGCCTTGCTCGGCGTCGTAACGCGCGTCAATCGAACAGAGCACACCATGTTCATTCGCATTCTTGACGCCGAAACCGGGAAACCTGTTTTGCAAGGCTTTACCGATCTTCGCATGGGTCCGAACTACGCGTGGCCCCGCTCGGTGAAATGGCTGATGACAAACAGAATTCTGCGGTAGGGGACATCCACCCAGTGCGCCCTCGGGAGTGCGAAAGACCGCTCCCAAGCCAAAACTCAAGCTGAGAAACTGATTGCCGGTGCTGGCCCGCTAATCGCCGGGAATTGCCGCTGGCATTGGCGCGGACGATGGTTCAAGAAGGATCAACGACAGGCCTTCCTTCATGTCATCCATGCGCCCGCTGATCCCGCTTCTTATTGCCGCCGGCATCCTGCTCGGCGGCAATGGGTTACAAAGCACCTTGATCGCACTGCGCGGCGCCCAGGAAGGGTTTTCGGCCTCGACCATCGGCCTGATGGGCACGTTCTATTTCGCCGGCTTCCTGCTCGGCTGCCTCGCCGTCACCCGTATCATGAAGGCGGTCGGCCACGTGCGCGCCTTTTCCGCGCTGGCGGCGATCGCTTCGGCGGGAACATTGCTTCTGGTGCTGGTCGTCGATCCGGTCATGTGGTGCGCGGTGCGCTTTGCCGGCGGATTCTGCTTCGCCGGCCTGTTCACGATCATGGAAGCCTGGCTCAATTCCGGGGTCGCCAACAAGGACCGCGCACGGGTGCTGGCCATCTACCGGATGGTCGACATCGGTTCGGTCACAGGCGCACAGTTCCTGATCCCGATCTTCGGCGCCGGCGGTTTCGCGATCTTCGCCATCATGTCGATCATGATCACGCTCTCGCTGGTGCCGGTGTCGCTCGGCGACCGCTCCAACCCGACCCCACCGGAAGACGTCAAGCTCGACCTGGCCCGCGTCTGGCGGATTTCGCCGCTCGGCTGCTTCGGCTGCATCGCCGTCGGCGTCACCAACAGCGCCTTCCGCACATTGTCGCCGGTCTATGCCGAACAGATCGGCATGTCGGTCACCGACGTCGTCACCTTCGTCAGCGTCGGCATCTTCGGCGGCGCCATCATCCAGTATCCGCTCGGCTACCTATCCGACCGCTGGGACCGGCGTTACGTGCTGCTGATAACGACGTGCTGCGCGCTGCTTGCGTCGCTGGCACTGGTGTTCTGGGTGCGCAGCGACCCTACCCTTAACTTCGTGACGGTCTTCATTTTCGGCTGCTTTGCCATGCCGCTCTACTCGCTGTCGGCGGCGCACTCCAACGACCGTGCCGACAAGGGCGAGTTCGTGCTGATCAACGCGGCGCTGATGCTGTTCTATTCCTTCGGCGCTATTGGCGGGCCGTTCGCCGCCTCGACGGCGATGCAGTATTTCGGGCCAAGCGCGCTGTTCGTGTTCACCGCCATCGTCTACGCCATTTTTGTCGTCGTCATCGTGTACCGGATGCAGGCGCGATCCGGCGTTCCGGCGGGCAAACGCAGCCGTTTCATCGGCCTGTTGCGCACATCGACGGTTTTCGCCCGGCTGGCCAAACGCAACGACGATTCCGACGGGCCCGGAAAGCACCGATGACGGCCCCATATGCCTTGAACCCGGGGCTGCGGCTTGACGAAAGCCCGCGCGGCTGAAATTGAAGGAGACCTTACCCTTTGCCAAAAGCGATTTGATGCACGTCATCACCACCCAAGAAGAACTCGAGACCGCTGTTGCCGCGTTCGAAAAGTCGGATTTCGTCACCGTCGACACCGAGTTCATTCGCGAGACGACCTTTTGGCCGATCCTCTGCTTGATCCAGATGGCTTCGCCTGGCGTGACGGCGCTGATCGATCCGCTGTCACCCGATATCGACCTGAAGCCGTTCTTCAGGCTGATGGCCAACGAGGCCGTCGTCAAAGTCTTCCATGCGGCGCGCCAGGACATCGAAATCATCGTTCATCTCGGCGATCTGGTTCCGCATCCGGTGTTCGACACCCAGGTGGCGGCGATGGTTTGCGGCTTCGGCGACAGCGTCTCCTATGACCAGCTCGTCCAGAAGATCACCGGCGCTCGGCTCGACAAGTCCTCGCGTTTCACCGACTGGCGTCATCGGCCGCTTTCCGACAAGCAGCTCGACTACGCGCTTGCCGATGTCACCCACCTGATCGAGGTCTACCAGCACCTCAGCGCCGAGCTGGTGCGGGAAAACCGCGCCCACTGGCTGAACGAGGAGATGGAGGTGCTGACCGCGCGCGAAACCTACGATCCGCATCCGGAGGACGCCTGGAAGCGGCTGAAGATGCGGCTGCGCAAGCCGCAGGAGCTGGCGATCGTGCAAGCGGTTGCGGCATGGCGCGAGCGCGAGGCGCGCGAACGCGACGTGCCGCGCGGCCGGGTGCTCAAGGACGACGCCATCTACGAGATAGCCCAGCAGGCGCCGCGCGATGCGGCAGCACTCGGCAAGCTGCGCACCACGCCGAAAGGCTGGGAGCGTTCAGTGACGGCAACGGCGCTGCTCGGCGCCGTCAACACAGCGCTTGCCTTGCCGAGGGAGAGCATGCCGAAGCTGCCGAAAAGCTTTCAGCCGCCCGAAGGCTCCAATGCCGCCGCGGAACTGCTGAAAGTGCTGTTGCGGATCGTCGCTGAAAAGGAGGGCGTCGCTTCGAAAGTGCTGGCCTCGAGCGACGACATCGACCGCATCGCCGCCGAGGGCGAGGACGCCGACGTGCCGGCCCTGCAAGGCTGGCGACGCGCCGTGTTCGGCGAGGCCGCCCTCAAACTGGTGCGCGGCGAGATCGCGATCAAGTTCGACAAGCGCAAGATCGCAGTGTTCGATTTGTAGGCTTCAGCCTGTTTGGCTCTAAGCTCGGCGCTGTTTCTGCCCCGCCAGAAGAAAAACCGCGATGACGATCACCGGTATCGCCAGGAGCGCGAATTTGGTGACGATCAGCGCCGAGGCTAAGGACAGCGAATCCGGATTGGCCGACAGGAAATCCGAGAGCAGGCGGGCGACCGCGAAGTTCTGCGCATAATCAGCAAGCGTATAGGGCAGCACCAGGACAAGCGCGAACAGCGACTGGAGCTGCGCGGGCAGCGCCCGAAAATTCTTCAGCCGCCGTCCCGTGGCCAGGATCAGGCTGACCAATGTCAGCGACAGCAGCGCCGGGAACAAGAGGTCGAAGGTCAGATAGTGCCAGACCAGAATGATCTCGCTGCCGCGCCGGCCGAGCGCCGTCAGCCAAGCCATGCCCTCATCCGGGGTGAAACCGGTCCAGCGCATATCGAGCGACGGCAGGCCACCACTCAACTGGCGGAAATAGAGGAACTCCATCGCCGTCATGGCGATGAAAACCGCCACGCAGGCAAAACAAAGTGCTGCAGCGTGGCGCGACAGCCGAAGCATCATTGCCGCCAGGCTTCGCGCAAGCTGGTCAGGCTCCGCCGGGGTAATTCGGGCTTTCGCGGGTGATCGTGACGTCATGGGCGTGGCTTTCACGAAGTCCGGCGTTGGATATGCGTACAAAGGTGGCGCGGTCGCGGAAATCGGCAAGGTCGCGACCGCCGACATAACCCATAGCGGCTTTCAGGCCGCCCGCAAGCTGGTGCAGTACGCCGGATACGGGTCCTTTGTAGGGCACCTGCCCTTCAATGCCTTCCGGCACAAGTTTCAGCGTGTCACGCACCTCGGCCTGGAAGTATCGATCGGCTGAGCCGCGAGCCATGGCGCCGACCGAGCCCATGCCGCGATAGGCTTTGAACGAGCGGCCCTGGTGCAGGTAGACTTCGCCCGGGCTCTCGTCGGTGCCGGCCAGCAGCGAACCGATCATGGCGGCACTGGCGCCGGCGGCAAGCGCCTTGGCGAGATCGCCGGAATATTTGATGCCGCCATCGGCAATGACCGAGACGCCCGATTTCTGCGCCGTCTCGACCGCCGACATGATTGCCGAAAGCTGCGGCACGCCGACGCCGGCGACGATGCGGGTGGTGCAGATGGAACCCGGCCCGATGCCGACCTTGACCGCATCGGCACCGGCATCGATCAGCGCCAGCGTGCCTTCTGACGTGGCGACGTTGCCGGCCAGGATGCGGACCGAATTGGAGAGCTTCTTGGCCCGCGTCACCGCATCCAGAACACGTTGCGAGTGGCCGTGTGCGGTGTCGATCACCAGAAGGTCGACGCCGGCGTCGATGAGGCGCTCGGCGCGCTCGAAACCGTCATCGCCGACGCTGGTGGCCGCCGCCGCGCGCAAGCGCCCCTGCACGTCCTTGGTGGCGTGCGGGTTGAGCTGCGACTTCTCGATGTCCTTGACGGTGATCAGCCCGACGCAATTGCCGTCGCTATCGACCACGACCAGCTTTTCGATGCGGTGCTGGTGCAGGAGCCGCTTGGCTTCGTCCTGATCGACGTTCTCCTTGACCGTGATCAGGTTCTCACGGGTCATCAGCTCGTAGACCTTTTGCCCCGGATCGGAGGCGAAGCGCACGTCGCGATTGGTCAGGATGCCGACCAGCCGGCCGACCGTATGCCCGCCGGCGCCGCCATTCTCGACCACGGGAATCCCCGAGATGCTGTAGGTGCGCATCAGGCCCAAAGCGTCGGCGAGCGTCGCATCGGGGCCGATGGTGACGGGGTTGACCACCATGCCGGATTCGAATTTCTTCACTTGCCGCACCTGTTCGGCCTGTTCGGCCGGCGAGAAATTGCGGTGGATGACGCCGATGCCGCCGGCCTGGGCCATGGCGATGGCGAGGCGCGCCTCGGTGACGGTGTCCATGGCGGCGGAGAGGATCGGCACGTTGAGGTCGATGTCGCCGGCGATGCGGGTGCGGATATCGGTTTCGCCGGGCATGACCTCGGAATGACCCGGCTGCAGCAGCACGTCGTCAAAGGTCAGCGCCAACGCGCCCGTGGACGTTTCGATAATTTTTGCCATGGCCAGCCCTCGGAATGCATGAAAAGCGCTGGACCGGATGGACAGCGCCGACTCGTCTTCTTCCCTTTCAGGATTGGCGCTGGCTCGTAACACGTCCCGTCGCCGATGAAAAGCCGATTGGTTGTGCATGGCAGGATAGGCAGGGCGACGAGAGCGGTGCCGACGTTGAGAATTGCAGGGGCGCCAGCTTTTGCTGAAGTGATTAGCACATCTGGCCTTGCTTTGTGACGGCACTTATGCTAGGAATTTATTCATGGTGCTGATTTGCGCCATCGACCCGCCGCCGAGGCGGGTTTTTATTTGGTCGGCATTCTCCGCAGGGCTCCGAACCGGCACGTCTGCCAAGCGTCGCGCAAATGTGACGGCAAATTAAGGCGACATCCGACCTGACCCGTGGTAACCGCCCTGCGTGTCGGCTTGCCCCTTTGCCCCCGAGGGACTGGCAAGCAAACTGCGGCGAACATTCAAATCCGGACGGGCTCCATGAACCGCACCATTCCGCTTATCCTGGCGGTCGCCCTTTTTATGGAGAACATGGATTCGACCGTCATCGCGACCTCGCTGCCGGCGATCGCCATCGACCTGCAGACCAGCCCGGTCGCACTCAAGCTGGCGCTGACCGCATATCTGGTGTCGCTGGCGGTGTTCATTCCGATCAGCGGCTGGATGGCCGACCGCTTTGGCGCCAAGAACGTGTTTCGCGCGGCGATCGCCGTGTTCATCGTCGGCTCGGTTGCTTGCGCCGTGTCCAATTCGCTGACGGATTTCGTGATGTCGCGCTTCCTGCAAGGCATTGGCGGCGCCATGATGACGCCCGTGGGACGCCTTGTGCTGGTGCGCGCCACGCCGAAAAGCGAGCTCGTCGCGGCGATGTCCTGGCTGAGCATTCCGGCGCTGGTCGGGCCGCTCGTCGGCCCGCCGGTCGGCGGTTTCATCACCACCTATTTCACCTGGCACTGGATCTTCCTGATCAATGTGCCGATCGGGCTGATCGGCATCTGGCTGGCCACGCGTTTCCTGCCGGAAACCGAAGCGGCGCAAACGCCGCCGCTCGACTTCATCGGCTTCGTGCTGAGCGGGCTGGCGGCATCGGGCATCGTGTTCGGCCTGTCGGTGGTCAGCCTGCCCGCCTTGCCGCCGATTGCCGGCTTCCTTACCGTGGCGGTCGGGCTGGTGTCGGCCGTGCTTTACCTTCTGCATGCGCGCCGCGCCAGGAACCCGCTGCTAGCGCTCGAGCTGTTTCGCAACCAGGTGTTCCGCGCCTCGGTCCTCGGCGGCGGACTGTTTCGCATCGGCATCGGCGCCGTGCCGTTCCTTTTGCCGCTGATGTTCCAGATCGGCTTCGGGCTGACGCCGTTCCAATCGGGAATGATCACCTTCGTGGCGGCGATCGGCGCCATCGGCATGAAATTTGTCACGGCGCTGATCTTCAGGGTCGCCGGGTTCCGCCGCGTGCTGATCTTCGGCTCGCTGATCGCGGCGGCGACGATCGCCATCAACGGGCTGTTCACGCCGGAGACACCCTATCTGCTGATCCTCACCGCCCTGCTCGTCGGCGGCTTCATCCGCTCGATGTTCTTCACCGGCATCAACGCGCTCGCCTATGCCGAGATCTCGACCGCCGACACCAGCAGGGCAACACCGATCGCCGCGGTCTTCCAGCAATTGTCGATCGCGCTCGGCGTGGCGCTGGCCGGCGGCATCCTGGAAGTGTCGACGACAATCCATGGCGGGCCGCTGACGCTGAGCGACTTCCACATCGCGTTCTTCATCGTCGCGGCCGTATCGGCGGCCGCATCGCTGTCGTTCATGCGGCTGGCGCCGGACGCCGGCAACGCCGTGTCGGGATATGGCGGGCTGACCGCGCCCAAGGCGCTGGAGGTAGGCCCACCGGGGAGTTGAGGAGGTGGCGGGACAGAACCTTTTGGTCAAGGCGGGACAGCGCCCCCCTCTGTCCTGCCGGACATCTCCCCCACATGGGGGAGATCGGCCGTCACCCCGGCTTTCGCCAATCGCCAAAGTTGAAGAAGAAGGTGCGACCGATGAGCCTGCCAATCTCCCCCCTCGTGGGGGAGATGTCCGGCGGGACAGAGGGGGGCGCGAAGGATCGCTACGGGGCGGTTTTACGCTGCGCCGCTTCCGCCCTTAAAATCCTTCGCCAGCAAATAAAGCTCCACTGACTCATCGCGCGAGGCCGGCGGCTTGACGTGATGGACTGAGCGGAAATTCTGCTTGAGCCTCGAGAGCAGCTCGTTTTCGGCGCCGCCCTGAAAAGTCTTGGCGAGGAAATGGCCGCCCGGCTTGAGCACCGACAGGGCGAAGTCGGCCGCCACCTCGCACAGATGCATGGTGCGGATGTGGTCGGTCCGCTTGTGACCGGTGGTCGGCGCCGCCATGTCGGATAAAACGATGTCCGGTTGGCCACCCAGCGTTTCGGCGAGCTTTTCCGGCGCCTGCGGATCGAGAAAATCCATCAACAGCACCGGCGCGCCCGGGACCGCATCCATTTCGAGATAGTCGATGCCGACGACATGCGGATGTTCGGCCGTCGACTTCGTGCGCGCGGCGGCGACCTGGCACCAGCCGCCGGGCGCCGCGCCAAGGTCGATGACCTTCATGCCGGGCTTGAGCAGATGGTGCTTGTCGTCGATCTCGATCAGCTTGTAGGCCGCGCGCGAGCGGTAGCCATCGGCCTTGGAGCGCTGGACGTAAGGATCGTTGATGTGGCGCTGCAGCCAGCGGCGCGACGATTCCTTCAGGCCGCTTTTCTTCTTGATCCGCGTCTTCAGCACGCGAATGCCGGCAGAGCCTGGTTTTTGCGGTTTCTTGGTCATTGCTTAATTACTTGTTTGAGCATGATCTTTTCCGAAAACCGGTTGCCACTTTTCGGGATCATGCTCTGCCACGCCCACTGTTGCGCCAGACCCCGTCGTCGGCCATCAATTCGCTCAATATGCCCTCGCGCAGGCCGCGGTCGGCGACGCGCAGCCGCTCCGACGGCCACACCGCACGGATCGCTTCCAGGATGGCGCAGCCGGCCAGCACCAGATCGGCGCGATCGGCGCCTATGCAAGGGTTGGCGACGCGCTGCTGAAAGTCCCAGCCGACCAGCTTTTCGACCATGCGGTCGACGCTGTCGCGGTCCATCCACAGCCCGTCGACCCGGCGGCGGTCGTAGCGTTCCAGATCAAGGTGAACGCCGGCCAGCGTCGTCACCGTGCCCGAGGTGCCGAGCAGGTGGAATTTCGGGCTGGCGAGCACATGGCTCAGCCGGTCGCGCCCGTCAAAGGCGTGCAGGCGCACGGCCACATCCTCGACCATGGCGGCAAAGGTCTCGCGGGTGACGGTGCGGCCGCCGAAGCGCTCGGCCAGCGAAACCACGCCGACCGGCAGCGACGTCCAGGAGACGATATGGTTGGCGAGCCTCGGCGAGCGGTGGCCGGTGAGATCGATCAGCGCGATTTCCGAGGAGCCGCCGCCGATATCGAACAGCACGACGCCTTGCGTGTCGCGGTCGACCAGCGAGCCGCAGCCCGAAACCGCCAGCCGCGCCTCGGTCTGGCGGTCGATGATCTCGAGCTTCAGCCCCGCCTCGCGCTCGACACGGTCGAGGAACTCGGCGCCGTTCGCGGCCGTGCGGCAGGCTTCGGTGGCGATCAGCCGGGCCTTCCTGATCTTGCGGCTGCGCAACTTGTCGCCGCAGATCTTCAGTGCCTCGACCGCACGGTCCATCGCCGGCTGCCCGAGCCGGCCATTGGCGGTAAGGCCCTCGCCCAGCCTGACGATGCGCGAGAAAGCGTCGATGACGCGAAACTGGCCGTGGCGCGTCGGCACTGCCACCAGCAGCCGGCAATTGTTGGTTCCGAGGTCAAGTGCGGCAAACACCGGCAGTTCCTGCGCCGGCGGGCGGCGAATGCCCTGCTCCGGCCTTGCCTGCGGGGTTGAAGGCAACACGACGATCGCTTCGGGCGGATGACTGGCTGGAGCGCCGGTGGCAACAGGCGCCGACAGTCCGGCCGCTGCGAGCTGGGCGTCATCGCGCACAAAAACCTTGCGGCCGCGCCGGCGTTTGCGCCGCTTCCTGGTCTTGGCCTTCTGCTGGCCATTCTGGTGCTGGGACGTGTCGCCTGCCTGGCCGGACCAAGCCTGCACCGGACGGCCATTCTGCCGGCTGGCGGGTGGGCTTGCCTGACCGGATGGCGGCGGCGAGGCCCTGGACACGCCCACTTCCGGCGCGCCGGCGCCGGTGTCGTGGTCTTCCACTTCAGTTCCTTCCGGCGCCGCGCGAACCGGAAACCGGACGCAGCAGGCGCTGTCAAATGTTCTAAGTTGCCGCCAGATTAGCAGCGCCGGGCCGGATCACCAAGAGCACCGGAGCCGAATTTTCCCGTCGGCATGAAGTGGCGGCAGAAGAGCCGCGCCTTCGCGGTTGAATAGCCGGCTTCAATAAGGCATTTCTGAAATGGCGTGGATGGAACGTCCGGAATTGCGGACAGTTTTCCTGACGCGAACCGGAAAGGGCAACGGGCTGCAACGCATGATCGTCGCACGATGAATTGGAGGCGCTATTTCTGGCCAGTCGTCGGCATTGCGGCGGTCGTCTTCTCGCTGTGGCTGCTGCTACATGAGCTGCGCGGCATTTCACTCGACGACGTCTGGGACGGCATCGTCGCCATCCCGGCCCGCGGCTGGGTGCTCGCGGCGCTGAGCTCGGCCATCGCCTATGCGTCGCTGGCCGGCTACGACCACATCGCGCTCCTGCATATTGGCAAACGAGTTTCTTGGCTGTTCGTCACCCTATGCTCCTTCACCACCTACGCGCTGTCGCACAATATCGGCGGCTCGGTATTTTCAGGCGCCGTGATCCGCTACCGCGCCTATGGCACTAGGGGGCTCAGCGGGCAGGATGTCGGCGTCCTGGTGGCGATCTGCTGGATCACCTTCGTGCTGTCGACGATCCTCGTCTCCGGCCTCGTGCTGGTTTTCGAGCCGGAGATCATCGACCGGTTTTCCGGCGCACCGCACCATGGTCTGGCGGTTGCCGCGGGCGTTGCCATGCTGCTGCTGGTGGCGGCCTATGTCTTCGGCAGCTGGCTGCATCTCAGGCCGCTTAAGATCGGTAGTTTTCAGGTCCATTATCCGGCACTGCCGATCGTCGCGCGGCAATTGCTGATCGGCCCGATCGAGCTCCTGGCAGCGGCGGCGATCATCTTCTTCGCCCTGCCCGCAGCTGGCAATCCCGGCTATTTCGTCGTGCTCGGCGTCTTCCTGGTGTCGTTCTCGGTCGCGCAGATCTCGCATGCGCCGGGCGGGCTCGGCGTGTTCGAGGTCGTGTTCCTCGCCGGCCTCTCGCACATGGACCCTGTCGGCGTGCTGGCCGCACTCCTGGTGTTCCGGCTGTTCTACCTGATCATCCCGCTGCTGATAGCGCTCGGCGTCGTGCTGTATTTTGAGCACTCGCAGCTTGGGCGGGGCGGGAAGTGAGATGCCGGGGCAATCGCTTCAGGCGGTGATGCGCGAAGAATGGGGAAGAGGGCCGCAACGCTGAGTGAGGCGCGGCCCCCTGCTGTTCAACGCTGCGACGCTCAGAGGTAACGGCATGGACCCTAGGGTCTCCGCGACGTCGCTTCGCTCCTGCTCCGCCCTAGGATGACGAAGACGTGTTGGCTTTTGGCTAGTCGCAAATGTTGGAAATTGGCACTGGTCGCAAACCTTGGAGATTGGCGGTTGCCGGCAATCGCAAGAGATTGGCCGAAACTACACTCCGTTCGTCATCCTAGGGCGGAGCAGGAGCGAAGCGACGTCGCGGAGACCCTAGGATCCATGCCGTTACGGTGGCCGAAGAGCGCAGTGATCCAATGCTTTCACTGTCTCGCCCCGGGATGTGTAAGGTGAGGGACGCATCAAAAAACCTGACCCGATTGCCCCAAATGAAGCATGGCACAGGCTTGACTATTTTCCGGCGGCGGCTACAAGGCACGCGCGGCGACATCGCCGCCCTGCCCGCGCGGTGTTCTTCAACCGCGCCTGCTGGGGAATAGGTTAACGGTAGACCCACGGACTCTGACTCCGTTAGTCCTGGTTCGAATCCAGGTTCCCCAGCCAAACTTCTTTTCACAATAAAAACAATCGCTTAGTCGAAACTGAAAAATCGCAACCGGAACACTTTTCCGGGGCATAAAACCGGAACTTTTGTCCTTGTGAAACGCTCCCGGCGACGCTTGGCGGGGGATTCCAGCTATCGTGGGTTGCGGCCGGGCGACATTTATAAGATCGTCCAAAAAAGTCAAAATTGACGAAGGAAGAACGGAATGCGCGCTTTGCCCTTCATGGCATTTCTGATGCTCGTCGGGTCCTTGATGGGCTGCACAACGGACAATGGGAATGCCGGTCAAACCCAAACTGCGGCAAACAAGGCGCAGTGTGCCGGCTTTGGCTTCGAAGAAGGCACGGATGCTTTTGCCAATTGCATGATGAAGCTTTCATTGCAGCAACAAGGCCAACAGCCCCCAGACCACGATACACTCGTTCGCCGGTATAAGTCCCTAAGTATGACCCGGCGCGGTGATGATCGCTATCCTGTATGCAGCGCGTCTGACATGGACAATGAACTCGATACTTCGGCAAACAAATGGGTTGGCCCCAATTGCCAGATGGCACCGGATTAAGCGAAGTAGAGCGCCTACAAGGTGCCAGCAGGCGGTGCGCAGATGCCGGACACGGCGCGCGGCCCCATCGGCACGTAGAGCACGCGCCGGTTTCAGCCCTTACGCAGCCGCATCCAGCCCCAGCGCCGGCCCATAGTTGAGGATAGGCCCGAGCCCAGCGCTCGACCTCGGTGAGCGCCATGCCTCTTGCGCCGCGCATAATCCTCGACCTGGTCGCGTTCGACCTTGGCCACGCTCTCGGGATGCGACAGGTAGATGCCAGGTACCGAGGAGCCCGGCCAAAACTCTCGGTCAGGCTGACGCCGGCGTTGCGCTCACCGTCGAGCAGGCGGAAAAGCGTCGCTTTCTCGGTGTGGTCGGGCTGCGCCGGTAGGCCACGGCTCGCGGCGAGGAGTTTAGGTTACCTCAATGCATGCGGTGTACGTGTGGAGCGTGTCACCGATAAGAATGTCGACTGTGATGCAATGGGGCTGGTCGACAGGCCCACTGATCGGGCGGACAGAAAAGCGCGCGTCAACCACACGCTCGTTAAGCGGCCCCTCTGCCTTCCCGATAGATCTCAGCACTTGAGAAACCATTGCGCGCCCCAAGGAATCGTATGTGTGGCAGGACGCTGCGATGTCCTGAAGTATTTCCGGAGCAAATTTTGCCATGTTTTATCCTCCATTTACTCTGCATCAGATATCTAAGATTTTAGCTGATTCAATTAGCTCGGACCGTTCTTCATCATTGACGTTCCGAAACCCGGTAAAATAGACAAGCCCCTGAAGTAGAGGGCTGTCGGTGCGTTCGCGCTGCCCAAGATCGCCGGCTTCAAACCTCGGCCGCCGAGCCAGAAACACCGCCGCATTTAGGGAACAGCGTCGCTCAGGTCAGTTCCACGCATGCAGCAAAAACGTAAGTGTTGTCACCCACGGTCACCGTGACTTCGACGCAATGTGCCAGATCGACCGGTCCACCGATCGGACGAACAGAAAAGCGCGCGTCAACCACACGCTCGTTAAGTGGACCGTCTGCCTTCCCGATAGATCTCAGAACTTGAGAAATTATGGCGCGTCCAAAAGAATCGTATGTGTGACTTGAAGCTGCTATGTCCTGAAGTATTTCCGGAGAAAATTTCGCCATTGTTTCACCCTCCATTCTACTTTTCATCAGATGTCAGTCGATGGCTCACCGATCGACCTGTTGCTGCCGCTCTCAGGCTCGTGCCTTAAGCTTCCCAGCTACCAGGGAGCATTGAGCCGACGTCGCTTACGGATCGCTTACGCCTTGGCGTTCAGGCTCAGCGAAGGCGTAAAAAGGGTGGACAAGGCGCAGACAACGGTGCCGCATCTCGACGTTTCGACCGGAAGAAACGGCTAGACTGACCTTGGGAACCTCGCGAGGATGGATAGCTTGTGAAAGACATCGGCAGCGTTGCCGAAGCGATGGCATTCTTGCGAAAACGGCCGGCCAGCGAAGCTGCCGCCGCCATCAGACGCAGTGCCACGATATGCTCATCGCACTGGCCGACGTGCCAATCAGCTTGTCCTGTCTATGCATGTCGAGCGTGCAATCAGGCAAAGCTGCTCACGCAGCCGCGTCCAGCCCCTGCGCCGGCACATAGTTGAGTATAGGCCCGAGCCAGCGCTCGACCTCGACAAGCGGCATGCCCTTGCGCCGCGCATAGTCCTCGACCTGGTCGCGTTCGACCTTGGCGACGCCGAAATAATAGCTTTCGGGATGCGACAGGTAGATGCCGGAGACGGAAGAGCCCGGCCACATCGCAAAACTCTCGGTCAGGCTGACGCCCGCATTGCGCTCGCCGTCGAGCAGACGGAAGAGCGTCGCTTTCTCGGTGTGATCGGGCTGCGCCGGATAGCCGGGCGCCGGGCGGATACCGCGGTAGGGTTCGCCGATCAGCTCGTCCGGTGCCAGATTCTCGTCGGGCGCATAGGCCCAAAAATCCTTGCGCACCTTCTCGTGCATGCGCTCGGCGAAGGCTTCGGCGAAACGGTCGGCCAGTGCCTTGACCATGATCGACGAGTAATCATCGTTCGCCCGCTCGAAGCGCTCGGCGATCGCCACTTCCTCGATGCCAGCGGTGACGATGAAGCCACCGAGATAGTCGGCCTTGCCGCTGTCGGCGGGAGCTACGAAATCCGACAGCGCGACGTTCGCCTTGCCGTCGCGCTTGGTCAGCTGCTGGCGCAGCGTGAAGAAGGTCGCCAGCTCCTGCGAACGCGCGTCGTCGGTGAACAGCCTGATGTCGTCGCCGACGGTATTCGCCGGCCAGAAGCCGATCACGCCCTTCGGCGCGAACCATTTTTCCGCGATGATTTTTTTCAGCATGGCCTGGGCGTCCTCGAAGAGCTGGCGTGCCGCCGGCCCTTGCGCCTCGTCGTCGAGGATTTTGGGGTAGCGCCCCTTCAGCTCCCAGGTCTGGAAGAACGGCGTCCAGTCGATATAGCGGGCGAGCTCGGCCAGATCCCAGTCCTCGAAGGTTTTCAGGCCGAGGAAGGACGGTTTTGGCGGCTCGTAGGCCGACCAGTCGATCCTGTGGGCATTGGCCCGCGCCTTGGCGAGCGGCAGGCGCTGCTTATCGGCTTCGCTGCGCGCATGCGCATCGGCAACCTTCTTGTATTCGGCACGAACATTGTCGACATAGCCGCCCTTGGTCTCGTTCGACAAAAGCGCCGACACCACGCCGACGGCGCGGCTGGCATCGGTGACGTAGACCGTCTGGCCTTTCGAATAGCGCGGATGGATTTTGACCGCCGTATGCACACGGCTGGTCGTCGCGCCGCCGATCAGAAGCGGAATGTCAAAGCCTTCGCGCTCCATCTCGGCGGCCATATGCGCCATCTCGTCGAGCGAGGGCGTGATCAAGCCGGACAGGCCGATAATGTCGACCTGCTGCTCGCGCGCCGTCTGCAGGATCTTCGCCGCCGGCACCATGACGCCAAGGTCGATGATCTCGTAATTGTTGCAGGCCAGAACCACGCCGACGATGTTCTTGCCGATGTCGTGGACATCGCCCTTGACCGTCGCCATCAGGATCTTTCCGGCGGTCTGGCGCTCGCCGGTGTCGACGCCGTTGGCGGCGTTCGCAAGCTTCTCCGCCTCCATGTGCGGCAGCAGGCCGGCCACGGCCTGCTTCATGACGCGGGCGGATTTCACCACTTGCGGCAGGAACATTTTTCCCGCGCCGAACAGGTCGCCGACTATGTTCATGCCGGCCATAAGCGGGCCTTCGATGACATGCAACGGACGCTCGGCGGCAAGTCGCGCTTCGTCCGTGTCCTGGTCGATGAATTCGGTGATGCCGTTGACCAGTGCGTGCGAAATGCGCTGCTCGACCGGCCAGTCGCGCCAGGCCAGATCGCGTTCCTGCGCCTCCTTGCCGGCCGTGCCCTTGAAGCGTTCGGCGAGTTCCAGCATGCGTTCGGTCGCCGTGCCGCCGCCCTTCGGCTGGCGGTTGTTGACGACATCTTCGCAGGCTTCGCGCAGTTCCGGGTCGATGGTGTCGTAGACGGCAAGCTGCCCGGCATTGACGATGCCCATGTCCATGCCGGCCTGGATGGCGTGGTAGAGGAACACGGCATGCATGGCCTCGCGCACCGGCTCGTTGCCGCGGAACGAGAAGGAGAGGTTCGACACACCGCCCGATATGTGGACATGGGGCAGCGTCGCGGTGATCTGCCTGGCTGCCTCGATGAAATCGACACCGTAATTGTTGTGCTCGTCGATACCGGTGGCGATGGCGAAGATATTCGGATCGAAAACGATGTCCTCGGGCGGGAATCCGGCCTGCTCGGTCAAAAGCTTGTAGGCGCGGGTGCAGATTTCGACCTTGCGCGCCTTGGTGTCGGCCTGCCCGTCCTCGTCGAAGGCCATGACGACCACCGCCGCGCCATACGCGCGGACGAGCTTCGCATGGTGCAGAAAGGCGTCCTCGCCCTCCTTCATCGAGATGGAGTTGACCAGCGGCTTGCCCTGTACGCATTTCAGGCCGGCTTCGATAATCTCCCATTTGGAGCTGTCGATCATCACGGGCACGCGGGCGATGTCAGGCTCGGCGGCGATCAGGTTGAGATATTCGACCATCGCCTGCTTCGAATCGATCAGGCCTTCGTCCATGTTGATGTCGATGATCTGGGCGCCATTGGCGACCTGGTCGCGCGCGACATCGAGCGCGGCGGCATAGTCGCCCGCCGTGATCAGCTTCCTGAACTTGGCCGAGCCGGTGACATTGGTGCGCTCGCCGACATTGACGAACGGAATCTCGTCGGTCAGCGTGAACGGCTCGAGCCCCGACAGGCGCATCTTCGGCTCGATGTGGGGGATGGCGCGCGGCGGATATTTCTTCACCGCCTGTGCGATGGCGCGGATGTGGTCCGGCGTCGAGCCGCAACAGCCGCCGACGATGTTGACCAGGCCGTCGCGCGCGAAATCCTCGATCTGCGCGGCCATGAATTCCGGGCTCTCGTCATACTGGCCGAATTCATTGGGCAGGCCGGCATTCGGATACGCACAGACAAAGGTGTTGGCGACGCCCGAAATCTCGTCCAGATGCGCGCGCATGGCTTTGGCGCCAAGCGCGCAATTGAGGCCTATCGTGAACGGGTTGGCGTGACGAACCGAATGCCAGAAGGCCGTCGGCGTCTGGCCGGACAGCGTGCGGCCGGACAGGTCGGTGATCGTGCCTGATATCATCACCGGCAGGTGCACGTCCTTTTCGATGAAGATCTTGTTGCAAGCGAAAATCGCCGCCTTGGCGTTCAGCGTATCAAAAATGGTCTCGATCAGGATGATGTCGGCGCCGCCGTCGATGAGACCGCGCAGCTGCTCGCCATAGGCAAGGCGCAATTCGTCGAAGGTCACGGCGCGGTAGCCCGGGTTGTTGACATCCGGCGACATCGAGGCGGTGCGGTTGGTCGGCCCCAGCGCACCGGCGACGAACCGACGCTTGCCGTCCTCCTGCTCGGCCCGCAGCGCTGCCCGGCGCACCAGCCGCGCACCGTCGCGGTTCAACGCATAGACCGCGTCCTCCATGCCGTAATCCGCCTGGGCGATGGCGGTTGAGGAGAAGGTGTTGGTTTCAAGAATGTCAGCGCCTGATATGGCGTACTGATAGTGGATCTCTTCGATCGCCTTGGGCTGCGTCAGGATCAAAAGGTCGTTGTTGCCCTGCTGATGGCAGGCGCACTCGGCGAATTTATCGCCACGGAAGTGGTTCTCATCAAAACCCAGGCCCTGGATCTGCGTGCCCATGGCGCCGTCGAGTATGAGGATGCGTTCGCGCGCCGCCGCCGTCAGCGCCGCAAGGACTTCCGACCCGTCGGGCTTGGCCGCGACGGGGCCGAACAGGTCGTCCAACGATGATGGTTTTTGCGACATATTTCGTCCTCGGCGCGACAGTCGCGCCTAAGTCACATAAAGACATCTTTATGTCAATATACGCTATTCGGCTGCTGCTGTCACCCCTGTCGCTGGGGCAGTGCCTGCTGGCACTACACCGCCACCCGCCCTGTGTTCGCCACCACCGCAGCCCGCAGCAGCATGCCGAATAGGTCGCGCGGTTCGTCGGGATCGGCCAGCATGTCGAGTTCCTGATAGAGGCCGGTCGATCGCAACTGATCCCTGACATAGCGCAGCGCCGAGAAATCCTCGATGGCGAAGCCGACAGAATCGAACAGCGTGATCTGGGCCGGGTCGCGCCGGCCTTCAGTCACGCCGGTGATGACCTGCCACAGCTCGGTCACTGGATGATCCGGCGCAAGCTGCTGGATCTCGCCCTCGATGCGCGTCTGCGGCGGGTATTCGACGAAGATATCGGAGCGCAGCAGGATGTCGCGATGCAGTTCCGTCTTCCCAGGGCAGTCGCCGCCAACCGCGTTGATGTGGACGCCCGAGCCAACCATGTTGTCGGTGAGGATGGTGGCATACTGCTTGTCGGCGGTGACGGTGGTGATGATCTCGGCCCCCTCGACGGCTTCCTCGGTAGAGCGACAGGCGACCATATCAAAGCCAAAGCCAGCCAGATTGCGGATGCATTTTTCCGTCGCCGAACGGTCGATGTCAAAGAACCGCAACTTGCGCACACCGAGCAAGGCCTTGAAGGCCAGCGCCTGGAATTCGGCCTGAGCGCCGTTGCCGATCAGCGCCATGCAGTCGGCGCCGGGCGGCGCCAGGTGCTTCGCTGCCAGCGCCGACATCGCCGCGGTGCGCAGCGCGGTCAGGATGGTCATTTCCGACAGCAGCACGGGATAACCGTTGTGGACATCAGCGAGCATGCCGAAGGCGGTCACGGTCTGGCGGCCTTCGCGCATGTTCTTCGGGTGGCCGTTGACATATTTGAAGCCATAGACCTCGCCGTCGCTGGTCGGCATCAGCTCGATCACGCCCTCGGCGCTGTGTGAGGCGACGCGCGGCGACTTGTCGAAGGCCTGCCAGCGGCGGAAGTCATCCTCGATATAGAAGGCGAGCTCGGTGAGGAACCGCTCGACGCCGATATTCAGCACCAGCTTCATCATGTGGTCGACGCTGACGAAGGGAACGATGTTGAGATTGGGAATCATTTTTGTCCTTGCCCGCATTGCTGCGACGGTCAGTCCTTGCGATGCGCGTTGTGCGCCTTCATCATCGTCGCCAGTGCCGGATCGCTCTGCTCCAGCATGCCAATCGCCGCATTGGTGTCGTAGAGCCGTTCGTCCTGCCCCATCTTGAACTTGGCCTCGAGCCGCTCGATCGGCAGGTCGAAGCCGAGTATGTGTGGTATGCGCCGCTCCATGCCGCCCGGCCCGAGCTCGCGCATGCGCCAGCGGTCGTCGCGGTCCTTTTCCAGCACGTCGACGAGCTGCAAGAGATGACGGGCGGTGGCGTGATCGTCGAGCTGAACCGGCCGGCCGTGGCAGTGGACGACGGCGAAATTCCAGGTCGGCGCGCTGTCGCGCACCGGGTTGCGCGGATACCAGGACGGCGAGATATAGCCATGCGGGCCGTGGAAGATGGCGATCGTCTCCCTGCCCCCTGCTATCAGCGCGCTGTGCTGGTTCTGCCTGGCAAGATGCGACACCAGCGTGCCGTTCGCTCCCCGGTCGCGGTCGAGCACGATAGGCAGATGCGATGCGACCAGCCCTTGCGGCCCTGATGTCACCACCGTGGCGAAGGCTGCCGCCTCGATCAGGCCGAACACCTCGTCTAGGGACAACGGTGCGAACTCGGGCTTGCTATACATGGGCTCAACTTCTCTGCACGCGAACCGCCGGGATCAGACCTTGCGGCCGCACCAGCAGCACGGCGATGACGCCCGACAGCACGATGGCGTCGCGATAGGGTGCGACGGCCGCCGGCAGCGTCGCCTGCAGTAGCACTTCGATAATGCCGAGCAGGAAGCCGCCAGCCACCGCGCCCGGCAGGCTGCCCAGCCCGCCGACGACGGCGGCGATGAAGGCCTTGAGCACGGGCGTGAAACCCATCAGCGGATCGACAGAGGCGCGCTGCGCCACCCACAGCATCGCCGCCAGCCCGGCCAGCAGGCCGGACAGCAGGAAGGCGGTGGCGATGATGCGGCTGGCCGGGATGCCCATGAGCCGCACGACATTGAAATCCTCGGCCGCGGCGCGCATCGCCGTACCGGTCACCGAGCGGCGCAGGAAAAGTTCCAGCGCAATCAACGCCAATGCCGAGACGACGATGGAGATGCTCGGGCCGACGCCGATGGTGAAGTCGCCGAACGAGAAGGCGCCGGTCATCCAGCTTGGCATGGCGACGGCCTGCGGCCGGGCCGAGATGCCGTTCTGGAAGACGACCTTCAGCAGGCTGGACACAGCGAAGCTGGTCAGAAGCAGGCTGGTGACGCTGGCGCCGCGCATCGGGCGAAAGGCAACGCGCTCCATGGCAACTGCTGCCAGCGCACCGCAAGACACGGCGACGAGCACCGCCGCCGGAAACGGCAGGCCGAAAACCAGCGCGGCAAGCAAGGCATAGCCCGACAGCGTCATCAGCTCGCCATGAGCGAAGTTGATCAGGCCGACAATGGAAAAAACGATCGCCAGCCCCAGCGCCAGCAGCGCATAGACGCCGCCGAGGCTCACCGCATTGATGATCTGCTGCGCGATCATGGTTCAGGCTCCGAGATAGGCTTGGCGGACGAGGTCCGAACTGGCGAGTTCCCTAGCGGTGCCCGACAGCACCACCTCGCCATTGGCGAGCACGATGGCGCGGTCGGCGATCTCCAGCGCAAGCGCCACGTTCTGTTCGACCAGAAGGATGGTCAGGCCGGTGCGACGCAGTTCGGCGATCAGGTCGAAGACCGTGTCGATCAGTTGCGGGGCAAGGCCGAGCGACGGCTCGTCGAGCAGCACCATGCGCGGCTTGCCCATCAGCGCTCGGGCAATCGCCAGCATCTGCTGCTCGCCGCCGGAGAGATTGCCGCCCTTGACGCGGTGATAGCGCCGCAGGATCGGGAACAGCTCCAGCATCTCCTCTTCGCGCGCCCTCGCCTCCACCGCCGGCAGGTGCATCGCGCCGCCGAGACGCAGATTGTCGGCCACGGTCAGGCCGGCGAAGATGCGCCGGCCCTCCGGTACCAGCGAGACGCCCTTGCGGGCGATCGCCTCTGGCGCCATGCCAGTGATGTCGACGCCGTCGAAGACCACTTTGCCTGATACTGCAGGAACCAGCCCGGCGATGGCACCGAGCGTCGAGCTCTTGCCGGCGCCATTAGCGCCGACCAGCGCGATGATCTCGCCGCTGTCGACGGCGAGGTCGACACGGCGCACCGCCTCGACTTCGCCATAGCGTATCTTCAGGGCCTCGACGCTCAGCATGATGTCACGGCGCCGGCACGTCGGCTGCGTCGGGAATCATGGTCTTGATATGCTTGCCCTCGCCGCCCTCATAGCGCATCAGCGCCACGGGCCTCAGCGGCATGCGATCGGTGCCGGCATAGGTGATCTTGCCGGTGATGCCTTCAAAATCCTTGAGGCCGGCAATCGCGTCGCGGATCGCCTTCGGGTCGTCGGAACCGGCCGTCTTGACCGCCTGGTCGAGGATCAGGCCGATCTCGTAGCCATTCACCTCATAGGTCGATTCCGGCGCGTGGCCGGCAAACTTGGTGAAGGCGGCGTTGAAAGCCTCCAGCTTGCTGCCCGGTTCGGCGTAACCGGCCGCCGTGTAGACGACGCCGTCGACCAGCTTGCCCAATCCCTTGATGGTCGGCGTGTCGATAGCATCGGCGCCATAGACCGGGATGGTGACGCCGGCGCCACGCAATTGCTGGATAAAAGCCGGGAAATCAGGCTCATAAGCGGCCGTCATGATCAGGTCCGGCTGGTCGGCGAGGCCCTTGATGTTGGTGATCTCGGCAGAAAAGTCCGGCTGGCCCATGGTGAAAGTACCGCGGCCGACGACAGCGCCGCCCTTCTTTTCAAACACCTTGCCGAAATATTCGGGCAGGTTGGCGGTGTAGGTGGCATCCGGTGAGGTCAAGAGAAACACCTTCTTCTTGCCCTCGGCGATGGCGAAGTCGGCAACCGCGGTCGCCTGTACATTGTCGGCCGGATAGGTACCGAACATGACGTCGCCGACCGCGGCGGTAAGCACCGGGGCGGAGCCGCACAGCGTCAATGTCGGAATGCCGAGCGGCTGGGTGAGCTGGCCGGCCGAGATCGAGGGATCGGCGTCGCACGGCGTGATCATGATCTTGGCACCGGCGTCGATCAGCTCCTGGGCGACGGTAGCGGTCTGCGCCGTGTCGGAGCGGGTATCCTTGATCATCAGCTTGACGGTGTATTTGCCGCCAAGTCCGCCCTTGGCGTTGAGTTCGTCCAGCGCCATGCGCAGGCCGGCAAGTGCCGGCTGGTCATAGGGAGCAAGGCCGCCGGTCTGCGCGGTTGCGGCACCAATGATGATCTCCTCGGCGCTGGCGGTCGAAATGGCGGCGATGCCGAACACGGCCGCATAGAGGGCGGCGCGGTGAAGGCGATAAAGCTTTGGCATGTCGGTTCTCCTTCTGGATTTGTTATCGTTGGCTATGCGGTTCATGCGGTTTCACTTGCAGGCGTTTCGTTGGCAGGCGTTTCTTGTCCCGTCTTGGCGCGAGCGGTGCGGCTGCCGAGATAGGCGGCGATGACGGCAGGGTTCTTCTGCACTTCGGCCGGCGTGCCATCGGCGATGACGCGGCCATGGTCGATGACCACGATGCGTTCGCACAGGTTCATCACCAGCCGCATGTCGTGTTCGATCAGGACGACGCCGATGCGCCGCTCAGTGCGGACAGCAGAGAGGATCGAAACCAGCTCGGCGGTCTCGACCGCGTTCATGCCGGCGGCAGGCTCGTCGAGCAGCAGGAAGCGCGGCTTCAATGCCAGCGCCCGCGCCACCTCCAGCCGGCGGCGCTGGCCATAGGCGAGCCTGGCGGCGGGCTGGTCGGCAAATTTTTCCAGGCCCATGCGCGAAAGCTCGCGCATTGCGGCTGCCTCGGCACTGGCAAGGTCGGGCTCGACCGAGCGGGCGGCGACAACGACATTTTCCAGCACGGTCATCTGCGGGAAGACGCGGATGTTCTGGAAGGTGCGAGCAACGCCCGAGCGGGCGAAGCGGAAGGCCGAGGCCCGTTTCACCGAGCCGCCGATCGACACGCTGCCGGCGCTCGGCTCGACATCGCCAGCCAGCATGTTGAGCAGGGTCGTCTTGCCGGCCCCATTTGGGCCGATGATGCCGGTGATGCTGTCGGTGTCGAAGGCGAGCGTGACGTCGTCGACAGCGACAACGCCGGCATAGCGCCGCGACAGATGGTCGGCAGACAGCCGGTCGTGCTCGGCGTGTATCAGCGGCGCAGCCGGGACCGTGGCGGCTTGGCGGCCGGGCCGGCGCAAAAGGTTCAGCTCGCGCTCGCCGAAAAGGCCGGTCGGCCGCCGCCAGATGACCAGGATCATGGCGATGGCAAGCACGCCCTGGGTCAGACCGAACAGCACCGGCAGATGCAGGCCGAACACCTCGCCGCCACCCTCGAAGCGACGCACCACCTCGATCACAGCGATGGTGACGACAACACCGGCAAAAGCGCCGAGCGAAGAGCTCATGCCGCCGACGATGAGCATGGCCAGCAAGGTGAAGCCAAGGTCGAAATAAAAGTCGCGTGGCGAAAAGGCGCCGAGGAACTGCGCCATCATGGCGCCAGCGGCCATGGCGGCGACCGCGCCCACCACCCAGGCGGCCAGACGCGAGGTGCGCTGGTCGACGCCGACAGCGGCGGCACCCCGCTCGTCATTGGCGGCGGCGCGGGTGGCAAGGCCAAAGCCGGTTTCCCGGAAAAGCCTTGCCGCCACAAGCGTCACCGAAGCGACGCCGATAGCGGTCCACAGCCCGACCTCGCGCGGTACGCCGTAGAAGGGCTGGCTGCCGCGAGTGATCTCGCGCCCGGCAACCAGCAGCGTGTAGACGATGATCAGCATGGCGAGCGTTGCGATAGAGGCGCTCGACCCGGACAGCCTGAGCAGAGGCGTGCCGGTCAGCAGGCCGATGACGATCGCAAGGACAATGACTACGGCGAGTGCAGCGAAGAAGGAGAGCTCATAACCGGCGAGAAACTGCGGCAGATCGCGCAGCGCGGTGCGCTGAAGTGCGGCCGGCATGGTCAGGATGCCGGTGGCATAGGCGCCTAGACCGACAAAGGCGGCGTGGCCGAAGGAGACGATGCCGCTGTTGCCGGAAAATATTTGCAGGCCGAGCACCGCCGTCAGCATGATCGCGGCATAAGTGACGACGCGCTGCATGGCGACGCCACTGAAGAAGAAGACAATGAGCGCTCCCAGCAGCAGCACCGCCACCATGCAGAGGGCATCGGCTGAGGCGTTGCGAAACGCGGCCGGCATCAACGACCGCGCCCTGCCCTCGCCCCTCGCCGCCGTCGCCATCAGGCGGCCTTGAAGCGGCTGGGCGAAAACGGCGCCAGGATCGGCTGGGCGCCTTCGGTGACTAGTCTTGCCACCGCCTCGCCGACCGCCGGGCCGGTCTTGAAGCCGTGGCCCGAGGAGCCGGCCGAAACGAAAAGTCCGTCGATGCCAGGCATGGCGCCGATCACCGGCAGGTCGTCGGGGCTCATGTCGTAAAGCCCGGCATAGCCAGGGCGGATGCCGAGATCGGCCATCGCCGGCACGCGCGTCGCAAAGGTCTCGAGGATCTCGACCGATTCCGATTCCTCGACGCCTTCCATGTAGTCGTCGGGATTTTCGACGAAACGCGGGCGGCCTGCGTGCTCATGACGCAAGCCGGTGCCGCCGCCGGCCCAGGTGCCGGCAAGGATGACGCCGTCATTGTCGGGCCGTGCATAGTTGCAGGAGATGTCGTCGCACCAGGCGAAAGGCATGACCTGGCGCGCCTTGCCGGCAGCATCGAGCACGGCCATCGGGTGGCGCTCGACATGCAGAGGCAAATCGAGGCCGACTGTCGCCAGCAGGCGGCGCGTCCATGGCCCGGCGGCGAGCACCACGGCATCGGCCTTCAGCACGGTTCCATCGGCGAGCGCGACGCCGCTGATGCGGTCGCCCTCTTTCACCAGTCGTTCGACGAGGCTGTTCTGCATGATCCTTGCACCGCGTGCCTTGGCGGCCCGGGCAATTGCATTGGTTGCGCCGAAGGCGTCGGCATAGCCGTATTCTGGCTCCCATAGCGCCAGCGCGACATTGTCCAGCGCAAAGCCGGGCGCGGCGTCGGCGAAGGCTTGTGGCGACAGCGTCTCGATCAATGCGCCCACGCCGCGAATGCGTTCGGCGGCGGCTTTCCAGCTCGCTTCATTGTCGTTGCCGCAGACCCACATCATGCCGACTTCGGTGACGAAAGAACCTTCGCCCGCGATCTCCGGCAGTGACACCAATATCTCGCGGCCACGGATGGCAAGCTGCGACAGCTCCGGCATCAGATAGAAGGCGTGCAGCAGCGCAGAAGACTTGCCGGAGGGGCCGCCGGCGGGATGCGCCTGCTCGACAAGCGTCACCGCCACGCCGGCCGCGGCCAGATGATAGGCAGCGCTCGATCCAACGATACCCGCACCGACGACAATGACGTCGCTTCCATTCCGCATGGCAGTTCCCCACAGTTCTTGGCTGCTTTCCGGCAAAGCTAAGACCAGTCGTCTGGCTATGTCAACATCTCTTCATTGTTGACCGAAATTAAAATCTCTGTAATAAACTCGACACAACGAGAGAACACGGATTTCGGGGAGGCCAATGGCGATACGCGACGTTCTGATGCGCGGGGATCTTGCGTTGACGCCGTCGGAGGAAAAGATCGTCCGGCTGCTTCTGACCGACTATCCGACCTCCGGCCTCGGCACCGCTTCATCACTCGCCCGGCGCGCCGGCGTCAGCGACCCGACCGTGGTCAGGCTGGTGGTGAAGCTCGGCTATGATGGCTTTCCGGACTTCCAGGCCAAGCTTCTGGCCGAGGTCGAAGCCAGGCTGCATTCGCCGCTGCTTATGATGGAGGCCAAGCGGCCGACAGACGCGGAAGACAGCGCCATCCTCGCCTATCTCGGCTCGGTCGGTGCGGCGCTCGAGAAGTCTATCAGCCTGACGCCGTTGCAGAGCTATGAGCGCGCCGCCCGTTTGCTGATGGAGACCAAGGGCGAGGTGGTCATGCTCGGCGGCCGTTTCAGCCGCCACATCGCCAGCATGTTCGCCGGCTACATGCTGCAGTTCAGGCCTGAGGTGCGCGACCTCGGCACGTTGTCGGCCCAGGCATTCGACACGCTGGCCGATCTCGGCCGCCGCGACGTGCTCGTCGTCTTCGATTATCGCCGCTACCAGTTCGATGTCATCGACTACACCAGGCAGGCGGCGGCGCGCGACGTGCGCATCGTTCTGTTCACCGACCAATGGCTGTCGCCGATCGCCGATCTCGCCGAGGTCACCATCGTCAGCCCGCTGGAAGTCGCCTCCCCCTACGACACGCTGGCGCCGGCGATCGCACAGATGGAGGCGCTGGTCGCCCATATCGTTTCCACGCTGAGCGATGGCGCCCGCGAACGCATCGAAAGGCTGGAGGAGGTGCGGCATGCGAATGCCGTGACCCTCGACAGTGCCGGCCCCGAAGAAACCGGAGCGCGCAGAATGCCCGGCCCCAAATCAGCCCAGTCCAAATCAGTCCAATCCAAGTCAGTCCAATCCAAGTCAGCGAAGCAGGACCAGAAAGCATGACGCAGATATTGCCAAAACGAAACGAGCCGTTCCGGACCGGCGAAACCGCGCTGCTTGTGGTCGACATGCAACGTGTCTGGCTGGAGCCCGGCGCCGACCCGGGGCACCCCGAACGCGGCCCTGAGCATTATTTCTACAGGCAGACATCGTCGCAGACGATCCCCAATCAGGAGCGCCTTTTGGCGGCAGCCCGCGTCAACGGCGTCGAGGTCATCCACACCATCATCCAGAGCCTGACGGAAGACGGCCGCGACCGCTCGCTCGACCACAAGCTGACGCCGATCCATATCGCTCCCAGCCTGCCGGAAGGTCTGCCGGTGCCTTCGCTGGCGCCGGTCGGCGACGAGATCATGCTGCCGAAGACGTCGTCCGGCATCTTCAATTCGACCAATGTCGACTACGTCCTGAAGAACCTAGGCGTGCGTTACCTCGTCGTAGTCGGCATCATGACCGACCAGTGCGTCGACATGACGGTGCGCGACGGCGCCGACCGTGGTTATCTCGTCACCTGCGTGTCGGACGCCTGCGCCGCGGCGACGCAGGAACGCCATGACATCGCGCTCAAGGCGTTCGGCGGATACTGCTGGGTCACAGACACGGACGAGGTCGTCGCCCGCTTCGAAGCCTTGGGAAAAGCTGCATGACTTCGACAGTCGAACCGCTCGTTGCCGTCGTCACCACCGATCTGTCCGCGATCACGCGCGGCCGCTCGGTCGTCGAAAGCAAGCTGCAGAAGATCGCCGCCACCGGCGTCGGCTGGCTGCAGGCCAATCTGTCGCTGACGCCGTTCAATTCCATCGTCGATCCCAACCCCTGGGGTTCGTCCGGCGATGTGCGGCTGGTGCCTGACCTCAACGCCCGTTTTCGGACGGTGTTGACCGGATCGGCGACGCCGTTCGACATGGTCGCCGGCAACATCGTCGAACTCGACGGCAGCCCGTGGGTCGGTTGCACGCGAACCATGCTCAGGGATGCGCTGGCGGAGTTGAAGGCGGCAACCGGACTTTCCGTCATCGCTACCTTCGAACATGAATTTCATATCGAGGGCGACTTTGTGCCGGGGCATTCGCTGTCGTTCCAGGCGCTGCGGCGGACCGATCCCTTCGCGCCCAATCTGATGGCGGCGCTGGAGGAAGCCGGCGTCGCGCCAGAAGTGGTGATCGCCGAGTTCGGCAACGAGCAGTTCGAGGTGACGCACGAGCCGGCCGATGCGCTCGCGGCGGCCGACCGCGCCGTCGCCATCCGCGAAATCACCCGCGAAGTCGCGCGCAATGCCGGCTGGCGCGCCAGCTTCACGCCGAAAGCCGCTCCCGACGCCGTCGGCAACGGCCTTCACATCCATTTCAGCTTCATCGATGCGGCCGGCAAGCCGGCGACCTACGATCCAGCACGACCGGGCGGTCTTTCCAGCCAGGCCGGCGCCTTCTGTGCCGGAGTGCTGCGCCATCTGCCTGGTATCACCGCCATGACGGCGGCGAGCGTGTCGTCCTATTACCGGCTGAAGCCGCATAGCTGGAGTTCTTCCTACACCTGGCTTGCCGATCGCGACCGCGAGGCGTCCTTGCGCATCTGCCCGACGGTCACGATCGGCGGGCGCGACCCGGCACGGCAATACAACATCGAATACCGGGCAGCCGACGCTACCGGCAATCCCTATCTGTCACTGGCGGCGATCATTCTGGCCGGCCTGGAAGGGCTGAAGGCCAAGCTGCCGACGCCGCCGCTGGTCACCGGCGACCCGACGCTGATGAGCGAGGCGGAGCGCAAGAAGCTCGGACTCGTACGCCTGCCTGAAACCCTCCCGGCGGCGCTCGACGCGCTCGCCGCCGACAGCACCGTTACCGGATGGTTCGCACCGGTGTTCGTCGAGACCTTTCTCGGGCTCAAGCGGCATGAGACCGAGCGCCTTGCCGGTCTCGATCCGGTGGCTGTCTGCGACCTCTACCGGACGCTTTATTGATGGCTACCCAGCCTGCACATGCCAACCAGCCTCGAAAAGAGTGGCCGGCCGCCGTCGACGTGCTCAACGAGAATGGCCGCTCCGATATCGTGCTGTTGTGCGAGCATGCGTCCAATCACATTCCGGCGGAGTATGGACAGCTGGGGCTCGATATCGGCCATCTGCAACGTCACATCGCCTGGGATATCGGCGCCGCCGAAGTGACGCGCCGTCTGTCGGTGCTGCTCGATGCGCCGGCCTTCCTCAGCGGCTATTCGCGGCTGCTGATCGACCTTAACCGGCCGCTGGGCACCAATGGCAGCATCCCGGTGCTCTCCGAAGACACCGATATTCCCGGCAATATCGGGCTCGATCCGTCCGAGCGGGCACGCCGCGCCGAAATCATGTTCGCGCCTTTCCATGATCGGGTGGCCGCCCATCTCGACCTTCGGGCGAAGGACGGCAGGCCGACGCGGATCGCGACGATCCACAGCTTCACGCCGGTCTTCCTCGGGGTTCCCAGGCCCTGGCATGCCGGCGTGCTTTACGATCGCGCCGGCGATTTCGGTGAAACCATACTCACCGGCCTGCGCAACGACACAGCTCTCAACGTCGCGGCGAATGTGCCTTACGTGATCAGCCGCGATGCCGACTACGCCGTGCCCATCCATGGCGACGATCGCGGCATTGCCGCCGTCCTCATCGAGATCCGGCAGGATCTGTTGGCGAGCCGCGCCGGCATCGAGGCATGGGCGAACCGCCTGGCCGCCGCCTTGCCCATGCAGAGGGAGAAGGCGTCATGAGCAATCTCAGCCTGCGCGAGCGCGACGCGGCAACCATCGCCCAAATCGGCAAGCTGCGTTTCTCGCCGCTGAGCGTCGTCGGCGGCCAAGGTAACCGGCTGATCGAGGAAGGCGGCCGCTCGCTGCTCGACCTGTCCGGGTCGGCCGGTCCGGCCATTCTCGGCTACGGCCACCCGGCGATCGTCGAGGCGGTCGAAGCCTCGATCCGCGACATGGCCGGCGCCAGTCTCTTGCTCTATCCGAACGAGCCGGCCGTGTCGTTGGCCGAGCGCTTGCTGGCGATCACGCCCGGCAATGGCGAGCGCCGCGTCTGGTTCGGCCATTCCGGCTCGGACGCCAATGACTGCGCCGTGCGCGTGCTGCAGGCCGCAACCGGCCGCTCCCGCTTCATCTCCTTCATCGGCTCCTATCACGGCAACCTCTCCGGCTCGATGGGCATCAGCGGCCATACCGCCATGACCCACACGCTGCCGCGGCCAGGAGTGCTGTTGCTCCCCTACCCCGATCCCTACCGGCCGCAATTCAGCGCCGAGGAGGTTCTGGCCCTCCTCGATTATCAGTTCGAGACCACCTGCCCGCCGCATCAGGTCGCGGCCGTGTTCATCGAGCCGCTGATGTCGGATGGCGGGCTGATCGTGCCGCCGCCCGGCTTCCTCAACGCGCTTGAAGAGCGCTGCCGCAGGCATGGCATCAGGATCGTCGTAGACGAAGTCAAGGTCGGGTTGGCCCGCACCGGCTTGATGCATTGCTTCCAGCATGAGGGCCTGACGCCTGATCTCGTCGTGTTCGGCAAGGGCATCGGCGGCGGCCTGCCGCTGTCGGCCGTCATCGGCCCAAAGGAGATCATGGATCACGCACCGGCCTTCGCGCTGCAGACCACAGCCGGCAACCCGGTGGCGACATCAGCTGGCAATGCGGTGCTTAAAACGATCGAACGCGAGGAGTTGGTCGAGCGTTCGGCGCGCGTCGGCGCGCTGTTCTCGGACACGCTCAAAACGCTCGCCGCAAAACACGAGATCATCGGCGACGTGCGCGGGCGCGGCCTTGCCGTCGGCGTCGACCTGGTCAAGGACCGCAAAACGCGCGAGCCCGTCACGGCGACGACGACGGCCAAGATCATCTATAGCGGCTACGAACTGGGCGCGGCCTTCACCTATGTCGGATTGAAGGCCAATGTGCTCGAATTCATGCCGCCGCTGACGCTGACTGAAGATGAGGTTGCCGAGGGTGTGGCGATCGTCGACCAGGCGATCGCCGATGTCAGCGCCGGCAAGGTCTCAGACACCGATGTCGCGTCCTTCATGATGTGGTAGCGGGGGCCGGATGGCGGGCGGCGCGCCCGCCATCGGGAAAAAGCTACCCTACCCAGTTCTCATAATCGGACACCAAGAGGTGCAGCGGCGCGACGTCTTCCTCGATGTCGGCGAAGCGCCCGATCGGTTCGCGAAAGACATTGTCGGTCAGATCATCATTGACGGTCGACACCTCGCCGATCAGCACATCCTTGCCCTCGGCCCAGAAGGCGTGCCAGACGCCGGGCAGCAGCGTGACGCTCTGGCCTGGGTCGAGCTTCAACAGCCCGCCCGCCGGCAGCCTGTGTATGGTCCCGTCGACAGGCACCGATACCTCGGCCTTGGGATCGATGCCGCCATCGCGATCGTGCATGAACAGTTCCAGCACCAGCTTGCCGCCACCACGGTTGATGATGTCTTCGGCCTTGATGTTGTGGCGGTGCATCGGCGACAGCTGATCCTTGCGCGAGATCATGATTTTTTCGGCATAGAGCATGCCCATGCCCTTCTTCATGTCCTCGTAGCGGCCATTGCGAACGGTGAACAGGAAGAGGCCGAGATCGTTGAATTTGCCCTGGCCGTAATCGGTGATGTCCCAGCCAAGCCGGGAGGAGAAGATGGCCGACGAATCCTGCCGGTGCGCCTTCATCTCTTCCGGCGACCAATAGGCGAAGGGCGGCATGATGTAGCCGAACGAGCGGATAAAGGCGTCGGCATCGCGGATGATGTCGTTGACTGTGGAACGTTTCATGGTCGTGATCCTCCTTCAGGCGGCGCCTACAGCGCATAACCGAACACCGCTCCGGTGTCGACGTAAAGCGCATGCTGGCCTCATGACATCCGGGCCGATCAAGGCCATAAGTCCAGGCAAATTCCCAAGGTGACAATTCATGCGCAGCATAGACGACCTCGATACGCCGGCAATCCTGATCGACGCCGCCCGCGCCGAAGCCAACATCGCGCGGGCGCAGGCCCATGCTGACCGCAATGGGCTGAAGCTCAGGCCGCACATCAAGACCCACAAATTGCCTTACTGGGCTAAGAAGCAGGTCGCTGCGGGCGCCGTTGGAATCACCTGCCAGAAGATCGGTGAGGCCGAGGTGATGGCCGATGCCGGCCTCACCGACATTTTTCTCCCTTACAACATTCTGGGCAAGGCCAAGCTGGAGCGCCTCAAGGCGCTGCACAGCCGCGTGACGCTGTCGGTGACATCAGACAGCATGGAAACGCTTGCGGGTCTCGCCGCCACCTTCACCGATCCAGGCCAGCCGCTACAGGTGCTGGTGGAATGCGATACCGGCATGGGCCGCTGCGGCGTGCAGTCGGCCAGCGAGGCGGTCGCATTGGCCAGAAAGATCGACAAGGCCAAGGGGCTCGCCTTCGGCGGGCTGATGACCTATCCGGCGGCAGGCCGCGCTGCCGAAGCCGAGACGTGGCTCGCCGAGGCGCGCCAGGCGCTCGCCGCATCAGGCCTTGCCTGCGAACGCATCTCCAGCGGCGGCACGCCTGACATGTGGCGCTCGGGTGAGGACAGCGTCGTCACCGAATACCGGCCGGGCACGTACATCTATCTCGATCGCTACCAGGTCGCCAAAGGCGTCGGAAGCCTCGACGATTGCGCGCTGACGGTGCTGTCGACGGTGGTCAGCCATCCGACACAGGAGCGCGCCATCCTCGACGCCGGCAGCAAGGCCTTGTCCAGCGACACGCTTGGGCTTGCCGATTTCGGCGAATTGCTGGGTATTCCCGGCGCCAGGGTGACCGGCCTCAGCGAAGAGCATGGCACTGTCACACTTTCAGGCGAAACAAAACTGCGCATCGGCGAGCGCGTGCGCGTTGTGCCAGACCATTGCTGCGTCGTCACCAACCTGTTCGACGAGGTGCATCTGATCGAAGGCGAAAAAGTGCTGGAGACGCTGCCGGTGGCAGCACGCGGCCGCATGGGGTAGCGCTTCAATTCTTGAACGCTGGCGGCAATGAGCTCGACGGAATTCAGTTAGCCTGTCTCGCCGCGACACGGCGCATGGAGATGACGCGACGACGCAGGATTTCCGTGCGCATCGCCATCAGATGCAGCGCGAAGAACAGCACGGTGAAGCCGAGAGCCATTACCAGCAACGGCCGCAACAGGCTGGGATCGATGGTCGGCCCGCCGAGCCGGAACACCGAAGCCGGCTGGTGCAGCGTGTTCCACCAGTCGACCGAGAATTTGATGATCGGGATGTTGATGAAACCGACCAGGGTGATTATCGCGGCGGCCCAGGCGGCTCGCGCCGCATCGTCGAGTGCCCGCGTCAGTGCGATGATGCCGAGATACATCAGAAACAGCACGAAGACCGAGGTCAGCCGCGCGTCCCACACCCACCAGGTGCCCCACATCGGCTTGCCCCAGATCGAACCGGTGATCAGCGCGAGTGCCGTGAAGACGGCGCCGATGGGTGCCGCCGATTTCAGCGCGACGTCGGCCAGCGGATGGCGCCAGACCAGCGTGCCCAACGCGGAAACCGCCATCAGCGTGAAACACATCATGGCCAGCCAGGCGAAGGGCACATGGATGTACATGATGCGCACGGTCACGCCCTGCTGGAAATCCTCCGGCGCAGTGAAGCTCATATAGAGGCCGGCGGCCAGGAGCAGTGTGGCGACGGTCGCCAGCCACGGCACCAGCCTGTCAGCCAGCCCGACAAACCGCGTCGGGTTGGCGAAATCCATCCAGCCGCTGAGGCGTGAAGTCAGGTCACTCATGCGGCTTTACATAAACCGGCGACGCGTTTGGGGCAATCGAGTGGTGGTGTCGCAGGCGAGGCTTTCCCTTCTCCTCACGGGAGAAGGGAAAGAACTCAGGCGGCCTCGCCCGTGATGGTGCGGCTGAGGCGGCGGACTTCCTCGTCGTTCAGCAGGCCGCCGGCGCGCAACAGGCTGGCGAAGCGGCCATTGCGCATCGACAGTTCGGCGAAGCCACCCATTTCGACCACCCTGCCCTTGTCCATGAACACGACCAGATCGGCATCGCGAACCGTGGTCAGGCGGTGGGCGATGATGAAGGTGGTGCGGCCGCGCCGCAATTCGTCGATCGCTTCCTTAACGCGGTCTTCCGTCTCGACATCGAGCGCGCTGGTCGCTTCGTCGAGCACCAGGATGGGAGCGTCCTTGAGTACGGCGCGCGCGATCGCGATACGCTGGCGCTCGCCGCCCGAAAGCTGTCCGCCGCGTTCGCCGACGACCGTGTCGTAGCCGTTGCTCTTCGACAGGATGAAATCCTGCGCGGCCGCGGCATTGGCGGCGGCGTGGACCTCATCATAGGTCGCCTCGGCGCGCCCGACACGGATATTGTCCTCGATCGAGCGGTTGAGCAGGCCCGCGTCCTGGAACACGGTGGCGATCGAATGGCGCAGCGACTTGCGGGTCACCGTGCGGGTATCGATCCCGTCGATCAGGATCCTGCCGCTGGATGGCGCAAAGACGCGCTGCAAAAGATTGATGAGTGTGGTCTTGCCTGCGCCCGTCGGACCGACGATGGCCACCGTCTGGCCGGCATGGACCTCGAACGACACGTCGTGCACGCCCTGGCCCGAATTGGCGAATTCGAAGCTGACGTTCTCAAAACGCACATGACCGGTGACATTGCCGAGGTCACGCAACCCATCCGGCTCGGCGGCGTCGGCCGCGGAGTCCTCAAGGCGATAGAATTCCTCGAGCTTGGCCCTGGCTTCCGAGATCTGGTTGGCAAAGGCCGACATCTGGTCGAGCCGGGCGATCAGCAGCGTGGCAAAGCCGGTAAAGGCGATGACGTCACCGATACGCAATTGGCCATGCATGACCAGATAGGAGCCGATCAACAACACGATCATCATCGAGATGGTCGAGGACAGGCGGTGCAGGGCGTTGGCCAATGCCCACCAATCGAGCACCGGATACTGGGCATCAAGCAGATTCTTGACATAGCGCTTTAAGGCGTCGGTCTCATGGCCGATGCGATTGTAGCTCTGCAGCACGGCGACATTGCTGACCGAGTCACTCACATGCGCGAACACCTTGTGGAAGTGCCGCTCGACGGATGCTTGGCCTTCCCTGGTACGACGCATCACCAGCCGCCCGATTCCGACGTACAGCGCGCCGAGCGCAAGCAGGACCATCGACATGCGAACATCCATGCTGAGCGCCGTCGGCACCAGCAGAACCAGCGCGACGACAGTGGACAGATGCTGCCTCATGAACTCGAGCCAGAGGCTGAACAAGGTCTCGACCGCGCGCAGAAGCGTATGCAGCGAATTGGAGGTGCCGCGCTGATGATGCCAAGCAAGCGGCATGGTGATCACGCGCTCGAACGACTGGCACAGGACCTCGCTGCGGCGTGCATGGGCAAAGCGGTCGGCGCCGCGTGCCACCAGAACAAAGGCGACGACGTTGAAGACGCCGATACCGGCCCACACGGCGAGCGTCGAAAAGACCGAGCCGCCGTCCGAAATAGCATCGATCACCCGTCCGAACATGATCGGCTCAAGGATGGCGATAATGGCAAGCGCGACATTCGCCCCGCAGATAAACGCCACGCGTTTCCTGTCGGCAGCGAGATAACCGAGCGCTCTCCAGTAGATTTGCAGAAGGGACACTTCAGCTACTCCGGCAAATTGTTATTGTGCACTGCATCATTTTCTGACTCGTACCTGTTGACGTGTCGCGAAACAATGCTCGTTTACCCCTTCAGTTCCCAATTCGCGAACAAAAGATGGCGACGCTGCGAAATCTGTCGTGATCACCTAACGGTTTGAGAAAAAAGGTAAAATGTCAGCGTTGCGGCAAAATCATGGCAGGCTCCAAGCACTGCCGCAATTTTAATCAGCAAATGGTTAGGTACGAGTTTCTACAGCCTGCATCGGCTTTTCGGAAAGCTGATGCGCGGTAGATTTGCTGGAACATCCTTAAACAACGCGCGTCCCTAAGGCGTGTAAAGACGCTCAAAATCCTTGAAACTAAGCCGGTATCCTGACGACCACCTCAGCCTTGTCGCCGGCTTTCGGTTCGAAAGACGACGCCTTGGTCTTTTTACCATCCACCTCAAGCCAGATGGTTTTGACCTTGGCGTCACGGACAATGCGAACCCTGAGTTCGGCCCCCAGCACCTTGAGCGTCGCCGCATAGCCGTCCCAATGGCTGGGGAGTTTCGGCTTGAACTGGATGCGCTGTCCCCTGCGCTCGATGCCGAGAATGCCTTCGACCGCCGCGCGATAAAGCCAGCCGGCCGATCCGGTATACCAGGTCCAGCCGCCGCGGCCGCCCTTGCCTTGTCCGGCGTAGACGTCGGCCGCAACGACATAAGGCTCGACGCGGTAGTGCTCGGCAGCCGCCTCATCGAGCGCATGATTGACCGGATTGAGCATCGAGAAACAGCGGTATGCGTCGTCGGTGCGCCCCATTTCGGCGAGCGCAATGACGAACCATGTCGCTGCGTGGGTGTACTGGCCGCCGTTTTCACGAACACCCGGCGGGTAGCTCTTGATGTAGCCCGGGTTCTGTTCCGTCTTGGAGAAGGGCGGGGTGAAAAGCTTGACGATCTTGAGCTCGTCGTCGACGAGCATTTTCATCGCCTGCTGCATCGCTGTCGTCGACCGGGCCGGATCGCCCTCCCCTGACAGCACGCTCCACGACTGGGCAATCGAGTCGATCTTGCACTCCTGCGAAGCACGCGACCCCAGCGGCGTGCCGTCGTCGAAGCTGCCGCGACGGTACCATTCACCATCCCAGGCCGTGCTTTCCAACGCCCGCTTCAGCACGTCGGCGTGTTTGGTCCAGGCTTGCGCGCGTTTGGCGTCGCCTTCCGCCTTGGCGATAGGTGCAAAGTCGCCCAGTGTCTTCAGCAGGAACCATCCCAGCCAGACGCTCTCGCCCTTGCCGTGCTCGCCGACACGGTTCATGCCGTCGTTCCAGTCGCCACCAAGGATCAGCGGCAGCCCGGCGGGGCTGCTGCGCTCGATGGCAAGGTCGAGTGCGCGCGCGCAGTGATCGTAGAGTGAAGCGGTCTTCTTCGATATCTCCGGGGTGAAGAAGGCGTCGTGCTCGCCTTCCTCCAGCGGCGGCCCGTCGATAAAGGGCAGTTGTTCCCTGAGGATCGCGGTGTCGCCGGTCACCAGCAAGTAGCGTGCCGTGGCGTGGGCGAGCCAGACCACGTCGTCGGAAATCATGGTGCGGACACCTGCGTCGGTGCGCGGCAGCCACCAGTGCTGCACGTCGCCTTCGGGGAATTGCCGCCGCGCCGCGTTGAGTATCTGGTCGCGCGCCAGTTTCGGATCATGGACCAGCAGGGCCAGCGTGTCCTGCAACTGATCGCGGAAGCCAAAGGCGCCGCTCGCCTGGTAAAAGGCGGAGCGGGCGCGGATGCGGCACGCGAGGCTCTGATAGGGCAGCCAGTGATTGACCAGGGCGTCGAGCGCCTTGTCCGGCGTCTCGACCTGGATCGTGTCGAGAAACCCGCGCCACGTGCGCTCGTTGTCGGCCAGCCGCTGATCGAAATCCTTGCTGCGATGCTGCTGCACCAGGGCGCTGGCTTCCTCGGCAGAGGCTGCATCGCCGAGCAGCCAGAGCAGCGTCACGTCGCCGCCGGCAGGGATGTCGATGTCGCGAGCGATTGCAGCACAAGGATCGTCGCCGGCCTCAACGCGGCCCGACAGGCTGGCGCCGCTGAGCACGGCATGCGGAAGTTCGCTGGTGCCGTGCCGGCCGATGAACTCGCCGCGGTCGGCCGTCACCGAATCCGCCGCGCTATCGGCAGCCAGGAAGGCGACCCGCTCGCTGAAGTCGAGCCCATAGGGATTTTGCGCCAGCAATGCACCCGTCGCGGCATCCCTGGACGGAACGATGGTCGCCGCGGTGCGCGAACGGTGGCTACCAAGAACCCACTCCGCATAGGCATAGACGCGCAGGCGCGCCGGCACCGAACCCGAGTTCTGGATACGCAATCGGGAGATTTTCACCGGATCGACAGGATCCACCACATGGGTAAGATCCATCGATAGCGGCCCGCGCTTCGAACGGAAGGTCGAGAAACCCTGCCCGTGCCATGTTTCATAGGTCATGGCTGGATCGCGCACCACGGCGGCCAGCGGCGAGAAGGCGCGGCCGCTGGCGTGATCGTAGATATAAATGCCCTCGCCGGGCCGGTTGGTGACCGGGTCGTTCGCCCACGGCGTCAGTTGATAGTCACGGCTGTTTCGGCTCCAGGTGAAGGCAGCGCCTTCAGCCGAAACGTGGAAACCGAACGACGCATTGGAGACGACGTTGATCCAGGGTTGCGGCGTCGTGCGCCGCCCGGCAAGACGCACGACATAGTGGCGTCCATCGCCGTCGAAGCCGCCAAAACCGTTCCACTGGTTGAGCCCGCTGCCGTCGGCACTGGCTTCGATCGAGGCTTGGGCAACCCACGCCTGTGGCTCCGGCGGAGACGGTTCACGAAGCGCTGGTGCAGCCGCCGGCTGCAAGGCGTCTCGCGCTTGCAGCGCCGCGGCCTCGGCGCGCTCGATCTGATCGAAGATGGTGCCGTTGCGCGTGTGCAGGACGACGCGGGCAACGGCGAGCAGCGTCTTGTAGGTCGTCTCGTCCATCAGGTCGCGGCGGACCGCGAAGATGTGCTGGCGGGGTCCGAGCTCCTTGCCGCGCAGGCGGCTGTTCTCGCACAGTGTCTCGACCGCCCGTTGCAGGTCCTGCACGTAGGATGAAGCCTGCTCGTTGACGACGACGAAGTCGATCATCATGCCGCGGGCGCGCATATATTCCTGGAAGCGGAGCGCCTGGGCGACGATTTCAAGGTCGGCGACGTCGCCGATCCTGACCAGGAAAATCGGAAAGTCGCCGGATATGCTGGTCGGCCACAGGCCCGACTGCTTACCGAGCCCGGAAGCGATCGATTCGGCCGGGAGGCGCAGGAACGGATCAGGATAGATCAGGTAGCGCGCCAGATTCTGCACATTGGCGGCATCGGCAAGGCTGAGGCCGAGATGACGGGTCTGCACCTGCGAGCGGGTCCAGGCGAGCATCGCCTGGCGAGCGAAGGCTTCCGGATGATCAAGCCGCGCAATGGCTTCTTCCAGCTCGGCGCGGTTGGCCCCGACAGCCGTCCAGAAGGTCAGCGATATCTTCTTGTTGGCCGGCACGCGCACCCGCCGGCGCAGTGCGGCGACCGGATCCAGCGTGAAGCCGGAATGGCCGCCGAGCTTGGCGCCGGGATTGAAGGCGGCGGCGTCGGCAATGGTGCGGCCGCGGCCGATGAAGGCACGCCGGTCGGTTTCGGCCTCGGCATCGCGCGTCGAGCCAGACGGGTCGGTGACGAAATGCACCAGGGTGATATCGGGCTCATCCGTTTCCCGCTTGCGTCTTGTGGCGAAGATCGCCGCATTATTCGCAGCGATTTCGGTTTCCACGAACATTTTCGAGAAGGCCGGATGCGCATTGTCGGACGCCTCGGAACCCAGCACCAGTTCGGCAAAGGAGGTTACCTCGATATGCCGGTCGACCGGGCCGTCATTATAGAGCGTCACCCGTCGGCCTTCGCCGTTTCCTTCGGAGATGACTATGCATTCGACTTCCGAACGCAGTGATCCTACCGATTTGACGAAGCTCGCCTTGTCATCGGAAAATAGCGTTTGCACCTGTTCGTCGGTGGCACGCTTCGGCTCTGATGTGGCCGACCACCAGTCGCCGGTGCCGGCGTCGCGCAGGAAGATATAGGAGCCAAGCCGATCCTCGGTCGGATCCGGCTGCCAGCGCGTGACGGCAAGCTCGCCCCAGCGGCTATAGCCGGAGCCGGTCGCAGTGACCATGACCGAGTAGCGGCCATTGGACATGACACTGGTCGAACGCAGCGCCTTGAGCGGGTTAAGCACGATGCGCGTATCCGGGCTCTCGATTTCCGTTTCGTCCTTCGACCGTTCGTCGGCCTCGGTCCTGACGGTAGCGGTCGGGATGTCGCGCGGCGCCCTTTCCTGCAGCAGCAATTCGGCCGATTCGATCACCGGATCGCTATGGAAGCGGTCGCGCAGGCGCCCTTCGAAGATGGCGTCGGCGACGGCGGCGATCGACATGCCGGAATGGTGGGCCATGTAGTTCAGCACGACGACATGGTCGGTGCCCTCCGGCACCCGCTGCGGGGTGAAATCGACCGCATCGTAGAAGCCGTGCCGGCCAAGGGCGCCGATCTGCCTCAGCCTGGCCAGGTTCTGCACCGATTCACGCGGGGTGAACTGCGCCGCCAGCACGGTCGCATAAGGCGCAATCACCGTGTTCTGGCCAAGGCCTCGCTTCAGGCCGAGCCCGGGCACGCCGAAATTGGTGTACTGGTAAGTCAGTTCGCGGTCGCGGGCATTATAGGCCGCTTCCGAAATCCCCCAGGGCACGTTCTTCGAGCGGCCGTACTGGATCTGGCGCTTGATGATGAGCTTGCTGGTCTGGTTGAGGATCGAGCCTTGCGGCTCCTTCATCACCAGCGGCGGCATCAGGTACTCGAACATCGAGCCGGACCAGGACATCAGCGCGCCCTTGAATCCGATCTCGACGATCGGCCGGCCGAGGTGGAACCAGTGCTCCGTCGGCAGATCGCCCTTGGCGATGGCGAACAGGCTGGTCAGCCGCGCCTCGGAAGCCAAGAGGTCGTAGCAGCTTTCGTCGAGCTGATGCTCCTCGACCCGGTAGCCGATCGACAGCAGCTTGCGCTCCTGCCGCATAAGGAAGGAAAAATCCATCTCGAAGGCGAAGCGGCGCGAGCGCTCGCGTAACGAAAGAAGCTTGGCCCGCAACGCTTCGACGGCATTGTCGTCGCTATGCGCATCATGGACATGCGCCTCGCAGGTGGCCTCCAGTCTCGCCGCCCAGTCGGCGATGATGTCGCTCTGTGTCGATGCGGCCTCGGTATGGATGGCGATGGCGAGTTTGCGAATCTCGCCTGCCAGAACGGCGAGATTGATGGTTCGGATCGACGCCATCTCGGGCTGTGCCTTGATCGATTCGACCGCTCGCCGCATGCCGTCAAGGCGATCAGCGAGCCGCTGGCGCAACGGCCGCAACTGGCGGCGGTCGTCAGGCAGTTCCGCCAGGCTTTCGTCGAGGATCGTCACCGTATCGAGGATACCTTCGAAGTCGCCTTGAAGGTGGACTGCAGGCGCTTCCGCCCATTCGGCGCAGGCTGCCGCCACCGCCACCAGATGGCCGGCGAGATTGCCGCTGTCGACGGCGGAAATGTAGAGCGGATAGAGCGGCTTCAGCGTCGTCGTGTCGTACCAGTTGAAGAGATGGCCCCGCTCGCGCGGCATGCTCTCGATGGTCGACATCGTGGCGTCGATGCGGGTGGCGGCGTCGGACAGGCTTATCCAGCCGAAATCGCGCGCCGAAACCACGGACAGGAGATAGACGCCGATATTGGTCGGCGAGGTGCGGGGCGCCACGACAGGCGCCGGACTTTCCTGGAAATTGTCGGGCGGCAGATTGTGGTGCTCGGCCGTCACGAAGGTCTCGAAATAATGCCATGTGCGCCGGGCGACCGTTCGCAAGGCATGAATGTCGGCCGCCGATATGCGCAAACGGTCCTCGGTTTCGGCCGAGCGGCTGATCCAGAAGGCGAAGGCCGGCGAGCCGATCCAGAACAGCGCGAAGAAGAAAGCGACGAAAGCTCCGGTGGAATCGGCCAGAACCGGGATTGCAAGACCGACTACACCGACAATCACCGCGCCATACATCATGCCGTAATAGGAGCCGAGATCGTTATCGCCGTTCTTGTGCGCCTGCGAGGCAGTGCGCCATTCGAGCAGGTTCTGCCGGCTGACGAACAGGCGGTAGAGCGTGCGGATGATAGCGTCGCCCATCATCCAGGCAAGATGCGCCATCAGCACGATCTTCAGAGCCACCAGGGCGGTGCCGAAGACAACGTCGCGCCCCAGTGCCGAGAAATGGCCGCGCGGCGTCTGGTCGCCGCTTTTCGGCAAGATGGCGTGAACGATGTCGAACGTCGGCGCCATGAACAGTGTGAGGATCAGCAGCGCCTGCCATTGCGCCGCCTGCGTGAAAGGCAGCAGCGTCCAGCCAGCGATCGCCGCCATCACCCAGAAGATCGGCGTCAGCGAGCGGCGCAGATTGTCGACCATCTTCCAGCGCGACAGCGCCGGCACGCCGGAGCGCGGATCGAGAAGGAAGCCCAGAAGCTGCCAGTCGCCGCGTGCCCAGCGATGATGGCGCGACGCGTCGACCGAATAGCGGGTCGGGTAGTCCTCGACCAATTCGACGTCCGTGACCAGCGCCGCGCGTGCCAAGGCGCCTTCGAGCAGATCGTGGCTAAGGATCGTGTTTTCTTCGATGCGGCCCTTCAGCGCCGCTTCGAAGGCGTCGACATGATAGAGGCCCTTGCCGGTGAAGGAGCCGTCGCCGAAGACGTCCTGGTAAATATCCGAGACGGCAAAGACGTAAGGGTCGAGGCCGCGATTGGCGGAAAAGACCCGCTGGAAGAAGGATGCGTCGTCGCCGCTGGTCAGTGAGGCGGTGATGCGCGGCTGCAGGATGGTGTAGCCGGCGGTGACGACGCGCTTTGCCGTATCGAAATGCGGGCGGTTGAGCGGATGACAAAGTTTGCCGGCCAAACTGGCGACGGCATCGCGCGTGGTGCGCGTATCGGCGTCCAGCGTCATCACATGGACGACGTTTTCCGGCAATGGCACGTCCAGCGGCAAAAAGGTGGTGTCGCTGTCGCCACGCAGCAGAAGGTTCAGTTCGTGCAGCTTGCCGCGCTTGCGTTCCCAGCCCATCCAGGCGCCTTGGGATTCATTGTAGAGCCGCCGGCGATGCAGGACATAGAAACGCGGCGCGCCTTCGCTGGGATAGCGGGCGTTCAGCCGCGCGATCTCGTCGCGAGCATATTGGAGGATCTCAATATCCGCCGCGTCGATTTCGGTTTTCGAGTCCGGCCAGTCCGAAAGCAGGGCGAAATGGATTTCGTCCGCCGTGTTGGCCAAGTGGTGCACTTCGATATTGCGGATGTTTTCCTCGACGTCGTCGCGCGAGCCGATCAGCGACGGCACAACCACCAGCGTGCGGGCCTCTGGCGGCATGCCGCGTCTGTAGTCGTAGCCGACGAGGCGCGTCGGCTTCAGGAACAACGACACGACGGTGTTGAAGAAGGCAAGCGCGCCTTCGCTGGCCGGCACGGCAAATAGCGCCAACATCAAGACGATCGACGGCACGGACAGGCCGAGATTGGCAAGGGCATTGCCGGAGAGGACCAGAAGCAGGACCGTCAGCGCGAACACCGGCACGACAATGCCTAGCCATCCGGTCTTGCGGAACGCCCGCTTGGTCGCGACGCTGACGGTCGGCCGATAACCGATCGCCTTTTCCAGTTCCAGCCGGCGCGGGCCGACCAGGAAGAACCCGACGTCGGTGTGAGCGGTCGGACCGGCATCGGCGGTATCGGCAACAGCGGCATGGCCGGCGAGTTCGATAGCCTTTTCGGCGACGCGGAATTCGGAACGATCGGAGCGGCGCGCCAATTCCTCGATCGCAGTCCGGTACTGGTCGCGCGAGAAGAAATCGAGCGCGGCGAAATCGGTGCGCTCGCGCAGCAAGGTGTCGATGCGGCTGACGCCTTCGAACCAGACGGTCCAGTCGATATCGTTGATGAGTCTGAGGCCGCGGATGATGTTGCCGGTGGTTACATTGCCTCCGGACAGCGTGCGGTGCTCGCTAATGATGATTTCCTCGGCATCGGAGCCGGACTTTTCAAGCTCGCCCTCCAGCCATTCCAGCGCCCTGCCGGCATTCTGCGATCCGTCGCGCAGGCGGTAGAGCAATTGGGTGGCAAAAGTGGTGTCCTGTGCATGGGGGACATAGTGCGACAGGATCGCCTGACGGTCGGCGCTGTCGTCGATCGCCAGCACGCGGTCGGCAACCTCGTTGGCAATCTGGCGCATCTGCCGGGTGCGATTGACCCGGACCGCGATCCGGCGAAGGTTTTCGATCAGAACGAAGCGCAGCAGCGACGGCAGCGCCCAAAGCTCGCCGATCTTCAGTGGCTCGACGGATTGAAAGCCTTCGACGATCGCCTTGAACATGGTGGCGGAGACGGAACTGTCCGAATGCGCGACATAGGTCCAGGCCAGCGCAAGCGCGCGCGGCACGCTGGCGCCGTCGGACAGCTTCAGGGTCGGCAACTGCCGATAGAAACGGCGCGGCAGGTCGCGCTTGACCTGGAAGATGGTTTCCTCGACCAAATAGTTGTTGTCGAGCAGCCATTGCGCCGCCGGCGTGATCGTCTCGCCCTTCGCCTGCGCGGCATTGGTCGAGCGATAGACTTCCAGGATCTTGGCGGCGCTGTCGCGGATGCGTGGCTGGAAATCGAAAGGCTCCAGGCCGAACAGATCCTTGACGTCCCCCTTGGCGAGACTTGTGCCCAGCGTGCGCAGGCGCTCTTCCGGCAGGAAATTGGAGCGTATCGGCTCTTCCGTGATGGTCGGGAAGCTCGCGCTCGTCTTTTCCATTTGGGTAGGGCTTGTCTGTATATTCATTGAAAATTCCGCATGGGGGGACGCATAGCGGCGTCACCGCCACGGCAATGTCCCTAAAACCGATTCAAATGCAATTGGTTGCATCGAAACACGGGCCGAAAGTTTGTTTTCGCACCACAACTTTCAGACGATCACCCCCTCGTTCCCGTCGGGACTCGATCGACGGAAGGATTCGGGCTTTTTCGTGATGTGGGCTTGAGCTTACGGCATATTTCGCCGGTGCTGCGATCATGTTTCGAAACAGGCGTTAATCGTTTGCAGCAACCCGTTCGATCCTGATCACGAACAGCGTTGCCTTTCGGGCAGGCTCCAGGCGCCATTTCACCGCGTCCGGCCCGAGCAATAATGTGTCGCGCGGCCCGATGCGGACAGATGCCGCGCCGGCCACTGTGATCTCGCCGTCAAAACACAGGATGAGGGTCGCGTCGGCCACTGAATGGACGTCGATCGGAGCTGAGATCACGACGCGCTCGACAGCGTGGGCCATCCGTCCACGCCGCGTCATGACGTTGAGATCGGTGATCGGACCGGCGATCAGCGCCGCTTGCGTCGGCACGTCGGCCGGAAAGGAAAGCGGGGCGGAAGCCCTGGTCATCGCAGCAGCCGGGCGGCCGGCGATATCGAGGATAATCCCCTCGCCTTCCAGCACGGCCAAGGTTCGGTCCACTCCGGAAAACCCGGAGAACGGCCCGCCACTTTCGACGCGCGCCATGGAGACGCGCCAGTCGAAATGGTCGAGCGCGGCACCCGCGGGCGAGACGGCGATCTCCGTCGTCATCCCGCCGCCGTTCTTCCACGGCATAGACCGGTATTCGGCTGCCCGGAGGATATGCAAGGCGCGGCTCAGCCGAGAATGCCCGGCAGGTTGAGCTGGTGCTCTCTGGCGCAGTCGATGGCGACATCGTAACCGGCATCGGCGTGGCGCATGACGCCGGTCGCCGGATCGTTCCACAGCACCCGCTCCAGGCGTTTGGCCGCTTTTGATGTGCCGTCCGCGACGATGACCATGCCGGCATGTTGCGAGAAGCCCATGCCGACGCCGCCGCCATGATGCAGCGAGACCCAGGTTGCGCCGGAGGCGGTGTTGAGCAGCGCATTAAGCAGCGGCCAGTCGGAGACGGCGTCCGAGCCATCCTTCATCGATTCCGTCTCGCGGTTCGGCGAAGCGACAGAGCCGGAATCGAGATGATCGCGGCCGATGACCACCGGCGCCTTGAGCTCGCCCTTAGCCACCATCTCATTGAAGGCGAGGCCGAGCCGGTGGCGGTCGCCGAGACCGACCCAGCAGATGCGCGCCGGCAGACCCTGGAAGGCGATGCGTTCGCGCGCCATGTCGAGCCAGTTGTGCAGGTGGGTGTTGCCGGGCGTCAGTTCGCGCACCTTGGCGTCGGTCTTGTAGATGTCCTCGGGGTCGCCGGAGAGGGCTGCCCAACGAAACGGGCCGATGCCGCGGCAAAACAGCGGTCGGATATAGGCCGGCACGAAACCCGGAAAGGCAAAGGCGTTCTCGAACCCTTCCTCCTTCGCTACCTGGCGGATATTGTTGCCGTAGTCGAGCGTCGGAACGCCGGCGTTCCAGAACGCCACCATGGCCTCGACATGTTCGCGCATCGATGCCCGCGCCGCCTTCTCGACCGCCTTCGGGTCGCTGGTGCGCTTCTCCAGCCATTCGGCGAGCGACCAGCCCTTGGGCAGATAGCCGTTGAGCGGATCATGCGCCGACGTCTGGTCGGTGACCATGTCGGGGCGCACGCCGCGCCGCACCAGTTCCGGGACGATGTCGGCGGTGTTGCCGACCAGGCCGACCGATTTCGCCTCGCCGGCCCTGGTCCAGCGCTCGATCTTTTCCAGCGCCTCGTCGAGCGTGTCGGCGCGCTCGTCGACATAGCGGGTGCGCAGCCGGAAATCGATGCGGTCGGGATCGCACTCGATCGCCAGACAGCAGGCACCAGCCATGACCGCGGCCAGCGGTTGGGCGCCGCCCATGCCGCCGAGGCCGCCGGTCAGGATCCATTTGCCTCTGAGATTGCCACCATAATGCTGGCGGCCGGCCTCGACGAAGGTCTCGTAGGTGCCCTGCACGATGCCTTGCGTGCCGATGTAGATCCACGAGCCGGCCGTCATCTGGCCGTACATCATCAGGCCCTTCTTATCGAGCTCGTTGAATTTCTCCCATGTCGCCCAGTGCGGCACCAGGTTGGAATTGGCGATCAGCACGCGCGGCGCATCGGTGTGCGTGCGAAACACGCCGACCGGCTTGCCGGACTGCACCAACAGCGTCTCGTCATCTCCAAGCGTCTTCAGCGAGGCGACGATGCGATCAAAGTCGTTCCAGGTGCGTGCCGCTCGACCGATGCCGCCATAGACGACCAGCTCATTTGGGTTTTCGGCGACATCGGGATCGAGGTTGTTCATCAGCATGCGCAACGGCGCTTCCGTCAGCCATGAGCGGGCGTTGAGCTCGCTGCCGCGCGGGCTGCGGACTTCGCGGATGTTGTGGCGAGGATCGGTCATGGCGTCAGTCCCTTTCGAATGAGCTGTGCGGAGGTGCGTCAGCGCCCGGCCCAGGCAATCGCGCCTTCCAGAATCCGCTTCAGCGTGGCGCGGATCGGCGCGGCGAATGCGGGGTCGTAAGGCACCGGCCAATTGTCGGGCGTCCCCTTGCCCTCGGGCTCACGCATATAGCCGCGGTTGGAGAGTTCCATCTGTAGCGCATGGACATTGTTTTGCGGCTGGCCGAAATTGCGCGTAATCCAGCCGCCCTTGAAGCGGCCATTCACAACGTATGTCTCGCCGGTTTCGGCGAGGATCTGACCGACCATCGCCTGCAAGGCCGGGTCGGCGCTCTTGCCGTCATTGGTGCCGAGATTGAACACCGGCAGCGTGCCATCGAACAGGCGCGGCAGCACCGAGCGGATCGAATGGCAGTCATAAAGGACGACCTTATCGTGCAAGGCGCGCAGTCTGTCGATCTCGGCCTGCAGGGCCGCATGATAAGGCATGAAGTATTTTTCGCGACGTTCGTCGACTTCCGACGGTCGGGGCTCTTCGCCCTTGCGGTAGAGCGGATCGCCATCGAAGGTCTCGGTCGGGCACAGGCCGGTGGTCGTCTGACCGGGATAGAGCGAGGCGCCGGACGGGTCGCGATTGACGTCGATGACGGTGCGCGAGATGGCGGTGTGGACGATGGTCGCGCCAAGGCCTTCGGCAAAGTCATAAAGCTTGTCGATCCACCAGTCGCAGTCGCGCTGGCCGAGCCAGGGCGAAACCAGCCGGTCGTCAAGGCCGGCGAGATCGATGCCGGTATGCGGGATCGAAACCAGCAGGGGTGCCGGGCCGCGGCTGACCGTGAGCCAGCTGTCCATCATGCTGCTCCAGAAATTGCCGGCAGCACCACCGCGCCTGCCGCCTTCACCGCCGCGCCGCTGCGCACCATGGCGATGGCCTTTTCCATGTCGGGATGGAAATGCCGGTCATTGTCAAGATGCGGCACCTCAGCCCTGACAAGCCTGCGCACTGCCTCGAGTGCTGCGCTCGACGCCAGCGGTGCATGGAAATCGCAACCTTGCGCGGCGGCCAGCAATTCTATGCCGATGACGGCCGTCGCATTCTCGACCATGCCGATCAGCCGGCGCGCGCCGTGCGCTGCCATCGAGACGTGGTCTTCCTGGTTGGCCGAGGTCGGGATCGAATCGACGCTGGCCGGATAGGCCTTCTGCTTGTTTTCCGAGACGAGTGCCGCCGCCGTCACCTGCGGGATCATGAAGCCGGAATTCAGGCCGGGCTTCGGCGTCAGGAAGGCCGGCATGCCCGACAGCGCCGGGTCGACCAGCATGGCGATGCGCCTTTCCGACAGCGAGCCGATCTCGCAGACGGCGAGCGCGATCATGTCGGCGGCGAAGGCCACCGGCTCGGCGTGGAAATTGCCGCCGGAAAGTGCGGTGTCGTCCTCGGCGAAGATCAGCGGATTGTCGGTGACGCCGTTAGCCTCGGTACCCAGCGTCTCGGCGGCCTGGCGCAGCACGCTAAGCGCCGCGCCCATCACCTGCGGTTGACACCGCAGGCAATATGGGTCCTGTACGCGTTCGTCGCCGACCCGGTGCGATTCACGAATGGCGCTGCCGGCCATCAAATTGCGCAACGCCTCTGCCGTCTCGATCTGGCCGCGATGCTTCCTCAAGAGATGGATGCGTGGATCGAATGGCGCGTCGGAGCCTTTCGCGGCATCGGTCGACAGCGCGCCGGCAACCAGCGCCGATTGATAGAGAACTTCGGCATCGAAAAGGGCGGCCAGCGCATAGGCAGTCGAGAACTGCGTGCCGTTGAGCAGCGCCAAGCCTTCCTTGGCGCCGAGCGTCACCGGCTCCAATCCGTGCGAGACGAAAGCGACCTTGGCCGGGAAGCGGCCATGCGGGGTGAAACACTCGCCAACGCCGATCATGACAGCCGTCATGTGCGACAGCGGCGCGAGGTCACCTGAGGCGCCGACCGAGCCTTGCGCCGGCACCACCGGAATGACGTCATTGGCGAGCATCGCCTCCAGCAATTCGATAGTCTGCGGCCGCACGCCGGAGGCGCCCTGCGCCAGGCTGGCCAGCTTCAGCGCCATCATCAGCCGGACGATCGCAACCGGCATCGGTTCGCCGACGCCGGCGGCATGTGACAGCACGATGTTGCGTTGAAGGGTCTCGAGGTCGGCGGCGGGAATGCGGACGCTGGCCAATTTGCCGAAGCCGGTGTTGATGCCATAGACCGGCTCGCCCTTGGCAACGATGCGCGCCACCGCCTCGGCGCTGGCCTTGATCTTGGGACGGCAGGCAGCGTCCAGCTTCGGCACAACGCCGCGATAGATTTCGCGCCAGTCGGCCAGCGTCGCATTTCCAGGCTTCAGCACGAGTTCGGTCATTGTCCCCTCCAGATGCGGGCATGCAGCGGGTTGAAGCCCATGCGGTAGACGAGCTCGGCCGGACGCTCGACGTTCCAGATCGCCAGGTCGGCGGATTTGCCAGCCTCCAGCGTGCCGGTCTGTCCGAGCAGCCCAAGCGCACGGGCCGCCTCGCGGGTCACGCCGGCCAGGCATTCGTCGACCGTCAGGCCAAATAAGGTCGCAGCCATGTTCATGGTCAGCAGCAGCGAGGTCAGCGGCGAGGTGCCGGGATTGTTGTCGGTGGCGACCGCCATCCTGACGCCATGCTGGCGGAACAGGCCGATCGGCGGTTTCTTGGTCTCACGAATGAAATAATAGGCACCGGGCAGGATCGTCGCCACGGTGCCAGCCGCGGCCATTGCCGCCGCACCGGCCTCGTCGGTATATTCGAGATGGTCTGCCGACAGCGCGCCATAGCGCGCGGCGAGTTCGGCGCCGTGCAGATTGGACAATTGATCGGCGTGGAGCTTGACCGGCAGGCCTGCTGCTTTCGCCGCATCGAACACCCGAGAAATCTGCTCGGGCGAAAAGGCGATGCCTTCGCAGAACCCATCGACGGCATCGGCCAAACCCTCGGCGGCGACCGCCGGAAGAATTTCGTTTGCGACCAGATCGACAAAAGCGTCCTTGTCGCCTTTCGCCTCGGGCGGCAGCGCGTGGGCGCCGAGGAAACTCGTGCTGACCGTCACCGGGCGCTCGTCGCCAAGCCGCCGCGCCGCGCGCAAAGATTTCTTCTCGTTTTCAAGGTTGAGACCGTAACCCGACTTGATCTCGACCGTGGTGACGCCTTCGGCGATCAGCGCATCGAGGCGCGGCAGCGACTGGGCGACCAGTTCGTGCTCGCTGGCAGCGCGCAGCGCCTTGACGGACGAGACGATACCGCCGCCGGCCTTGGCGACCTCTTCATAGGTGGCGCCGGCCAGCCGCATCTCGAATTCATTGGCGCGGTTGCCGGCATGGACCAGATGAGTGTGGCAGTCGATCAGGCCCGGTGTGATCCAGCGGCCTTCGCAATCGACAATCTCGGCGCCTTGTAAAAGCGCAGCCGGCATGTCGGCTTCCGGGCCGGCATAGACGATCACGCCATTGCGTGCGGCGATCGCGCCGTGTTCGACGATGCCCAGCCCGGCAGCACGTTCAGCCATGGTCGCTAGGCGCGCATTGCGCCAAAGGCGAACCTCCCCTGCCCGATCTTTGCTCTCTCCAGCCATCATCTTTTCCGTTTCAATCGGTGGCGATTATGTATATACATATTGAAACGCACTGCAAGTGGTATCATTGCACGGGACATAGGGAATCGGAGAGAAAAACGTGACGGCGATCTTTGCGGAACAGGCGCTTCTGCCCGACGGTTGGCATTCCAATGCCCGGATCGTCGTCAGTGATGGCCGTATCACCACGATCGAGCCGAACGCGTCTTCCCAGCCCGGCGACGAACGCCATGCCATTCTGCTGCCAGGCATGCCGAACCTGCACAGCCACGCGTTCCAGCGCGGCATGGCGGGCCTTGCCGAGCAGCGCGGCCCTTCAGCCGACAGTTTCTGGAGCTGGCGCGAGGTGATGTATCGTTTCGCACTGTCGATGACACCGGATCAGGTCGAGGCGGTCGCAGCCCAGCTCTATGTCGAGATGCTGGAGGCCGGATTTTCGCGCGTCGGCGAGTTTCACTACCTCCACCACGATCGCGATGGCCAACCCTATGCCAATATCGCCGAGATGGCGGAGCGCATCACTGCCGCCGCTGCCGACACCGGCATCGGACTGACGCTGCTGCCGGTCTTCTATGCGCATTCCTCCTTCGGCGGCGCTGCGCCGAACGAAGGCCAGCGGCGATTTATCAACGATGTGAATCGGTTCTCGCAGCTCGTTGAGAAATGCCAGGAATGCGTTCGCACCTTGAATCAAGGCGTCGTCGGCGTCGCCCCACACAGTCTGCGCGCCGTGACACCGGAGGAACTGGAGGATATCGCGGCAATGGTGCCGGGCGGACCGATCCACATCCATATTGCCGAGCAAGTGAAGGAAGTCGAGGACTGCCTTGCCTGGTCCGGGGCACGGCCGGTCGAATGGCTGCTCGCCAATGCCAAGGTCGATGAGCGCTGGTGCCTGATCCATGCCACCCACATGACCGATGCGGAAACGATTGGCATGGCGAAAAGCAGAGCAATCGCCGGCCTCTGCCCGATCACCGAGGCCAATCTCGGCGATGGCACCTTTGCCGCGCCCCTGTTCACGCACCATGGCGGCCGCTTCGGCGTCGGCTCCGATTCCAATGTGCTGATCGGCCTGCCCGACGAATTGCGGCAGCTCGAATATTCGCAGCGCCTCGCTCATCGCGCCCGCAATGTGCTTGCGGTCGCCGGCGGCTCGACCGGCCGCGCGCTGTTCGATGCAGCGCTCGACGGCGGCAGTGCCGCCCTTGGCGCGGGCCCCTCACAGATCACCAATGGTGCCTCAGCCGATTTCGTCTCGCTCGATGGCGCCCACCCTTCGCTGGCCGGCAAGACGGGCGATGCGGTGCTCGACGCCTGGATCTTCGCCAACGGCACCAAGGTCGATTGCGTCTGGGTGCATGGCAAGAAACTGGTCATCGGCGGCAGGCATGCAAGGCGCGATGCCATTGCCGAGCGTTTTCGCAAGGTGATGACGGCGCTTTCGGCATGAGCACAATCGAGACAATGGACGTCGGCGAGCCCCTCTCGCTGCACCAGCGCATCCTGTCCGACATCAGCGAGCGGATCCTGTCCGGCGCCTGGGCGCCCGGGCATCGCATCCCGTTCGAGCACGAGCTGACGGCCGAGTACAAATGTTCGCGCATGACGGTCAACAAGGCGCTGTCGCAGCTTGCCAAGGCCGGGCTGATCGAGCGCCGTCGCCGCTCCGGCAGCTTCGTCCGGCGGCCGCAGTCGCAAGCCGCGGTGCTGGAAATCCACGATATCAGGATCGAGGTCGAGGCGCTCGGTCTGCCCTATCGCTACGAGCGTGTGGCGCGACATAAAAGGCGCAGCAGCGCGGAGGACCGCGAGTTGCTGGAGCTCGCTGCCGCCGGACCAGTGCTGGCGCTGGAATGCCAGCATTTCGCCGGCAAGCGGCCGTTCGCCCACGAACAGCGGCTGATCAACCTGGCCGCCGTGGCCGAGGCCGCCGACGAGGAATTTCGTGCTATCGCGCCCGGGCCGTGGCTGATTGCCCGCGTGCCGTGGAGTGCCGCCGAGCACCGCATTCGCGCTGTCGCCGCCGACAGACACATTGCGACGGCACTCGATATCGAGGCCGGCGCACCGTGTTTGGTGGTCGAGCGGCGGACATGGAGCGCCGAGCACCCGGTCACCCATGTCCGTTTCACCTACCCGGCGGACAGCCACATGCTGGTGGCAAGGTTTACGCCTTCGCAGGGGTGATTACCCTCCCCCTCGAGGGGAGGGTCGCGGAGCAAATGCCGCATGGCGGCATTTTGTGACGCGGGGTGGGGTCGGTGCAACCCCACCGACCCCACCCCGTCTCGCAATCTCCGCTTCGCTCCGACTACTCGCCGACCCTCCCCTCAAGGGGGAGGGTAAAGCCCCGCTTCTCAGATGGCAGCGGTAACGATGATCTCGACCAGATATTCCGGTCCGGCAAGCTTGGCCTCGCCGGTGGCGCGGGCCGGGGTGTGGCCCTGCGGCGCCCACTTGTCCCATTCCGCGTTCATCTCGGCAAAGGTGCTCATGTCGGCCAGCCAGATGATCGCCTGCAGGATCTTGGTCTTGTCGGTGCCGGCCTTGGCCAGCAATTCGTCGATGGCCGCCAGAATGTCCCGTGTCTGGGCGCCGACGTTTCCGCCCGGCTGACCGACCTGACCGGCCAGATAGACGGTGTTGCCGTGGATGACGATCTGGCTCATGCGCGGGCCGACATCGATGCGACGAATGCTCATTGGACGTTCCTTCCTTTGTGGTTCGCGCTTCTTTAGAGTCGCGGTTCGCCGGGGGCAAGGTTGCACGAGCGAATCCTCTTGAGCCAACCGCCAAAGAGCACAGGGCAAATCTCCTCGGTCGCCGTAATTCCGCCCGATTGGCTTGTTGACTAATGTAATAACATCACATATCCAATCGCCGCCGACGTACCAGTCGTGCCGCCACGGATCGTATATGACCAAAACCTGCCTGACCTTCCGCGATCTGACGCTGGGCTACAACAGCCATCCGGCGATCCATCATCTCGACGGCACGATCCGCCGGGGATCGCTGACTGCCGTCGTCGGCGCCAATGGCTCGGGCAAGTCGACCCTGATGAAGGGTATCGTCGGCGTGTTGAAGCCGATGGCCGGCAAGGTTGTCCGCGCGCCCGGCGTGCGCGCCGCCTATCTGCCGCAGCAGTCGGAGCTCGACCGCTCCTTTCCGGCCAGGGTTGTCAATCTGGTTTCGCTCGGGCTGTGGCCACGGCGCGGGCTGCTCGGCCGCTACACCAAGGAAGATCGCGATTCGGTCAGCCAGGCGCTGTTGGCCGTCGGCCTCGGCGGCTTCGAGAAGCGCCCGATCGACACGCTGTCGGGCGGCCAGCTGCAGCGCACGCTGTTTGCCCGCGTTCTGTTGCAGGATGCCGACCTGATCCTGCTCGACGAGCCGTTCAACGCCGTCGACACCAAGACGGTCGGCGACCTGATCGCACTGATCAAGCGCTGGCATGGCGAGGAACGCACGATCATGGTGGTCGTGCACGATCTGGAGCTGGTGCGCCAGAATTTCCCCGAAACGCTGTTGCTGGCGCGCCAGCCAATCGCCTGGGGCGAGACCAAGGAAACGCTGCGGCCGGAAAACCTGTTGCGCGCGCGCCGCTTCCACGAAGCCTGGGAGGAGAACGCGCCCTGGTGCGAGCCCGTCAATCATGAGCACGGTGATCACGCTCACGACCCTGGGCACCACCATCATCACGGTTCTGGGCCGAGGGCGGCATGATGGAGACGCTCTACGGTCTTCTCATCGCTCCGTTCGCCGATTTCGCCTTCATGCAGCGGGCGCTTGCCGGGTCGCTGATGCTCTCGCTGGGCGCCTGCCCCGTCGGCGTCTTCCTGATGCTGCGGCGCATGAGCCTTTCCGGCGACGCCATGGCCCACGCCATCCTGCCGGGTGCTGCCGCCGGCTTCCTGTTCTATGGGCTGGAGATCCTGCCGATGACCATCGGCGGGTTGATTGCCGGCATCATCGTGGCGCTTGGCGCCGGTGCCGTCTCGCGTTTCACCATTCAGCGCGAGGACGCCTCGATGGCGGCCTTCTACCTGATTTCGCTGGCCATCGGCGTGCTGATGGTGTCGATCCGCGGCTCTAGCGTCGATCTCATGCATGTGCTGTTCGGCACCGTACTGGCACTCAATAACGAGGCGCTGACGCTGATCGGCGGCATCGTCCTGGTCACGCTGGTCAGCCTCGCCGTCTTCTGGCGGGCGCTGGTCGCCGAATGTCTCGACCCGCTGTTCCTGCGTTCGGTCAGCCGGCTGGGCAGCCCGGTGCATTTCATCTTCCTCGGCCTCGTCGTGCTCAACCTTGTCGGCGGCTTCCAGGCGCTCGGCACCTTACTGTCGGTCGGCTTGATGATGCTGCCGGCCGCCGCCGCCCGCTTCTGGACCATGCGCGTCGAGCCGATGTGCGTGCTGGCGGTGCTGATCGGCTTTGCCTCCTGCGTCGCGGGGCTGCTTCTGTCCTATCATGTTTCGCTGCCTTCCGGCCCGGCCATCATCCTGTCGGCGGGCGTCGTCTATTTTGCTTCGATCTTGTTCGGCACGCGCGGCATCCTGCGCGCCCGTATTATCCATCACCGCCACAGAACCGCCTGATGCCAAAAAGGAGACTTGTCCATGCTGAAGTCGATCCGCGCCGCCTTGGCAACGAGCGTTATAACATTAACTGCCTTTAGCGCGTCGTCGGCCTTCGCGGAGCCGTTGAAAGTGGTCGCCAGCTTCACGATCATTGCCGATTTCGCCAAAAATGTCGGCGGCGACCGCATCAATCTGACCACTATCGTCGGGCCGGATGGCGATGCCCATGTCTACGAGCCGAGCCCAGCGGACGCGGTGGCAATGGCGGGTGCGGATGTGGTGCTGGTCAACGGCCTGCATTTTGAAGGCTTTCTGCAGCGCCTGGTCGACGCCAGCGCCACCAAGGCGACAATCGCCGTTCTGACCAAGGACGTTACGCCGATCAACTTCAAACCCGAATTCGCCGACGCCGATGCCGCCGAAGGCGAAGACACCGATCCACATGCCTTCCAGTCGATCGCCAATGCCAAGATCTATGTGAAGAACATCGCCGACGCCTTCTGCACCGCCGACGCTGCGGGTTGCGACAGCTACAAGGCCAATGCCACGGCCTACACGGCGAAGCTCGATGCGGTCGAAGGCGAAGTGAAGGCGGCGATCCAGTCGATACCGGAAGAGAAACGCGTCGTCATCACCTCGCATGATGCCTTCGGCTATTTCGAAAAGGCCTATGGCCTCACCTTCCTTGCCCCCGAAGGGGTGTCGACCGAGTCGGAGCCGTCCGCTGCCGACGTCGCCAAGCTGGTCAGCCAGGTCCAGCAGGACAAGGCGGCGGCAGTCTTCATCGAGAACATCACCAACGCGCGGCTGATCGAGCAGATCGCCAGCGAGACCGGCATCAAGGTGGGCGGCACGCTCTATTCTGACGCGCTGTCGCAGCCCGACGGCCCGGCCTCGACCTATATCGACCTGATGCACAACAACATCGCCCAGATCAAAGGCGCGATCCTCGGAAGTTGAGTCGACGCGTCCATTCGACTGGGGCATTGTCGCCCCGGTTGGATTTTCCGGCTCGCAATAGCTATTTGGCAGAGAATTCCCCCGATGCGGATTGCCGGCTTCGTCGGGGAGTGGCAAGACTGCCGCCAACAAGATTGCGAGGACAAGACCATGGAATATCGTGAGATCAGCGAGGACTATTCGGTCTCGGGCCAGATCCAGCCCGCCGACGTCGCTGCCATCAAGGCCGCCGGCTTCAAGAGCGTCATCTGCAACAGGCCGGATGACGAGCAGCCCGGCCAGCCTTCGGCCGACACGGTCAAAGCGGCGGTTGAAGCCGCCGGGCTCGCCTTCCGTTACATCCCGGTCGTCAGCGGCCAGATCACCGCCGAGAATGTCGAGGACCAGGCCGAGGCGCTCGACGAACTCGAAGGCCCGATCTTCGCCTATTGCCGTTCCGGCGCCCGCTGCACCAATCTTTATGGACTGATCCAGCAGCAGAAGGGGTGAGAGGCGTTCCGATGGTTAGTGACGCCGCCGCCTGGCTATGACCCGCTGCAGGCAGAAGAAAGCGACAAACAAAGCGACATATAGCGCGAGATCGACGAGCGGAATCGTAGCAACCAAAAGTACGATGAAGCCCGCGAGACAAATCGGAAAGCCGATACCGCACCACCAGCGCGCCCTGGGATGAGTGAGTTTGACCCAGCCATAGGGCCACGAAGGCCAAGGATTGATGATGCGCAGCTCCCAGGCCTTCGGTTCATGCGCGACGTGGATCAGGCTACCAATCGTGAACGGCACAAGCCCCACTAGAAACAGGACGATGCCGGCGAGCTGAAAATTCGACATGGTTCACACTCAAATCGGCAGCGCGCCGGTTTCCTTCAGCGTTTCGAGCACGATCGCCGTCTTCACATGCTGCACGGATTCGTGCGGCAGCAGCACGCCGTTGACGAATTCCGACAGCGATTTCAGGTCGGGCGTCACCACTTTCAGGATGTAGTCCATCTCGCCGGTCAGCGCATGCGCCTCCTGCACTTCCGGTAGCCGAGCCACCAATTCGCCGAAGCGCTGCGCATTGTCGCGGTTGTGGGTGGCAAGCGTCACCGAGATGACGTTGACCAGCGAGAAGCCGAGCTTGTCGCGGTCGAGTACCGCCCTGTAGCCTCTGATATAGCCGTCCTCCTCCAGCCTCTGGCGGCGGCGCGAACATTGCGACGCCGACAGGTTCACCCGTTCCGATAGATCGTTGTTGGTCAGCCGTGCGTCACCCTGTAACAGAGCCATTATCTTGCGATCAAACTGATCAACGCGCGCGTCATCCATGGATTCTTCTCCGTTCATGCACAACCCACGCATAAACTGATCATTTCAAGCGTTTGAATGCAAGCACCGTGCAGCCACTCCGCGCTATCATTGCGTCGAGATGGCCTTTCCCGGCCAACAACGGCTTTGGAGGATTGCTATGGGTCCCTTCCCGCACGACGCACCGCCCGCGAAGATCAGCAAAGCCAACCCCGCCGGCACCGACGGCTTCGAATTCGTCGAGTTCGCGCATCCTGAACCGGAAAAGCTCGCCAAGCTTTTTAGCCGCATGGGCTATGTGCCGGTGGCCAAGCACCGCACCAAGGACATCACCGTCTGGCGGCAGGGCGACATCAACTATGTCGTCAATGCCGAACCCGACTCGCATGCAATGAAATTCGTCGACAAGCATGGGCCCTGCGCAGCGTCGATGGCTTGGCGGGTCGTCGATGCCAAGCATGCCTTCGATCACGCCGTCGCCAAAGGGGCCACGCCTTACGAAGGCGCCGACAAGGCGCTCGACGTGCCGGCAATCGTCGGCATCGGCGGCTCGCTGCTTTATTTCATCGAGGTCTACGGCGAAAAAGGCTCGGCCTATGATGCCGAGTTCGACTGGCTGGGGGCGCGCGACCCGAAGCCGGAAGGCGTCGGCTTCTATTATCTCGACCACCTCACCCACAATGTCTACCGCGGCCAGATGGACAAATGGTGGGACTTCTACCGCGACCTGTTCGGCTTCAAGCAGATCCATTTCTTCGACATCGACGGCAAGATCACCGGCCTGGTCAGCCGCGCCATCACCTCGCCCTGCGGCAAGATCCGCATTCCGCTCAACGAATCCAAGGACGAGACCAGCCAGATCGCCGAATATCTGAAGAAGTACAATGGCGAAGGCATCCAGCACATCGCCGTCGGCACGGACGAGATCTACGGCGCCACCGACAGGCTGGCCGCCAACGGGCTGAAGTTCATGCCAGGTCCGCCCGAGACCTATTACGACATGTCCCACGACAGGGTTAGCGGCCATGACGAGCCGATCGAGCGGATGAAAAAGCACGGTATCCTGATCGACGGCGAAGGCGTGGTCGACGGCGGCACGACCAAGATTCTGCTGCAGATCTTTTCCAAAACCGTGATCGGACCGATCTTCTTCGAATTCATTCAGAGGAAGGGCGATGAAGGCTTTGGCGAGGGCAATTTCCGCGCATTGTTCGAATCGATCGAGCAGGACCAGATCAAGCGCGGGGTGCTGAAGGTGGACGGCAAGGCGGCGTAGCCAGTTCGGCCCGAGGTGCCTTGTGGTTTGATCAGTTATGACCTTAATTCTGGTCATAAGAGGTCTGACCATGAATGTTCCGATGGCAAAAGCAAAGGCCCAACTCTCCGAGTTGGTGAAACGTGCCCAGGCCGGCGAAGAGATCCATCTGACGCGGCACGGAGAGGTGGTGGCGACCTTGAGCGCGCCCGCCCGGGCTGGCGGAAGCAAGGGCCTTTTTGGGGCCCTGAAAGGCCAAATTCGGATATCGGATGATTTTGATGAACTCGGTCCCGAATGGGACGAGTACACTAAATGAGCCACCAATATCTGGTGGATACTCATATTCTGCTTTGGGTACTCACGCCTTTCGGACCACCATCGCGACATCTTTCTTGCGGGCGAGGATGTGGTCGTCAGCGCCGTCTCGGTAGCAGAGATCGCCATCAAGAAATCGCTCGGCAAAGTCACGCTGACAGGCAACATAGTGGAAATCTTGCGATCGAACGGCATTCCGATCCTCAGTGTGAATGAACTACACGCGGCGAGGCTTGAGCATTTGCCGCTCCATCACCGCGATCCTTTCGACCGTCTGCTCATCGCACAGGCTCAAATTGAAGGCCTGACGTTGGTCACTGCGGATCGGCATTTTTCAGCCTATGACGTTACGTTGGTTTGATCATTCCAGATTCAGCCGCTCGACCTCCGCTTTCCGCAGCTTCAGATCATAGTCGAGGAAGAACTCGTCGAGCTGCGGGGGCTTCACCGACGTGCCGGACAGCATTGCGTGCACTTGGCCGCGATGATGGATGTCGTGGATGAAGAGATGGGCGAGCAGGTCGCCGATGCGCTCGGGGATCATGCCGTCCTCGCGCCGGTCGGTGATGACGCGGCGATCGAGATCATCGGCCGATAGACGGTCGCAAAAGGCGACCAGCCGCCGGTCGGCTGCCGCCCGCTTGCCAAAGAGCGCGTCCGCTTCGTCGAAGAGCAAGAACCCATCATAGGCTGCGGCGCCAACGCCGCCCTCTTCGAGAAAATCGAGATAGAGATGATCGACTGCCAGGATGTGGTTGAGCGTGGCCTTGATCGACGGGAAGAAGCTGGTTCGCTCGGCTTCGAATTCACCGGGCTGAAGCTGCAACACAGCGCGATAGAGCCGGTCGTTCGACCAGAGATTGTTGCGCGCCATGCGGCGGAGATGGTCTAGCAGGTCCATGGCTTCACTCCGCTGACTGGACCAAGGACACGCCCGCCCACAGAAGCGCAAATCCGGCGAGAACGACCAGCAGAAGCCGGTTCATGCGCCGCCGCATGGCTTGCGTCTCCTCGTCCCGCGCCACGTTCGTGTTGGTGACGGTATGGAACATCATCGCGTTGCGCGGAAAGCCGCTGCGGTTGGTCAGGTCGCGAGAGCGCGCCTCGATGCGATAGCTCAGCCGGATCGCCTGGACGAAGATCGCCAGCATGACAAGGGCCCAGACACCGCACAGAAGATAGAAAGACGTGCCCGTCATTGTCCTAGCTCTCGTATTTCTCGACCTTCTGCTCGATGGCGCCGAAGATCGAATGTCCGGCCTTGTCCTTCATCTCGATGCGCACAGTGTCGCCAAAGCGCAGGAATGGCGTTTTCGGCGCGCCAGCCTCGATCGTCTCGATCATCCGCAACTCGGCAATGCAGGAATAGCCGGCGCCGCCCGCTGAGACAGGCTTGCCCGGGCCACCGTCGAGCTTGTTGGAAATCGTGCCCGAACCGATGATCGTGCCGGCGGCCAGCGGCCGGGTTTTCGCGGCATGTGCAATCAGCGCCGAAAAATCGAAGGTCATATCCACGCCGGCGTTGGCCCGGCCGAACGGCTTGCCGTTGAGATCGACCAGCAGCGGCAGGCTGACCTTGCCGCCATCCCACGCGTCGCCCAACTCGTCCGGCGTCACCGCGACCGGCGAAAAGGCCGAGGACGGCTTTGACTGGAAAAAGCCAAAACCCTTGGCAAGCTCTGGGGCGGTCAGGGAGCGCAACGTGACGTCATTGACCAGCATGACCAGCCGGATCGCGGCCCGCGTCTCATCGAGGCTTGCTCCCACTGGAACATCATCGACAACGACAGCAATCTCCCCTTCCATATCGACGCCAAAAGCCTCGTCGGCCGCCCGGATCGGATCACGCGGCGCGATGAAACTGTCCGAACCGCCCTGATAAATCAGCGGATCGGTCCAGAAGCTTGCCGGCATCTCGGCACCGCGCGCCTTCCGCACCAGCTCGACATGGTTCACATAGGCCGAGCCGTCTGCCCATTGATAGGCGCGCGGCAGCGGCGAATGGGCGTCATGCTCGTGAAAGCGCGCTGACGGCACCGCATTGTTCTCCAGCGATTCCGCCATGGCAGCCAGATGCGGCGCTATCCGGCCCCAGTCGTCGAGCGCCGCCTGCAGCGTCGGCACCAGAAACGAGGCATCGGTAAAGCGCGTCAGGTCGCGCGAGACGACGACCAACTTTCCGTCACGCGTCCCGTCTTTCAATGTGGCAAGCTTCATGCGGTTTCCTCTCCTCGTACAGCTTTCCCGCTGCTTAGCCCACAACAAGGCCGTCGCGGGCGATCGTCAAGTCACCGGCCCATGTTTTCCTGACGGCGACGATCCAATCGGCCTCACCGATCTCGGGATCGTCGGCCGGAATGAGGTGGTTGAGCACCAGTCTCCCGACCCCGGCGTCGGTGGCGATGCGCCCCGCCTCGCCAGCAAAACTGTGGCTAGCGAGCAGATGTTCTCTCAGCCGCGCGCCGTTGCCGGTCTTCGCGACGAGCCGCTCGATGCCGTCTTCCAGCATGGCTTCATGGACGAGGACATCGGCGCCTTTGGCAAAATCGGCCAATGGCGGAAAGAATGCCGTATCGGCGGAGAACACGACGCTTTTCGCACCATGTTCGAAGCGCAGCGCAAAGCAGTCGGTCACCGGCGGGTGGTCGACGCGCAGCGCTGAAACCTTCAGGCCGCGCTCCTCCATCACCCGGCCTTCGCCGAATTCGACGATCGAAACCATGTCTGCGATATCGGGCCGGCCTTCGTCGGCGATGCGTATCTCGATATCGAATTCCATCGCCTGGCAAAAGCGCTGCCAGTGATGACCGGTGCCGGGCGGGCCGAACACGGTGACCGGTGTCGCCAGACCCGCCGTCCACGCGGTGTGGATAAGCGGACCAAGTTCCAGCACATGGTCGGAATGCAGATGCGTGACGAAGACCAGGTCGAGCGCCTTGAGGCTGATGCCGGCGTCGACCAGTCCGCGCGTCACGCCAAGTCCGCAATCGACGACGATCTTGCGGCCGCCGATCTCCAGCAGCGATGAACTCGGCCACGGGCCGCCCGGCCGGAGCGCCGGGCCACCCTTCGAGCCCAGCAGCACCAGCCGCGTTGGATCAGCGCTCAAGACCAGTCGCCCTCGGGCGTGCCGTTGAAGCGCTTCTTCAGATCGGCCCAGCAGTCGATGTAATTATCCTGCCGGGTTTCAACCTCGGCGGCGTAGCGGGTCAGCATCTGCGGGAATCGCGTCTCGAACATGAAGGCCATGGTGTTGTCGAGCTTGACCGGTTTCAGTTCGGCGCGCGAGGCCTTTTCGAAGCCAGACGCATCAGGCCCGTGGGCCAGCATCAGATTGTGCAGGCTGATGCCGCCGGGAACGAAGCCCTCTTCCTTGGCGTCGTACTGGCCGTGGATCAGGCCCATGAACTCGCTCATGATGTTGCGATGATACCAGGGCGGGCGGAAGGTGTTCTCGGCCACCAGCCAGCGCGGCGGGAAGATGACGAAGTCGATGTTGGCGGTGCCCTCCTCGCCGCTCGGCGCTGTCAGCACCGTGAAGATCGACGGATCGGGGTGGTCGAACAACAGTGCGCCGACCGGCGAAAAGGTCGCAAGATCATATTTGTAGGGCGAATAATTGCCGTGCCACGCCACCACATCCAGCGGCGAATGATCAAGCTCGGTGACGTAGAACTGCCCGCACCATTTGACGATCAGCCGGCAGGGCGTCTCCTTGTCCTCGAACCAGGCGCAAGGCGTCTTGAAATCGCGCGGATTGGCCAGGCAATTGGCGCCGATCGGGCCACGATCCGGCAGCGTCAGCTTGGCGCCGTAATTCTCGCAGACATAGCCGCGCACTGTTTCATCGACCAGCTCGACCTTGAACACGAGGCCGCGCGGCAGCACCGCGATCTCGCCCGGTCGCAATTCGATGACGCCCATCTCGGTGACGAGGCGCAAGCTGCCGACCTGCGGCACAACAAGCAACTCGCCATCGGCGTTGAAGAAATGGTCGTCGACCATCGAACGGTTGGCGACATAGACATGGGCCGCCATGCCGGTCTGGCCGAGCACGTCGCCGGCGGTGGTGATTGAGCGCATGCCGGCGATGAAGTCGGTCGACTCGCTCGGCATCGGCACCGGATTCCAGCGATACTGGCCGAGCGCCAGCTCGTGATCGCCAACATTCGGCGCGCTCTTCCACAGCGGATAGTTCGCTGGTTTGAAACGGCCAGTGTGCCTGACGCTCGGCCTGATGCGATAGAGCCAGGAGCGCTCATTGGTGCCGCGCGGCGCGGTGAAGGGCGAGCCTGAGAGCTGCTCGGCATAAAGGCCATAGGCTGGCCGCTGCGGCGAGTTACGCCCCTGCGGCAGCGAGCCGGGCAAGGTTTCGGTCTCGAAGTCGTTGCCGAACCCCGGCATGTAGGAAAAGGCCATGGCATCCTCCCCGGATTGACCAGATTGGTTTCATTTGTAACCATTGAAAATGTAACTATCAATCTTCCGATTTGCCTGGATGCGCACAATGGACATTCTCGAGCTCGAAAGCTTCCTGCCCTACCGGCTCTATCGTCTTGCCGATGCAGTCAGCCGCGAATTCTCGAGGGTCTACAAGGACCGTCACGGTCTCACGCGCCCGGAGTGGCGCACGCTGGCCGGGCTCGGGCAGCACGGCACGATGACCGCGACGGAACTTGGCGAACAGTCGGCCATGCACAAGACCAAGGTTTCGCGCGCCGTCGCCGAGCTCGAACGGCGACGCTGGCTGACTCGCACACCGGATGAAAAAGACCGCCGCATCGAACACCTGACGCTAACCGCGGCAGGCCTTGCCGCCTACCGCGAGATGGTGCCGTTGGCAAAAGCCTTCGAGCAGGAATTGCTGGCGAGGCTGAGCGCTGATGAACGCACAGCGGTCACAAACGGATTGATTGCGCTCAAGAGGGCTCTGGGCAAGGATTAGGCGCTCACCAATTCATCACCACCTTGCCGGAATTGCCGCTCTTCATCGCCTCGAAGCCGGAGATGTAGTCGTCGATGCCGATGCGGTGGGTGATGAGGCCGCTGACATCGAGCGGACCCTGCACCAGCGCAATCATCTTGTACCAGGTCTCGAACATCTCGCGGCCGTAGATGCCCTTGAGATGCAGCATCTTGAAAATGACCTTGTTCCAGTCGATCTCGAAGCCGGTCGGCGCGATCCCGAGAATAGCGATCTTGCCGCCATTGTTCATGGTGTCGATCATGTCGCGGAAGGCGGGTGCGGCGCCCGACATTTCGAGGCCGACGTCAAAACCCTCAGTCATGCCGAGCGCCGGCATGATATCGCGCAGCTTTTCCTTCGACGCGTCGACCACATGCTGAACGCCGAGTTTTTTCGCCAGCGCCAGCCGCACCGGGTTGATGTCGGTGATAACCACTTTTCGGGCGCCGACGCACTGCGCCACCAGCGCACCCATGATGCCGATCGGCCCGGCGCCGGTGACCAGCACGTCCTCGCCGACGAGATCGAAGGACAATGCGGTGTGCACCGCATTGCCTAAGGGATCGAAGATTGCCGCGATCTCGTCGGGCACATCGTCGGGGATCGGCACGACATTGTGCTGCGGGATCGCCAGATATTCGCCGAAGGCGCCCGGCCGGTTGACGCCGACGCCGAGCGTGTTGCGGCACAGATGCCCCCTGCCCGCCCGGCAGTTGCGGCAATGGCCGCAGACGATGTGGCCTTCGCCCGAGACGCGCTGGCCGACCTTATATTCGGTCACCGCCGCACCGAAATCGGCGACCGTGCCAACAAACTCGTGGCCGGTCACCATCGGCACCGGCACGGTCTTCTGCGCCCACTGGTCCCAATTGTAGATGTGGACGTCGGTACCGCAGATCGCGGTCTTCTTGATCTTGATCAGAACATCGTTCGGGCCGATTTCCGGCACCGGCACTTCTTCCATCCAGATGCCCGGCTCGGCCTTGGCCTTGACCAGCGCCTTCATCATGTTCGACATTCTTTTGTCCCCAGAACCTTAGTCGCTTGAATCTCTTGACCCGGAATCGCTTTTCGGTTCCGGCCGTTCAGGAAATCACACCGAGTTCGCGCCCGACCGCACCGAACGCCTCAACCGCACGGTCGATGTCGGCACTGGAATGGGCGGCCGACATTTGCGTGCGGATCCGCGCCTGGCCTTTCGGCACCACCGGGAAGGAAAAACCGATGACATAGATGCCGCGCTTCAGCATCCGTGTCGCCATCTCCTGCGCCAACGTCGCATCGCCTAGCATGACCGGGATGATCGGATGATCGGCGCCGGCCAGCGTGAAGCCGAGCTTACCCATCTCGGAGCGGAACCGCGCCGCATTGGCATATAGGCGCTGACGCAGAGCATCGCCATTACCGATCAGTTCGAAAACCCGGATCGAGGCGCCGGCGATGGCCGGCATCAGCGTGTTGGAAAACAGATAGGGCCGCGAGCGCTGGCGCAGCCAGCCGACCACCTGGCTCCTGCCCGACGTGTAGCCGCCCGACGCGCCGCCCAATGCCTTGCCGAGCGTGCCGGTGATGATATCCACCCTGCCCTCGACGCCGCAATGCTCGGCCGAGCCGCGGCCGTTCTTGCCGACGAAGCCGACGGCATGGCTGTCGTCGACCATAACCATCGCATCATACTTTTCGGCAAGATCGCAGACGCCCTTCAGATTGGCGATGATGCCATCCATGGAAAACACGCCATCGGTGGCGATCAGCCGGAAACGGCAATCCATTGCCTCCTTCAGCCGCGCCTCCAGATCGGCCATGTCGTTGTTGGCGTAGCGGAAGCGTTTTGCTTTCGACAGCCGTACGCCGTCGATGATCGAGGCGTGGTTCAGCGCGTCGGAGATGACCGCATCCTCCTCGCCGAGCAGTGTCTCGAACAGGCCGCCATTGGCATCGAAGCAGGAGCCATAGAGGATCGTGTCCTCCATGCCGAGAAAGCCAGAAATCGTTGCTTCGAGCTGCTTGTGCTCTTCCTGTGTGCCGCAGATGAAACGCACCGACGCCATGCCATAGCCATAGCGGTCGAGTGCCTGCTTGGCCGCGTCGCGCAATTCGGCGCTGTCGGCGAGGCCGAGATAGTTGTTGGCGCAGAAATTCAGCACCTTCTCGCCGCCCACCTCAATCTCGGCCGACTGCGTCGAGGTGATCACCCGCTCGGATTTGTAGAGGCCGGCCGATTTCAGCCCTTGAAGCTCGCTGTCGATGTGGGAGAGGAATGCCGCGCTCATGATCAGGCCCTGGTGAGATTGAATGGACTGTCGCCCCGCGCGGGCGAAAAATCCACCGCAAAAGCGACCGCTTTGGTGGCGCGAAGGCCAGTGCCCCGAAAGGCGCCAATGGCTGATGTTCAAATGCGGGCGCGCCGCGAAAGAACACAATAACCATTTCGCGAGCTTTTCCACCGCTGCCGCTGTCGCCGGTCCGTCGACTTCCAGAGCTGTTAACACTTTCAAGCCAATGGTTCTCGCACCTAACAATCTGTCGGCGAGAGGGACCGCCCCAGAAAATGTCGCAGCAGCCGGTGCAAACCATTTCGGGCAGGCTCGTACTGTTGATCAGGGCGGGCTATTGGCTGGCGCTGCTGATCATTGCAGCCATGGTGATTGCCTCTTTCGTCCTTCTCCAGCAGATGATGGCTGCCCAGCGGCACGACGATGCGCTGCTCGACGTCGTCGGCACGCAAAAGGCGCTGTCGCAACGCATTGTCTTCCTTGCCAACGCGGCAGGTGCTGCTTCGCGTGACCAGCAACCGGCTCTGGTCACCGCATTCAAACAGGCAACGGCGGAGTTCGAGAGGAACTACGATCTCCTGCTCGAGCGAGTCGTCGCCCACCCGGCGTCGCCGGCAAGGTTCGACCCAAAATCGATCGAGAGCGTACTTTTCGCCAAGCCGTTTCATCTCGATTACTTCTCGGTCGGGCTTATTGCCAACGGCGGACGCCTGGTTTCGGCGTTTGAATCGCAACTCGGCATGGCCGATAATGGCGGCTACAAGGGCGGCGGCGAACGCGTCAACCTCGACGCTTCCATCGCCAATGCTACGCTGTCGGGCTATGCGGCACTCGGCCAGCGCATCAGCGCCCATGCCGATGCACGATCGGAAACACTTCTCGATCTCCATCGAACGCTGTTCTACACCACCATCGGCGTCATCGTGCTGGTGGCGCTTTTCATCTTCAGGCCGATGTCGAACGCCATTCTGCGCAAAACGCATGAGTTGATCGATGCCCGCAATTCGATGGCCTTCATCGCCGTGCATGACGGCCTTACCGGCCTGCACAACCGCACTTTCCTGACCGACCATTTCGATAGGTTGATCAAGGGCGCGCAGCGTCGGCGAGAACGGCTTGCGGCGGTCCAGCTGGACCTCGACCGGTTCAAGCAGATCAACGACACACTCGGCCACGCCGCCGGCGACTATGTGCTGGTGGTGACGGCGCAGCGGATGCGCGATTCTTGCCGGACGTCGGATCTCTGCGTTCGTCTCGGCGGCGACGAATTCGTGATGATTCTCGATGGTGCCGGCGGGACCGAGGATATCAACATGGTTGCCAGGCGCACCCTGAGAAAGGTCAACGAGCCGATCGTCTTTCAGGGCACGACCATCCTTCCGGGCGCCAGTGCCGGCGTGGCCGTCTATCCGGTCGACGCCGACAATGCACGAGATCTGCTCGTCCACGCCGACCTCGCGCTCCACTGCGCCAAGAAGCAGAACGGCGGCAGTCTCTCATTCTTCTCCGAAGAGTTGCGGCAGGAACTCGATCACCGCAAACAGCTCGAGCATGACATCAGGATTGCCATCTCGGAGAAGGCGTTCCAGGTCTACTTCCAGCCGCAGGTTTCATTGTCGAGTGGCACGATCGGCGGCATCGAGGCGCTGGTTCGCTGGAAACACGCCGAGCGCGGCATGATCGCGCCGGGCGAGTTCATTCCCCTCGCCGAAAAATGCGGACTCATGGCAGAGATCGGCCGCATCGTCATCGCCAAGGCGATCAGCGCGGCGGCCGAGTGGAACCGCGCCGGCATTGCCTTCGGACGGCTCGCCGTCAACGTGTCCGGCTCCGAACTGCGTGAGCCTGATTTCGATGCTTTCCTCTTCGAGACGTTGGAAAGGGCTGGCCTGCCGCCACAAAGACTTTCGCTCGAAATCGTCGAATCCGTCATTCTTGATGATGAGAAAACCGGCATCGCAGCAAAGCTTCGGCATATCCGCGCCGCCGGCGTGCATCTCGAACTCGACGATTTCGGCACCGGCTACGCATCGCTCAGCCACGTCAACCCGAACGAGATCGACCGGCTGAAGATCGATCGTCGCTTCGTCCAGAAGATCAACGAGAACGGCGACAACACCAAGATCGTGCGAGCCATCACCGAACTCGCCCGCGGCCTTGGCATCTCGATCGTCGCCGAGGGCGCGGAAACCGAGGCCGAGCTCGATTCGCTGATGGTGATCGGCTGCGACCAGGTGCAGGGCTATTCCATCGCCTTCCCGATGCCGCAGGACAAGGCACGCGAATGGCTGGTCGCGCGGGCGCCGAGGAAGGCCAGGTTCAGAGTGCTACAGGGAAGCCTGGCGTAAGGCGCCAACCTTGACAAGCCTCCTCGGAAATTGCCGCCTGTCATGATCGGAAACGGATATTCCGGATGCTGATGCCGCTTCGCCTTGCCGTGCTGATCGTGCTGTTTTTTGCTTTCCCGGCAGGCGCCGCCGATCGCACCATCTATCTCACCTTCGACGACGGCCCGCTGACCGGCACCAGCAACATTCTCGATGTGCTCGAGGCCGAGCAAGTTCCGGCGACTCTCTTCATGGTTGGCATGCATGCCCAGGCGAACGGGCTCAACAAAGCGCTGGTGCAGCGCGCCAAGAGGATGCCGCTGGTGACGATCGGCAACCACAGCTACAGCCACGCATACAACCACTACCGGCACTTCTATGGCGACACCGAAGGGGTCGTCGCCGACATGCTGCGGGCCAACGCGGTGCTGGGGTTGAAACCATCGGTCCATGCACGGCTGCCGGGGCGCGACGTGTTCAGGCTGCTCTCGATGTCGAAGAACGACACTTCACTGGGACTGGCGGAAGAGGGCCGCGAGGACCCCGACTACGAGTTCGTCGCCGCGTCCGGCTTCTACCTCTACGGCTGGGATCATGAATGGGTCCACGAAAACAGCGGCAAGCCGGTGCAGACCGTCGATCATCTGGTCAGCGAAATCGATCATTTGTTCGGCTATGGCCGCTTCGTCAAACCGGGCAAGCTGATCCTGCTGATGCATGACGAGATGTTTCAGGACGTGTTCGACGGCAAGGCGAACCTGACGGCCCTGATCAAGGCGCTGAAGCTGCGCGGTTACACTTTCGGCGCGATCTCCGGCTATGACGGCTGAGCACGTCAGGTAGATTCGGACTGCGACACCTAGCCCTCGACATTCGCCCGCAGTACCGCCAGTACTTCCGCAAACTCCGCCAGCCTGTCGTCGGACAGCCCCTTCCGCAGCCGCTTGTCGAAGGCGAACGCGGCGGTGCGCAGTTTCAGGAACAGCGCCTCGCCGGCTTCGGTCAGCTCGACCTGGTGAACCCTGCGGTTGACGGGATCGCGGCGCCGGGTCAGCAAGCCCTGCGTTTCCATGGCGTTGAGATGGTGGGTCAGCGTTGCACCCCGAATGCCGATCATGCCGGCGAGTTCGCGCTGGTTGGCCAGTTCGCGCGACTTGACCGACAGCAGGGTGACCCAGACCGGCAACGTGCCGCCCGCCTCGACCAAGGCTGCGTCGAAGGCCTGTGCGACAAGCTTTGCGGTCCGGGCGAGATTCATCCCGATTGGCGGGCGGTCAAAGGGCGTCATGATCCGACACTAGAACAAGGCCAAGGCCTATGGAACTGGCTCGGCCTACACATTGACATCTAATCATTAGATATCTATCTATATGGCTAGCGGTGGGCAAGAGAGGAAATGCGGTCATGCAATATGTCTACATCATCATCCTCGGCCTTCACGTCATCGCGGGCGTGTTCTGGGCCGGCACGACTATCGCGGTTGCCCGCGACCCAGACATCCGGGCGGAACGGTTCTTCCGGCCGCAAATGGGCGCGGCCGGCATGGTGTTCCTCACCGGCATACTGCTCTGGTATTTTTTCCACGAGGGCGTTTTCGGCTCGGTGGAGAAAGTTCTGGCGCTGGGCATCGTGACGGCCTTGATCGCCGCCGGCGTGCAAGGCGCGCTGGTGGGCTCCGCCAGCAGGCAGCTTGCCGGCGCCGACGCCGCGACGCAGACCCAGTTGCGCGCGAAGATGACAAAAGGCGAACGCATCGCCGGCGGACTACTGGTCATCACCGTGTTCTGCATGGCCACCGCCAGGATGTTTTGAGCGGCGCTACCGCGATCCAATTCACGAGATCGTACGGTGCCCGGCTCCAGCCGGCGGCGTGCGCGGCGCGCACCGGGCCTAAGCGGAAGGTGGCTCTCCCTGCGAAGGGTTCGGCTGCGCGCCACCAATCAATCCAGCGATCGTCAGATCCGCAGGCCGAACCTGATGCCGTCATAGATGGCGGCGTGGATGTTGCGCGAGGCGACCGCGTCGCCAATGCGGAAGAGCACGAAACCGCCTTGCGGATTGCGCTGGGGAAAAATGTCGCCGCCACTGACCAGCCGCTCGTAATCGACTGCGCCGCCGTTCTTCGACAGCGGTTTGAGCGCCAGATAGAGATCGTCGAGCGGCAGCGTGCCGTGCTCGACCACCACCTGGTCGACCCGCCGCTCGCCACGCCAGCCATCGGCGAAGTCGGAGGCAAGCTCGGCGACCAGCTGATTGCCCTCGCGCCGCACCGAGCGCAGCCGCGTGTTGATGGTGATGGTGACGCCTTTCTCCTGGAAGGCGCGCATATAGGGCACGTGGTTCATGCCGCCCATTTCCGGGGCAAAGAAGCGTTCTGGCGAAACCAGCTCCAGCTTCGAACCACTATTGGCGATCAGTTCGGCGGCGCCCATGCCCTGATGGCCGCCATTGTCGTCATAGAGCAGCACGTTTTCGGCAGGCTTGACGCTGCCGGCCATGATGTCCCAACTGGAAGTGACGAGGTTATCGCCTGCAACTAGCGGCGGGTTCTGCGGCAGGCCGCCGGTGGCGACCACCACCACGTCTGGCGACAGCGCCAGAACATCGTCCTTCTCCGCCCAGGTGTCGTAGCGGATCTCGACGCCGAGCCGGTCGAGCTCGGCAAGCCGCCAGTCGATAATGCCGATCAGCTCCTTGCGGCGCGGATTCTGCGTTGCCAGCCGTACCTGGCCGCCGGCCTGGCTGGAGGCTTCGAGCACCGTCACCTGATGCCCACGCTCAGCGGCGACGCGCGCCGCTTCCAGCCCACCGGCACCGGCGCCGACGATCACCACCTTGCGCTTTGGACCCGCGGTCTTAACGATGATGTGCGGGATCTCGGCCTCGCGGCCGGTCGCCGCATTGTGGACGCACAGCGCCTCGCCGCCCTCATAGATGCGGTCGAGGCAATAGGTGGCGCCGACGCAAGGGCGGATTTCATGCTCGCGACCCTCCATCACTTTCCTCACGATATGCGGGTCGGCGATATGGGCGCGGGTCATGCCGACCATATCGAGTTTTCCCGTGGCGATGGCATGACGTGCGGTGGCGACGTCGGAAATGCGCGCCGCATGGAAGGTCGGGAATTTCGTCGCCGCCCTCACCTCGCCGGCAAAATCAAGATGCGGCGAGGAGCGCATGCCAGTCACCGGGATGACCTTGGTCAGCGCCGCGTCGCTCTCGATCGAGCCGCGGATGATGTTGAGGAAATCGACCTTGCCGGAACCGGCCAGCCGCCTGGCGATCTCGACACCCTCCTGTTTCGAAAGGCCCTTCTCGAAATCCTCGTCGGCGACCATGCGGATGCCGACGACGAACTTTTGGCCGACCGCAGCCCGCACCGCTTCGAGCACCATATTGGTGAAGCGCAAGCGGTTGTCGAGCGTACCGCCGAACTCGTCGTCGCGCTGGTTGGTGGCCGGCGACCAGAAGCCATCCATCAAATGGCCGTAAGCCTCGAACTCAATGCCGTCGAGTCCGGCGGCTTGGCAGCGCTGGGCGGCCGCGGCGTAGTCAGTAACGATGCGCTCGATGTCCCAATCCTCGATGGTCTTGGGGAAGGCGCGATGCGCCGGCTCGCGCACCGGCGACGCGGACAGCACCGGCAGCCAGTCGGCCTTGTTCCATCCGGTGCGGCGGCCGAGATGGGTGATCTGGATCATCACCTTGCAGTCATGCTCATGGCAGGCATCGGTGAGGTCTTTGAGCCATGGCACGATGCGGTCGTCATAGAGGTGCAGATTGCCGAAGGCGGCTGGGCTGTCGCGCGAGACGATCGCCGAGCCTGCCGTCATGGTCAGCGCCATGCCGCCTTTGGCTTTTTCGGCATGGTAGAGTCGGTATCGCTCTTTCGGCATGCCGTCTTCGGAATAGGCCGGCTCGTGACTGGTCGACATGACCCGGTTCTTCAGCGCCAGATGTTTGAGTTGATAGGGCTGGAGAAGCGGATCGTTGCTGGTCATCGTCTTCCTGCTGTTTCAAATTGTGCTAATGAGCGGCAAATTTTGATTTTACGCCTGTCGTTATCCCAAAACCGCTGCGTAGTTTTGGGCGACATGCAGTAAGGAACCCGCCCATGACCGATACGAAAAACCTTACCCAACTCGGCACCAACGTCGAGGCACCACAGAGCCCTGAAGCGGCAGTCCTGGAAACCGTGCCGTTTGCGCGCGGCGACGGGCCGCCGGCTATCGTGCGCTTCACCTGCCCGGAATTCACCTCGCTCTGCCCCGTAACCGGCCAGCCCGATTTTGCTCATATCGTCATCGACTATGCACCCGACACGCTGCTGGTGGAATCGAAGTCGCTCAAGCTGTTCATGACCTCGTTTCGCAACCATGGCGCCTTCCATGAAGAGTGCACCGTCATGATCGGCCGCCGCATTATCGCCGCGACCAAGCCGTTGTGGTTGCGCATTGGCGGCTATTGGTATCCGCGCGGCGGCATTCCCATCGACGTGTACTGGCAGACCGGCGCGCCGCCGGAAGGCGCATGGCTCCCCGACACCGGCGTCGCGCCCTATCGCGGAAGGGGTTGAGCGGTCTGATGCGATCGTAGTCATTCGCACTGATACTGGCTCAGCGCCCATTCGCCAGTCACCGACAGAAGATCCGATATCTTCCAGCCGCCATCCACCTTCCTGAGCTTCCACTCCAGCCGGTGCGCATTGCCCTCGACGGCGAAGGCGACGACCACCTTGGCCTCATCGCCATTGACCGCTTCGATGGTCTTCAGGCTCTTGTCGATCGCAAGCTTATCGTAATCGGCATTGTCGAGCGCCATGTTGGGATCGAGGCATTCGCCCTGCCCCGATTTTCTGAGCGCATCGCTCTTGTCGAGCACGGTCTTGGCCGGGTCGATGAAATTCTTGCGCTCGGCCAGGTCGAGCTCCAGCCCGAGATGCTCGTAGAACGGTTTCACCACCGCCGTCGGCGACCCCGGCAGTACCGGTGCGGCCGGTGCCGGCGCCGGCGGGTTCGCGGAAGATGTGTCGGCGGGCGGGTTGCCGGCGCCGCCGGAAGGCGCGTTCTGCGGCGGCGCGCGAAACAGATCTTGCGCCAAGGCGCCGCCGTTCAGCCCGGCAGCCGGCATCGAGACCAACGAGAGTGCCAGGACAAGGCGACGAAGCACGACATCACTCCGCCGAACCGGGCATGCACTCCAGCGCGCTGAGCGTCCAGCCGCTGGATTTGGAAGCGATGTCGGCGACCTTCCATTTGCCGTCGACCTTCCTGAGAGACCAGACCATTTCGCGTTTGGAATCGTCGCCTTCCGGGAAGAGATTGAAGGTCACCGTCACCTCGGCGCGTTCGCCATCCACCGCCTCAGACAGCTTGAGCGTCTTGGCGACGGTCTTCTCGTCGTAGTCCTGCGCGTCAAGTCCGGGGGCGAAGTCGATGCAGGGCACTTCATCCGGTCTGTTCTTCTGCGCCTGGTCGTTGAGATCGAACAGCCTGGTCACCGGCTCGGTGAAGCGGTCGCGGTACTTCGCGTCGGCCTCGAACTTCACTTCGGGCACGTAGAAGAACTTCACGGCATTTGAAGCCGGGCCCGCCAGGGCGGCGGCCGGCACGGCAAGAGAAAAGGCAACGGCCAGCACTATCGGTTTCATCGGGGCTCTCCGGGCGATCGGCGGCGAACTGGCAAGGTCCAGTACCACGCACCCTGCATATCGGCTTTTTTGCGGCTCCTGAAGTCCTGGAGCGCCAGCCCCCGACGCTCAGCCAGAAGTTCTGAAGGTCTCTGCAGTTCCGCAGTGCGACCGCTCCGGCGGTCGTGGCGATGCGGGCCGAGGGCTCGATCAAGCCGTCGCAAAAGAGTCGGCAACTGCGATTCAGAAATCGGTGAGACGGGAACAGATCCCTGACGAGCACAATCAATCAAGGCCAAGTGCCACCTTGCGCCCGTCATGAATGGCAAATGCCGCCTGCCTGGAGGCGGTACAATCGCCGATAGAGGTATGCCCGATACCGCGCCTTTCGAGTTCGATGGACAGGCTGTCCTCCGCCATATTGGTGGCGGCGAAGACCAAAGCGTCGGCCTCTAACTCTTGCTCGGTCCCGTCGAGCAGCGAAGCAATTCTGGCCGTCTTGCCATCCCAGTGCACGACGGCGCTCTCGGTGACAAACTTGACCTTCAGCCCGGCGAGCGCTCGACGCAGCGGCGCGTCCACGGCCATTCGCTGGAGTTCTTTGCCAACCAGGGCGTCGGGTGTCACGATTGTCACGGCGTGACCGTCCTCGGCGAGTTTCCAGGCGGTGCCACATCCTTTCCAGTTGCCGCCGTCGTCCAGGATAATCACACGTTTTCCCGGCCTTGCCTCCCTGGCCATCACAGCTTCGGCAGAGAGAGCCGGGCCGCCACCCGGAATGCTATCCCATTGCGGCAGTGCCCTTTGGAAAGCCCCGGCTTGCGGCAAGGAGCCGGTGGCGACAATGACATGATCCGCACCCTCGCGCTCTACATCCTCAGCTTCGACATACTGACCGTACCGCACGTCCACCTGAAGCTGGCTAAGCTGGCGCTGATACCAACCGATGAGATCCAGGATTTGCGCCCGGCGCGGCTGTAGACCGGCAAGTCGGAATTGCCCCCCGAGGCGGTCCGATGCCTCGGCCAGCGTGACACGGTGACCCCGCTCGGCTGCCACACGCGCAGCTTCGAGACCGGCCGGACCCCCGCCAACGACAAACACATATTTCGGCCGAACGGCCGGGGAGAAGCGGTCGCCTCCCCATTCCCATTCTCGTCCCGCCGACGGATTGATCACGCAGCTGATCCAGTAGTCGCGGCTGCGTCGGCCCCAGCACATCTGGTTGCAGGACAGGCACCCGCGGATGTCCTCGTGCCGTCCGGCGGCAGCCTTTGCGGCAAGGTGCGGATCGGCGATCTGACCGCGGACGATGGAAACGAGGTCGGCGCGGCCTTCACTCAGCACGCTCTCGGCGTTTTCAGGAGTACGAATGTGGCTCTCGGCGGTGATCAGCGCGTGGTTCACGGTCGATTTGAGTACCGCCGCGAGGTCCGCACCGAGCTTTTCCGGATAAAAGAAGGTTGGCATGATCTTGTAGAAATCGAAGTAGGAACCCGATCCACAGGTGACATAATCCATCAAGGCGTCGCGGTCGTGCACGTCGATTATCTCGGCCAACGCTTCTCGCTTCAGCGCCACCTCGACTTCGGGTTCGTCGTTGATCGCCAGACCAATGATGAAGTCCTCGCCGCATTCCCTGCGGATGCGGGTCATCACCTCGCGGCTCATGCGCGTCCGATTTTGAAGGCTGCCGCCCCATTGGTCGTCTCGGCGGTTCGACCAAGGCGTCCAGAACTGGTCCAGCATCGAATGGTACGCGGCCCAGACCTCGACGCCGTCGAATCCGGCCTCGCGGCAGCGGCGTGCTGCCTGTACGAAGCCGTCGATCGTCTCTTCGATCTGGCGCTCGGACATTCGATGCGAACCGTCGGAGTCGTGATAACTCGGCAAGCCTGAAGGCGACCAGCCAGCATGGAACGAGTTATCCGCGTCCGCGTGTTGACCGACATGGTAGAGCTGCTGGATGGCGATGGCGCCATTGCTGCGGATCGCCTCGGTTACTTTGCGAAAATGAGGAACGACGCTGTCGTCACAAGGGCGAAAGTTACCGCGCGTCAGCACCGCAGCCTGATGTACAGGCATCGGCTCGACCACGATCATGCCGGCACCGCCGATCGCCCGTTCGGCATAGTAGCCGACATGGCGCTCGGTCGACAGCCCATTCTCGGCCATGTTCGCGGTATGCGCTCCAAACACGATCCTGTTGCGCAGCGTTTTGCCACGCAACGTTGCTGGCTCGAATAGACGCTTGAAGGCCCGCTCAGACATATGCCCTCTCTCGTTCAACGCGCGACAGCATGGCGAATACTGGCCCGATGCCGATCAGATCGGACTGCTGTGCTCAAGCGTGGTCAACGTCGTGCCTGCACTTCATCGCTATGCTCTGATTGTTGATCGAGCCGCGCCGTCGCCCCATCGAGTGCCAGCGCGGCTTGTTGCCAAGCTTTGGAAATTACGCGTCCAGCCAGACGTTCTGGAGATCCATTTCGAAGGTCTGGTGGACAGCGTAATTCTTCACCTTCTTGTCCATATGGCTGAACAGCTTCTGCCAGAACGGCTGAACGATAACGCCCGAATCCTGCAGGATCTGCTCGACGTCCTTCATAACCTCGCGCCGCTTCTCCACATCGATGAGTGAAAGAGCCTGCTTGAGCTTGGCGTCGAAATCGGGATTCGAATATGCCGATTCATTCCAGGCCTCGCCGGTGCGATAGCCGAGCGCCAGCACCTGAACGCCAAGCGCGCGCATGTACCAGATCGTCATGGAATAGGGATATTTCGTCCAGTCGTTCCAGAAGGTCGACCCTGGAAGCACCGTGCGCTTCACCTTGATCCCGGCATCGCGCAACTGGCCGGCAATCGCGTCGCCGGTGTTCTTTTGCCAATCGTCCTCAACGGTGATCAGTTCATGCTCGAAATCGGCCTGTCCGGCCTCAGCCATCAGCTTCTTGGCGCCCGCCGCGTCGCGCGTCTTTTTCGGCAGCGGGTAGTATTCCGGATGGATTGGACTGACATGGTGATTTTCACCTGGGGTGCCTCGCCCGGCGTAGCCAAGTTGGAGCACGGCATTGTTGTCGACGGCCATCTGCAGGGCGTTGCGCACCCGTTGGTCGTCATAGGGCTTGTGCGTGATGTTGGTCCGGGCAACGAGCGTCGTCGCGGTCGCGACCTCGGTCTTCTCCAACCCCATCTTGTCGAGGATGTCGATGAAGTCGGCGGGCGTCTCGAAATTGAGGTCGATCTCGCCGGACTCGAACGCGTTCACCGAGGCGTTGAAGTCGGTGCCGTAGTCGATGAATTCGACGCTATCGAGCGGCGCTTCACCACCCCACCACTTGCCGTTCTCGCGGCGCTTGACGACGGCTTTCTGGCCGACATCGTAAGAGACGAGCTCGAAGGGGCCAGTGCCGATCGGCTTCTTGATAGGATCCGCACCGTCGGCGTCGAAATTGCGGTGGACCACCAGCGCCGGATAGTCGGTGAAGTTGGGGATCAGCGAGATGTCAGGCTCGTTCAGCTTCAGCTTGACCGTGCTGTCGTCGACCTTGCTGATCGCGCCATCCTTGGCCTTGCCGGTCTTCTCGTCGATCAGCGCACCGACGCGGGCGGCCATGGAATTGCCGGCCGCACCCTTCTCGCACCAGCGCGTCAGGTTGTAGACCACGTCATCGGCGTTGAAAGCATCGCCGTTGTTCCAGGTGATGCCCTTGCGCACATGCAGCACGTATTCGGTGGCGTCGTCGTTGACATCCCAGCTTTCGAGCAGGACCGGCTCGAATGTGAATTCGCGCGTATAACGGACAAGCGGCTCCAGCCAGCAGCGCGAGATGTTCGCAAGCTCCACCCAGTCGTAAGTGCGCGGATCCTTCTGTGCCTTCACCGACATCGAAACGTGCAGCGTTCCGCCTTTCTTCGGTTCTTCGGCCAAGGCCCGTTCCGGCACGGCAAGGCCGATCATGCCATAGGCAAGCGCTGTCGATGCCCCAAAGGCGCTCGCCAGTGCCAGAAACTCGCGCCGGTCCATACGACCTGAGCGGGCTTCGTGCGCCATCGCCTCGATAGCATCCGGCACGCGATCACCGTTGCTTCTGAAGAGTGCCATTTTTTCCTCCCTGTGGTTCCCGTTGGGTCTTCGCCCGTTGCATCAACTAACGCTGTCCGGCAGCCGCTCCTCGCGCTGCGCGATGAAATCTCTCAGGCCATCGGCGACGCCTTGATCGAGCTTCGGCTCCTCGTAGTCCGCAAGCATGTTGCGCGCTTTCTCGCGGCCGCGGGTGTCGTGGTCCTTTGCCCCTTCGGCCTTCCACTGTTCGAACGAATTGAAGTCCATGATGCTCGGTATGAAGAAGGCGGACTGGAAATGGTCGAGCGTGTGCTGGGTGCCGAGGAAATGGCCCTGCGGCCCCACCTCGCGGATTGCCGCCATGGCCTCCTTGAAATCGTCGAACGGGAGCCCGCCGGCGTATTTGTACCAGCCGACAAGCTGTTCGCAGTCCGTCGCGAATTTCGAATAGCCGCAGGTCAGGCCGGCCTCGAGCCATCCGGCCGAGTGCCAGATGTAGTTGGCGCCGGCGAGAATGGCGGCATGCATCAGCATGTTCGCCTCGTAGCCCGCCTGCGCATCGTTCAGCTTCGACCCGACATGGAAGCCCGACGTTCGCCATGGCAGCCGGTATTTGCGCGCCAATGCTCCCATCAGATACATCATCTGGGCCGCCTCCGGCGTGCCGCCCATGGGCGCGCCGGTCTTCATGTCGACCGTCACCATGAACTGTCCGTAGATCTGCGGCGAACCCGGACGCAGCAGCTGGGTGAAAGCGATGCCTGCCAGCGCTTCGGCGTTGACCTGCGCGACCGCTCCCACGGCGGAAGCCGAAGTCGAGGCGCCGCACAGCGCGAAAGGCGCCAGGATCAGCGGCTGGTTGTGGCGCGCATAGACCTTCATCGCGTCGAGCATGGTGGCATCCCAAACCAGCGGCGAGTTGCAGTTGGTGATCGCCACCAGGACCGGGTTGTCGCGGACAAAATCCGCGCCGAAGACGATGCCTGCCATCGCCATCGTATCTTCGGCCCGATCCTTTGATGTCACGATGCCCATGAACGGCTTGTCGGAGTGCTTTAGCGCCGAATGGATGATGTGGAGGTGGCGCTTCGGCACCGCAATTTCCATCGGCTCGCAGATGATCGAGCTCGACGAGTGCAGCGCTGGCGCCATATAGGCGAGCTTGTGGAAATTGTTGAGATCGGCGAGCGTGCCATAGCGTCTGTTGTTGTCGAGGTCGCGCACGTAAGGCGCGCCATACATCGGCACGAAGATCGAGTTGTTTCCGCCCACCTGCACGGTGCGCTCAGGGTTGCGCGCATTGAGCGTGAATTCCGACGGCACCTTCGAGACGAGTTCCATCAGAAGGGCGCGGTCGATTCGCACTCTCGTTTCCGAAACGTCGGCCCCCGCCGCCTTCCACATCGCGATCGCCTCGTCGTCGCGGAACTCGCATCCTACCTCTTCGAGGATGGAGAGCGACTCCTCGTGGATCAGTTCGACCGCCTCGTCCGGGACCATCTGATAGACCGGAATTTTGCGGACCAGGGTTGGGAACGACGTGACCGGAGCGCCTCGCAGCGCCTTGCGTCCCAGGCGGCCGCCGCTGCGACGGTTGGTGTGTTCGGTCACTTCAACGGCCGGTGCGCTCATGGCAACTCCATCCTCCCAGGGTCAGTCAACTTAGCGAGACGTAATATCGCTGTGACGCTGGAAAATCCTGATCTCTTGTATAAACTCAGCTTATGCGAAGCCTACGCCATCTGCTGCCGTCGGCCGGCAGCCTGATCGTCTTCGAGGCCGCCGGGCGGCTGTCGAGCTTTACCGCCGCTGGCAGGGAGCTCGGCATGACGCAGGCTGCCGTGTCCTATGCGATCCGCGGCCTTGAAGAGCAGCTCGGCGCCAAGCTCTTTCAGCGCCGCCATCGGCAAGTCAGTCTTACCGAAGCCGGCGACCGCTTTCATGCCGATGTCTCGCTCGGCCTGTCGCACATCCGCAAGTCGGCAGAGGATCTGCGCCTGCAGGCGACCGGCGGCCATGTGACGCTTGCCGCGTCGACCGCTTTCGGTTCTTTCTGGATGATGCCACGCCTGCAGCAGTTCCGCGACGAACTGCCAGGCATTGATCTGCGCATCCAGACCGCCGACCGCGATCTCGACATCATCGCGGAGGGTATCCCGCTCGGCGTGCGCGGCGGCGAGCCCAGGGAATGGGCCGACTATCACTCGCTGCCGCTGGCCGACGAGGAGATCTTCCCGGTCGCGGGCGCCAGCTATGTGGCGCGGTTCGGGCTTCCCGATACCGTCAAGGCTCTTGCCGTCCACCGCCTCATTCATCTCGAAGAGCCGTTTCGCGAGGCGGCGAGCTGGGAGGAGTGGTTCGCGTCAGCCGGCACCAGTCTCAGCGAGGCCGATGCCGGGCGCGGCCTGCGCATCAACGACTATGCCCTGGTGATCCAAGCGGTGATGGAGGGGCAAGGCATTGCGCTCGGCTGGCGGCACCTCGCCGAGCGGCTGCTGGCGTCAGGGCTGCTAGTGCGGGCAACGGATCACGTCATGACCACTGGCAAGGCGTTCTATGTCATCTGGCCGAAGAACCGCGAACTCAGCGACAATGCCCGCAAGGTGCGGGACTGGCTGGCTGCGCAAGCATGAGGCTATGCCAATCGTGCTTGGTCAAACCGTCACGACGATCTTGCCGAACTGCTCGTTCGACTCGAGAAAGCGATGCGCCTCGACGATCCGGTCGAAGGGAAAGGTTTTGGCGATCGCTGGCCGCAGCGACCCCGACATCAGGCCGTCGAGGATGAACGCCTTGGCGGCCTCCAGCTTCGCTGGATTGCCAGTGATTTCGTGGACGAGATAGCCGCGCAGCGTCAGCGTCTTGGCCAGCACGGCGAACAGCGGAAACGGCGTCGGCTCGGGGCTCAAGCCGCCATATTCGATGAGAATGCCACCCCGGGCCATCGCCGCCGTCAGAGGCGCGAAAATCGGGCCGCCGACCGCGTCGACCACCACTCGGATGTTGTCCGGGCCGGCGATTTCCTTCAGCCGGGCTTCCAGATCTTCGCCCGCTGAAGCGATGACGTGAGCCGCGCCGAACTCAAGCAAGGCCTGCTTCTTGGCAGATGTCCGCGTGACTGCGATCGGTGTCGCACCAACGATGTTGGCAATCTGGATCGCTGCAAGTCCAACACTGCTCGATGCCGCGGTGATGACGACAAAATCCTCCCTGCCGAGCTTGGCGATGTCGATCAGTGCGCCATAGGCGGTGAGATATTGCATCCAGACGGCTGCCGCCTCTTCCCAGCTGAGCGACGGCGGGTGTTTGACCACGAGATGCGCGGGATATGTGGCGATCTCGCCATAGGCGGGCCAGCAGGCCATCGATAGTGGCGGCACGACGCTGACGGCGTCACCTGGCGCAAAACCGTCCACGCCTTCGCCGACCGCTTCGACGACACCCGCTGCCTCAAGGCCAAGACCGGATGGCAACGGCGGCGTCTGGATATAAGTGCCCGAACGCAGCAGCGCCTCGGCCCGGTTAAGGCCCAACGCCTTGACCCGGATCCGGATCTCGCCTCGACCTAGCGCGGGAATGTCGAGATTCTCGATGCGCAGAACCTCGGGACCACCATGCTCATGAAAACGAACAACACGTGCCATCCGGCCACCACTCCAAAATGCTTGAACCGAATACGCTATGCCAGCGGCCATCTGGCAGATAAATAGCTGCTTGGGCAGGACAGTAGAAACTGAGAGTTTTGAATATGGATCGCCTTACGAGCATGGCCGTATTCGTCAAAACCGTCGACCTAGGCTCGTTCGCGGCGGCTGCTGCCACTCTCGATCTGTCCGGGCCGATGGTCGGCAAGCATGTCCGGTTTCTCGAAGAGCGTCTGGGCGTGCGCCTCATCAACCGGACCACACGCCGCCAGAGCCTGACGGACTTCGGGCGCGCCTATTATGAGCGCTGCCGGACGGTACTGGCTGAAGCCGAGGCTGCGGATGCATTGGCGGCCGATCAACTTTCAGAACCACGCGGAAAGCTGCGCGTCATCATGCCGGTGCATTTCGGCCGGCGCTGCGTTGCTCCGATCCTGCTGGAGTTGGCGCAGCAATATCCCGCGCTCGAACTCGACCTGTCGTTCAGCGATCCCCTCGCCGATCTTGCAGAGGATGGCTGCGACCTTGCCATCCGGACCGGCAATCTGGAGGATCAGGCAGGAGTGATGGCGCGGCGCATCGCGCGCCAGCGCATGGTCGTCTGCGCGTCGCCATCCTATCTCGATATGCATGGATGGCCACGGCAGATAGAGGATCTCGGCAGGCACCAGGCCATCATCTACCGCCGTTCGGGCCGTGTCGTTCAACCATGGCTGTTTCCGCGCAACGGCCAGCCCGCGCTGGAAGTCATGCCCGTCAGCCGGCTGCGGCTCGACGACCTCGATGCGATCGCCGATGTCGCGGCCGCCGGCATGGGACTTGCCTGGCTGCCATACTGGCTGGTTCGTGAGCGTATTCAGGCCGGCGCACTGGTCGTGCTGCTGCCAGACCAGCCGGGATTTCTTTACGACGCCTATGCGCTATGGCTGCAGACACCCCACTTGCCGCTGAAGGTTCGTCTTGCCGTGGACGCGCTGGCGACAGCACTGCCCAGGCTCATGACGTGAAGAGTGCGGTCAGCCGCCCGGATTCCTTAATTCTACCCCTCCCGCATGGGCCGCGAATCCGCCTATAGTGCTCCTATGCCCATTCGCCAGCTCTCCGAAACGATGATCAACCAGATCGCCGCCGGCGAAGTCATCGAGCGTCCGGCAAGCGTGGTCAAGGAGCTGGTCGAGAACGCACTCGACGCCGGCGCCACCAGAGTCGAGATCGTCACCGCCGGCGGCGGGCTGAACCTGATCCGCGTCACCGATGACGGCTCGGGCATTCCCGAGCAGGAACTGGCGCTGGCGATCGCGCGTCATTGTACCTCCAAGCTCGCCGACAACATTCACGACATCCGCTCGCTCGGCTTTCGCGGCGAGGCGCTGCCGTCGATCGGCTCGGTGGCGCGGCTGTCGATCCGCTCGCGCACGGCCAACGGCGACAGCGCCGCCGAGATCGGCATGGAGGGCGGACGCGTGTCCGCCGTCAAGCCGGCGGCCGCCAATCGCGGCACCACGGTCGAGGTGCGCGACCTGTTTTTCGCCACGCCGGCGCGGCTCAAATTCATGAAAGGCGAGCGCGCCGAAAGCTCGGCGACCAGCGATGTGATCAAACGCATCGCTATCGCCTTTCCCGCCGTACGCTTCACGCTGGCCGGTTCCGATCGCTCGACACTGGAGCTGCAGGCGACCGACGGCAGCCAGGAAGGCCGGCTGCGCCGCGTCGCGCAAGTGATGGGCGCCGACTTTCCGGAGAATGCCATCGCCATCGACGCCGTGCGTGACGGCGTGCATCTCGCCGGGCACGTCTCGATCCCGTCCTTCAGCCGTGCCAACGCGCTGCAGCAATATGCCTATGTCAACGGCAGGCCGGTGCGCGACAAGCTGATCGCCGGCGCCATCCGTGGCGCCTTCGCCGACGTGCTGCCGCGCGACCGCCATGCGGTGACGGTGCTGTTCCTGACGCTCGATCCGGCAATCGTCGACGTCAATGTCCATCCGGCCAAGGCCGATGTCCGCTTCCGCGATCCGGGGCTGGTGCGCGGGCTGATCGTCGGCGCCATTCGCGAAGCGTTGGCCAATGCCGGCATCCGTGCTGCCACATCAGGAGCCGCCGGCATGATGGCGGCATTCCGGCCGGGCGCGGCGTCCTATGCGCATGCCGGCCCGGCCAATGGCCACCGTAGCTACGAGGCGGCCTACCGGGCCTCCGGCTCCACCGGTTTCGATCCGGCCCGCTCGTCGCAGCGGCCCCTGGACATGGGATTTGAAGAGACCGCACCAGGAAATGGCGGCTTCGGCGAAACCGATCAAGCGGCGTTCGACGCCGGACCGCTTCACAGCGCCGACGCGCGGGCCGGGCAAGACGAAGCGGTGGAGACGCTGCTTGGCATGGCGCTGGGCGCCGCACGCGCCCAGGTGCATGAGAACTACATCGTCGCGCAGACCAGGGATTCCCTCGTCATCGTCGATCAGCATGCAGCGCATGAGCGGCTGGTCTACGAGGCACTGAAGAACGCGCTGCATTCGCGCGCCGTGCCTTCGCAGATGCTGCTGCTGCCCGAGATCGTCGATCTGCCGGAAGAGGATGCCGAGCGGCTTGCCACGCACTCCGAAACGCTGGCCCGCTTCGGCCTCGCCGTCGAGCGCTTCGGCCCGGGTGCGGTCGCGGTACGCGAGACGCCGTCGATGCTCGGCGAAACCAATGTCCAGCAGCTGGTGCGCGACCTTGCCGACGAGATCGCCGACAACGACACGGTCGACACGCTGAAAGAGCGACTGGACAGGATAGCCGCGACCATGGCCTGCCACGGCTCGGTGCGTTCCGGTCGCCTGCTGAAGCCCGAAGAGATGAACGCGCTGCTGCGCCAGATGGAGGCGACGCCGGGCTCCGGCACCTGCAACCACGGCCGCCCGACCTATATCGAGCTCAAGCTCGCTGATATCGAGCGGCTGTTCGGCAGGCGCTAGCTTGAATGCGAAAAGAGCCGCTCTGCGGCGGCTCTTTGAGTCACCCCAAGCGTTTGAATCACCTATTCAAATTCACCACGATCACGCCGCCAAGCGCCAGCGCTCCACCGAGAATGCCGAGCAGTGTCGGTACCTCGCCCAACCAGAAAAAGCCGATCAGCGTCGCCACCGGCGAAACCAGATAGAGGAAGTTCGAGGCGCGCGCCGCCGGCAGCCGGGAAAGTGCCGTTGCCCAGGCGGCGTAGGCGATGAGGCTCGGCACGATGCCGAGAAAGATGACGGCGCCAAGGCCGGCGGTGTCGGCGACCGCTGCTTGCGAGAGTGCGTTCGGCAGGAATGGTGCAAGGCAGAGCGCGCCGAGCACCATGTTGGAAGCGGCAATGGTCAGCGGGTGATGGCGGGCAAACAACGGTTTCTGGACGATGGTGTTGACGGCCGAGCACAGGGCTGAACCAAGCACCAGCAGCGCACCGATGTTGAAATGCAGGCCCTGCCCCTCGCCCATGGCTATAATTCCGATGCCGGCGAAGGAGATGGCGGTGCCGGCCCAGGCCATGCCCGAAAAGCGCTCGCCGAGCAGCGCCATGGCCATGATGGCGGTGAAGATCGGGCTGACATTGATGATGAAGCCGGCCGCACCCGCCGAGACCGTCAGCTCGCCGAAATTGAGCATTGCCGTGTACAGCGCGACGAAGATGGCGCCACCGAAGGCAAACCGCCACAATTCGTCGAGCCGGGGCAGCGCCGGCCGCTTGACGGCAAGGAAGATCGCCGCCGGCACCGCCGCGATGGCAAAGCGCAGCGCGCCGAGTTCCAGCGGATCGAAGGCGGCGAGACCGGCGCGGATGGCCGGGAAAGCGGAGGCCCAGCCGATGACTGTGAGCGCCACCGCGATGGCCGCCGTGGTATCCATGCGCTGTGTCGGATTCAACGTGCCGGTATAGACGCTCATCTCGCTGTCCTTGCTCTTCGATGCCATGAAGAGAGAAAACGCCATTCCGGGGCGGTTGACAAACGACCAAATCGAGAGCCACCTGTGAGTATGGATCACAGCTCAGAACCGATGCTGCCGCTAGAGACCTTGCGCGCCTTCGACGCCGCAGCGCGAACAGGGAGTTTTTCTGCCGCCGCAGAAAAGCTCAACCTCACCCATGGTGCCGTCAGCCGGCAGATCGCCAAGCTCGAGGACTGGCTCGGGCTGAAAGTGTTCGACCGTGGCGCGCGCGGCGTCTCGCTCACCATCGAGGGGACTCGCCTGCATCTGCGGACCACCGAAGCCTTCTCGCTGATCGCAAGCAATTCGGACCGTTGGATCGAGCCGCGCGGCACCGCGGTGGTGCGGCTGGCCTCGATCCCCTCGGTCAGCGGCCTGTGGTTGATGCCGCGTATGGCCGCGCTTGAGAACAACCCCAGCAAGCTGCGCATCGTGCTCGATGTCGACAACCGCCAGGCCGACCTTGCCGACGAGGGCATCGATCTTTCGGTCCGCTGTGGACGCGGCCGTATTCCGGGCCGCGTCTCGGTGCGGCTTTTCGAGGAACATGTTTTCCCCGTCGCCTCGCCGGAACTCGCCAAGGAAATCGGGCGCGGCGACCCGGCCCGGCTGCTCAAATTTCCGCTGATCAACGATTCCGACGCCTCGGCCTGGCGCGCCTGGTTTGCCGCGCAGGACATGGACTACCGCCCTCGCCCGCAGGACCGCCGCTTCGAGGACTACAATCTGGTGCTCGATGCGGCAGCCCACGGGCTTGGCATCGCGCTGGCACGGCCACCACTGACCGTGGATCAGCTAAAGTCGGGCCGCATCGTCGCAGCCGACCAGCGCAGCGTTCTGAGCCCAATATCCTACTGGCTCGACCGGCCGCTGGGACGACCTCGCGCCGCCGCAGCCGAGCTCGCCCGGCGCATCGCGATGCAGGCCGGGCTGCCGGCGGAGAAGATCGAGGATTTCATCGTGGCCGAACAGTAAGATGCCCGGCGTCCGCTTTGCCGGCTTGCTAGGCTGGTTGTCGTGCAAACGGAGCCGACTAAACCCAACCTGCCTCGCTCCAAGCTTGACCTTGCCGGCAATTTGTGGCGATGACATCGTCATGAACCTTGGCTCCATGTCATGATGAACCGTTTCGAAGGCCCCGGCGGCAAGGAAGCCCGTATCCGCTACCTGGACGGCGACTTCCAGGTGACCAGCCCCGGCGCCTTCGTGCGCTGCGCGGTCACCGGCGAAAGCATCCCGCTCGATGAACTCAAATACTGGAGCGTCGCCAGGCAGGAGCCCTATGTGAGTGCCGCGGCCTCGCTGCGCCGCGAGATCGAGGCACATCCCGAATTGCGCAGCCGACGGTAGGACGCCAGCGCAGAACGAAACCTGTTCTGTAGCGATCCGTCGCGCCCCCCTCTGCCCTGCCGGGCATCTCCCCCTCAAGGGGGGAGATTGGCAGTTTCGGCGCTACGCCCTTTCTTGCAACGATGGAGATTGGCGAAGGCCCGAGATGACAGCTGATCTCCCCCTTGAGGGCAGGGCAATCGCATATGGCGCTCCCCCTCTCCGTCTCGGCTTCGCCGAGCCACCTCTCCCCCACTTTGTGGGGGCGAGGAACCAAGCTTTCCATGGCTGCGAGCTCGGCGATTGGCGCTCCTCGCCCCCATGAAATGGGGGAGAGGTGGCCGCGCAGCGGCCGGAGAGGGGGCTGGCGCTGCCATATGCGATTCCCCTGCCCTTGAGGGGGAGATGTCCGGCAGGACAGAGGGGGGCGCTGTCCCGCTGCATCAAAGGTCGGCATCGCCGCGACGCTGGAAAATCACCCCCGCAACTTGCGCTGCCGCCAAGCATCCAGCGTCTCTTCGATGATGCGTTCGGGCACGTGGTCGGGATCGAACACGGTTTCAATCTTCAGCACATCGAGCTGTCGGAGGAAATCAGCGAGCGCGGCATCGTGGCGCAGCCGGGCGGCGTCCTTGGCGGTGGTGATGAGGGCAAGTCCGGCACCTCGCGCTGTCGTTGCCAGTTCGGCAAGCTCGTCCTCGCCATAGAAATGATGGTCCGGAAACGACCGGGTCAGCACGACTTCACCGCCAGCTTCACGGACCGTGTCGAAGAACTTGTCGGGATGGCCAATGCCGGCAAAGGCCAGAAACCGCTTGCCGGCCAGCCCCGCCGTGCTGCTTGGCCGCGTATACGCCTCGAAGATCGGCCGGCCGGCACGCGCCGCCTGGCGCACGACCGCGTCGGCAGCAAGGCCCTCGCCCATTTTCAGCAGCGCGCTGGTGAACACCAGCTGGTCGACGATACCAGCCCTGAGCGGACCGCCAGGAATGACGCGGCCGTTGCCGACGCCATAGCGCGCGTCGACGACGACCAGCGCGTAATCGATATGGATGCGCGCGCTCTGGAAGCCGTCATCCATGATCAGGAAATCACAGCCATGCTTTTCCAGCAGAAGACGCGCGCCGGCTGCGCGATTCGGCGTCACCGCGACCGGTGCGTGCTCGGCCAAAAGCAGCGGCTCGTCGCCGACATGCTTGGCGGCGTCGTGATGCGGATCGACGACATGAGGCTGTGCGAAGGAGCCGCCATGGCCGCGCGACAGGAAACCGGGATTGAGCTGCATGCGCCTCGCCTGTCCGGCGAGCGCGATCGCCACCGGCGTCTTACCGGTGCCGCCAACGGTGAAGTTACCGACGCACAGCACCGGCGCCCCAACTTTTTCACGTGCCGCCGAGCGCATGCGGCGGCCGGCAACGAGGGCATAGATCGCGGACAGCGGCGCCAGCGCCAGCGCGCGCCAGTCCGGTTCTTCCCACCAGAAGGGTGGTGCTTCGCTGGCCACCTTAGCGGCCGTTGGCGCCCTTGAGGCGCGACTTGACGACCAACGGCTGGATGTAGGGCTCGAGCGATTTCAGCGTGCACGCCAGCGCGCCGCGCATCTCTTCGACGGTCGCCGCACCGGCTGCCATCATCTCGTGGCGAGCCACCTCATTGCTCAAAAGGAAATTGACCGCGCCGGCAAGCATGTCGCGGTCGCGCACCAGCTTGGCGCCGCCGCTGTCGAGCAGGCGCTGATAGGTCTCGCGAAAATTCTGAACATTGCGGCCGGCCAGAACTGCGGTGTCGAGCATGGCCGGCTCCAGCGGGTTCTGGCCACCCTCGGAGGTGAGCGAACGGCCGACGAAGGCGATCTCCGTCAGCCGGAGATAAAGCCCCATCTCGCCGATCGTATCGCCGAGCAGAATGTCCGTATCGGCGGTGATCCTGTCGCCCTTGCTGCGCCGAGCGACTTTCAGGCCCATCCCGGAAATCTGCGCGGCAAGCGCTTCGGCACGATCGGGATGGCGCGGGACGACGATCGTCAAAAGGCCATGGTGCCGCTTGTGCAGCATCGCGTGAACTTCGGCGGCCACCGTCTCTTCCCCTTCATGGGTCGAGATCGCCGCCCAAGTCGGGCGCGCGCCGATCTGACGCTTGAGCGCGTACAACGCCTTTTCATCGGCTGGCGGCGGCGTGGTGTCGACCTTGAGGTTGCCGGATACGGTGACCGGCCGGGCGCCCAGCGAGAGAAAGCGCTCGCCGTCGATTTCCGACTGGGCGACGACATGAGCGAGATTTTCGAACAGCGCCTCGGCGATGTTGGCGCGCTTTTTCCAGGATTTGAAGGAACGGTCCGACAGCCTGCCATTGACCAGCACCTGCGGCACACGGCGCGCGCCGAGCTCTAGGATGGTCATCGGCCAGATCTCCGATTCGGCGATGATCGCCAGATCCGGCCGCCAATGGTCGAGGAAACGGCTGACCGCCGGCTTGAGGTCGAGCGGCACATATTGATGGATGATGCGATCGCCGAGCCGCTCTTCGGCAACCTGAGCCGAAGTGACGGTCCCCGTCGTCAGCACGATGTTGACGCCGTAGTCGAGAATGCTCTCGACCAGCGGCACGACGGCAATGGTCTCGCCGACGCTCGCCGCATGAATCCAGATCACCGGCCCTTCGGGGCGCTCGCGCCCGGCGATGCCATAGCGCTCACGCCGGCGAACTCGGTCCTCCTTGCCCCTGGAGGTGCGCCAGGCAACATAAGGCCCGACCAGCGGATAGGCGGCTGCGCCTGCGAAACGATACGCCGTCAGGAAGGTGCGCGCCCAGCGCCCGCTCATTTCGAGCCATCCACGAGGCGGTAGGCTTCGGCGGTCGCGGCGTTGAGCGCGTCCGTGACCTCTTGGCGCTTGCGTTCCATTTCGGTCTCGTCAGCATTGGCCGGAACGAACACCGGCGTTCCCACGACGATCGAGGAGCGGCCGAACGGCAGATTGATCGTGGTCTTGTCCCAGCTGCGCTCGAGCACCTTGCGGCGGCTGGTGGCGATGGCGGCGGGCAGAATCGGCCGGCCTGAAAGCCGCGCCAGGAGAACGATGCCAAGCCCCGCATCGCGCGGCGTGCCATGCGGAATGTCAGCGATCATGGCGACGTTCTTGCCGGTGGCGAGCGACTTTTTCAAGGCAATCAGTGCCTTGGCGCCGCCCTTGTCGAGATGCTTCGAGCTTTCGCGCCCACCCGAGCCGCGCACTGCCTCGATGCCGAATTTCTCGATCATCAGCGCGTTGAGCTCGGCATCGGCACTGCGCGAGACCATGGCGACCAGCGGTCGCCCCTTTGGATAGTAGGCCGGAGTCAAAAGATGCTGGCCGTGCCACAGCGCAATGATGCCCGGCTCGAACTGCGAATAAGCGCCGCCCGATATCTGCGCCGATCCGTCGACAACACGATTGGTCAGGCGGATGAGACGAACGAACTGCGCAAACAGGCTGGCGATGGCGTTCTTGACGAATCGCGATTGCGCCAGCGGTTCGCGAATCTTGCGCCAGAATGTCCGTGGGGTGCCGCCAGGATGCCTTCTGACGCCGGACCTCGTCGCCGGTCCTTTCACCGCTTCATGATCCATCGATTTCAATCGGCAGCCTTGGTGTCGGGGTCGAGCAACCGATGCAGGTGAACGACGAAATACCGCATATGGGCATTGTCCACGCTGGCCTGGGCCTTGGCCTTCCATGCCGTTTGCGCAGATTGATAATCCGGATAGATGCCGACGATGTCGAGCGCGTCGAGATCACGGAATTCGGTCCCGCCTAGCGTCTTCAGTTCGCCGCCGAACACCAGGTGCAAAAGCTGCTTCTTTCCGTCTTCCGCGGTCATGTCGGTCCTTCACATATCGTGAGTTTGTGACAGGTCTAGACCAAAGCCGCCGACTTTGGAACCATTGATGATATGTTCAACCGTCCAGCCCGGCGATGATGCCGGCGAGGACGGCAAGCAGTTCGCCGCTGCCGGCCACCAGGGCGCCGTGGCTGATCACTTCGCCGGCATAGCGCGGTGCGCGGCCTTTCTGGTCGAGCAATGCGCCGCCTGCCTCGCGCAAAATGAGGTCCGCCGCGGCGATGTCCCAATCATGTGCGTTGGGTTTGACGAAGGTTGCATCGAGCGCGCCATTGGCGACCATCGCCAGCCGGTAGGCGAGCGAGGGAATATAGGGCACGCGGCTCAGCCGGCCCTGCCATTCGGCCGGCAGCAGGCCGACCAATGGCTTCGGCCCGCCGATTTCGACCATCGCTGCCGGACCGCGCACGGCGATGCGACGGCCATTCAGGAACGCCCCTTCACCGGGCAACGCCCAATAGGTCTCCTGCGTGGCTGGACATTCGAGCACGCCGGCAAGCGTGCGGCCGTCCTCGACCACGGCGACGCTGACGCACCACGAGCGAAGCCCGTCGAGGAAGCCGCGCGTGCCGTCGATCGGATCGACGACGAAGGTGCGGCGGGCAGCAAGCCTTGCGGGATCGTCGGCCGTCTCCTCCGAGAGCCAGCCATAGTCCGGCCGTGCCGCAAGCAAGGTCTCGCGCAGGTAGGCGTCGGCAGCGTGATCGGCCTCGCTTACCGGCGAGGTCCCGCCCTTCATCCACACTTGCGGGTTGTTGCCGAAATAGCGCATGGCAATGATGCCCGCCTCGCGGGCAGCGTCGCGAAGCAGCGGCAGATCCTCGCGGGCTCCGGCCGAGGTGACTTGGTCAAGCTCCGGCAAGGGTCATGCCTTCGATCAGAAGCGTTGGTGCGGCGGTGCCGAAATTGCGATCGAGATCGCTCGCCGGAACCATGTTGAGGAACATGGTCTTCAGGTTCGAGGCGATGGTCACTTCCGCAACCGGATAAGCGAGCTCTCCGTTCTCGATCCAGAAGCCGGAAGCGCCGCGGCTGTACTCGCCGGTCACCATGTCGACGCCCTGGCCGAACACTTCGGTGACGTAAAAACCTGATTTGAGCGACTTGATGAGGTCTTCGGGCGTCCGCTCGCCCGGCTCGATGGCGAGGTTGGTCGATGACGGGGAGACGGAGGAGCCGTTGCGCGAGCCGCGCCCGTTGGTGGTCAGTCCCAATTCCCGCGCGGCCGAGGTTGAGAGGAACCAGTGGTTCAAAATGCCTTTTTCGACCATGAGCAGTCTTTCGCCCTCGACGCCTTCACCGTCGAACGGACGCGACGCCTGGCCACGGCGCCGGAGCGGTTCATCGGTGACGGTGATCGCGGCCGCCGCTACCTGCTTGCCCATCATGTCGCGCAGAAAGCTGGTCTTGCGTGCGACGGACGCGCCGTTGATGGCGCTGGCGAGATGGCCGGCGATGCCGCGGGCGACACGCGGGTCGAATACCACATTGACCGGCCCGGTCGCCGCCTTGCGCGCGCCGATGCGGCGGGCAGCGCGTTCGCCGGCCTTGCGACCGATGTCCTCCGGCGCGTCGAGATCGGAATAGTGCTGGCGCGAGGAAAATTCATAATCGCGCTCCATGCCGGTGCCCTCGCCGGCGATGACACTGGCCGAGCGCGAAAAACGCGACGCGACATAGTGGCCGACAAAACCGTGCGAGGTGGCGAGCACCAGCCCGCCAAGACCGGCGCTGGCGCCGCTGCCGGCCGAATTGGTAACGCCATTGACGGCAAGTGCCGCCGCTTCCGCAGCCAGCGCTGCTTCCTTCAACTGGTCGGCCGAAACTTCGGTCGCGTCGAACAGATCGAGATCGCGCGGCTTCTTGACCAGCAAAGCCGGATCGGCGAGGCCCTGATAGGGATCTTCGGGCGAAACCTTCGCCATCGCAACAGCGCGCTCGGCCAGCGCTTTCGGGTCGGAGGCAGCGGTTGCCGAGACGCTCGCCACCCGCTTGCCGACGAAGACGCGCAGCGAGACATCCTCGCTCTCGGACGCTTCGGTCCCCTCGACCTTGCCAAGCCGCACCGACACACCGGTCGAGCGGCCGCGCACCGCAACCGCGTCGGCGGCGTCGGCGCCGGCCCGCTTGGCAGCCTCAACCAGGGCCGCGACGCGGTCGGTCAATTTCGCTGAGTCCAGCGTATCGGTCATGCACATAGTCCTGTTTTTCCGCCTGACATTAGTGGCGGCCGCTCCGCACCATCTATTGTTCCGATGTGGCTTGTGCAATGGCAGAAGTGGCAAGCAGAATAGATCGGCCAGCGGACATCGGCTTTAGGCGGCATGATCGAAGCGGCTCCTCAAAGGCTGCTTCGCGCCAGGTGCGGACTGGCCGACAGCCCCTTTGATGCCGTTCCTCGATCACGTGTGGACGTTCGATTGCGGTAACGTCGCCCTCGTCCTTTTTCCACTCATGATCGACCTCTGACCCAACCATTAAATTAGCAATTTCTTGTGCATCCTTGGAACTTTGTAGCTTGCGTTCCATTTTCAACCGCATGCGAGACTCTGTGATCCAAAGCATCAGGACTGCGGTGAACGTGTCGCCGCCGCGGTACTCGCTGGTCCTTCCCATATACAATGAAGAGCAGGTGCTGCCTAAACTGATCGAGCGGATCAGCTGGCTGATCTGCCGGTTGGACGGAGAGGCTGAGGCGATCTTCGTCGATGACGGAAGCCTCGATGGAAGCGTCGAATACCTTCAGAAGGTGGTCGCTGCCGAGCCGCGCTTCCGGCTGATCGAGCTTTCCCGCAATTTCGGCCACCAGGTCGCGATCACGGCCGGCATGGACGCGGCTGCGGGTGATGCGGTCATCGTCATGGATGCCGACCTGCAAGACCCGCCGGAGGTGGTTCTCGATCTGGTGGCGAAGTGGAAGGAAGGTTTCGAGATCGTCTATGCCCGCCGGGTCAAGCGTGAGGGCGAATCCTGGTTCAAGCGCATTACGGCGAATCTCTTCTACCGTCTGCTGGAGAAAATGACGTCGGTCGACATCCCGCGCGACGTCGGCGATTTTCGCCTGGTTGGCCGTAAGGCTCTGGAAACCTTCAAGCAAATGCCCGAACACGACCGCTTCGTCAGGGGCATGTTTGCCTGGATGGGGTTCAAGCAGACGGCGGTGCCTTTCGAACGCCCCGCGCGGACCCTGGGCCAGACCAAATATCCCTTCTGGAAGATGATGCACCTTGCCGTTCACGGCATCGTCAGCTTCTCCGAGAAGCCGCTGAGAATGGCGCTGTGGGGCGGATTGGCCATCTCCGCGCTTGCGGTACTGTTCGGTGCTTACGCCATCTTCGCCTGGATTTTTGAAACCGGCATCATCGCAGGCTGGACATCCACGGTGGTGATTGTGTCGCTCCTTTGCGGCATCAATCTTTTCATGACCGGCGTAGTCGGGCTTTATGTCGGCGGCATCCACGCCGAGGTGAAACGCCGTCCGCTTTACGTGATCGATCGGGCCACCGGCTTCGACAAGGCGATGCGTATCGCCACCCCTGGTGAGAGCCGTCGTTCAATCCGAAAACCCAGGAACGGAGCCTCGGCTGATGGCCGAACTCTTCGACAGCTATAAATCAAACTATGGCGAGGTGGTCGCAGGATCTGTCCGGTTTTCCGGACTCAAGCACGACTTCTTTCTGGCCGCCAAGGCCGACCTGCTGCGCCGCCTCATCGTCGAGCGAAAGCTTCGGCAGGGCGGGGCTGATGTGCGGGCGCTGGATGTCGGCTGCGGCGTCGGATCGCTCCACCCTTATCTCGAAGGCGCGTTCGAGAGCCTGGATGGCTGCGACGTCTCGAAGGAATCGATCCTGCGCGCCGGCCAAGACAATCCATTTGTGGCCTACAGGGCCTGCACCACGCCGGGCCTGCCTTATGAAGACGGCACGTTCGATCTGGCTTTCGCCAGTTGCGTCGTCCATCACGTTCCGCCGATCTCCTGGCTCGATTTCTTCCGGGAAATGCGGCGCGTCGTGCGGCCGGGTGGCGTCGCCTGCATCATCGAGCACAATCCCTATAATCCGCTGACGCGTCTTGCGGTGTTGCGGTGTCCATTCGACCAGGACGCGATTCTGCTCAACGCCGCCAAGGCAAGGTCCCTTTTTAAGGAGTCGGGTTTTCGGGACATCCGATCCGAGCACTTCCTGCTGCTGCCCTCGACCAGGTCTTTCGCCAGAAAACTCGAGCGCGTGCTCGCGCGCCTACCGCTCGGAGCCCAGTATGCGTGCAGCGCGCATGTCTGAGGGCCGTTCGACGGCCAGCGCCGGGCTGAAGCTGCTGGCACGCTTCGGATTGGTCGGCATCGCTGCGACGATCCTTTACGCTGGCTTGGCTACCGTCTTGATCAAATCGGAATGGATCGGCGTCACGCCCGTCCAGGCGTCGCTTTCGGCTTACGCCGCGGCCGCCGTGTTTTCATATCTCGCCCACAAGTCGGTAACATTCATGTCGAGCGGCTCGCATCGATCGGAAGCTGCGCGTTTTGTCCTGCTGACGGCGACAGGCTTCGCCATGGCATACGTGGTGCCGGCGCTTTTGACGATGAAACTCGGCCTGTCGCCCATCATTGGCATTCTGGTTACATGCTTGCTCATTCCGGCGATCAATCTTCTCATGCTCGACCGATGGGTTTTTGCGCAGGGAAGACCCGGCCGGCAAGGCGACCGCTAATCCGTCTCGACGGCATCCAGCCGGAACGACACCAGTTTGATGGCGCGGTTGTATATGTTGCTGGCTGCCGGAGTTTGCGGAATGCCGTCGAGATAATCGAAGGCGATGTCGAGTGCCTTGCTCTCGCCGAGAGCCGCCGGTGGGATGACGAACGAGACGATTCGTGCTTCCTTGCCAGACAGCGTCACCGCATGCGCCCGAACGCCGTTCACCGAGATCACAACCCTCTGCGTGATCTGTGGCGGACGAATGACGGCGGCCATTTGCAGCGTGGCAGCCAAGCCGTGACCGAGCGGCGGTATCCCCACGCGAAGCCGCGAGGTCTCGCCCAGCGAATGGGTGCCGTCGCCTGCCGGCCCCGACCAGCCGCAGACTTTCATGCTGGCTGCCTGTTTGGCGCCGTCGCTGCGGAAGGATACCGTCTGGCCAAGTATGTAGCCGCCGATCGCATCGCGGTTGAGGCAGGTCGTCGTCCGATCGATGTAGTAGGCGCGATAGTCGGCGTTGACGTTCGGATTGAGAGCAAGCGCAAGAATGACAATCTCGGACCCGGCCAGAACCGTCGCGAGCGCATAGCCGCTGAGCCAGGCGGCGTGCCGATACGGGGCCGGAATGCTAGACCAGGGCAAGGTAGCCTCCGATCCACGCCACGGTCATGAAATAACAGGCACCCAGGAAGAGAACCAAAGCAACTGGGTAAGTCAGCCTCGACGCCGATAGCAGGACGGCGAGCAACATTGTCAGAGGTGCAAGCCCAACCACATATCTGACCATGGAGGCCAGGTTGGTGATCAGTGGCAGGATGATGCAGAGCGCGCAGAACAGCGCAGCGCCATATTGCCTGCGAGCCGCCAGCACCGCCGACAGCGCCAATCCGGCAATTGCGGCCAGCGCGCTCCATTGCGGCGCGGTGGGCAGCCATCCTGTGGCCGGAACGGCGGAGAGCCCGTCCCATAGAAAGACGAGCGGATTGCCCGCTACCCGTCCGAATGCGCGCTGGACATGCAAGAACGCAAAGCCGTCCCCGATCGTCAGATAAAGAAACAGGATGTAGGCGAACAAGCCGGCGGGCGAGATGAGGATAGCGACGAGCAGATCCGGCCTGCCAAGCAGCCAGCGTGGAAAAGACAGCGCCGATCCGCCCTGCTCACGGTGTTGCCTGAACATCTGAATGACGGTCGCAAATACGACGAGGACCCCGACCAGCCTCGTCGCCGAGAGGAGCGCGGATGCAACGCCCGCGGCGAGATAGCTGGAGCGGTTTAGCGCGAGAAAAACGCATGAGGTCAGCAGCACGAAAAGAGGTTCGGTCAGGAAAGTGGTGAAATGGAAGGAGAACGGGCCGCTGAGCAGAAAGGCGCAGTACAGCACATAGGCCCGCATGTTCTTCTCCAGCAGCGGCCATGCCACCAGACAGGCGGCGTAGCTGCAAACAATGGAGGTGATGGTGGCGACCAGTATCGTCTGGAAAGGGAAAACGACCCGGATCGCCGCCACCAACATCGGATAGAGTGGAAAGAAGCCCCAGCGACCGACATTGCTTTGGTTTGGAATGGGAAAGCGTTCGTAACCTTGTTCGCTGATGTCAATGTACCAGGCGCAATCCCACCGGCAGAGCGCACGGGCATAAGCCGCGAAACCCGGCTCCTCCGATACAGAAGCAAATGCTGCATAGCGTATGGCCAGTCCGCTGACCACGAACAGCAACGGCACCGCCGCGACGGCTACGGCAATAGAGCGACCGCCAGCGCTCGGACGCGCGACATCTTCGAGCGCCAACTCTGCCTCCACCCAGTCGAGTGGCTGGAGCCACTCTCCCCTTTAAATTAGCGCCGTGGCGGCAAATTCAAGACGCTGCGTTTGCCGGCTCAAGATCCGCGGATCAGGAATCCCTCAGCCAGACGAGCATCTCGCCGGGATCGCGGTTGTCCCAGGCGAAATAGGGAACGGCGGTGACTTTCGCCTCCTCCACCGCCGGCGGTTCGGTGCGATACAGTCCGTCCTGCCAATTTTCAGAGGCTTCTTTGCTGGCGACGGCCGAGAGCGTGACGATGCCACCCAGAAGGTTCGGCTCCTCACGCACCTCGATCTTTGCCGTCCGTGGCAGAGCGATGCGGTGCAACTGGCCGGCATTGTCGGTCTCCTCGACGCAATAGATCAGCGGACCTCGGGCGAGCGCGACGCGGCCGATATCCTGCCGCACCTCAGGGTTGGCGTAGAGGCGGTCGACCGCCATTTCGAGGTCGAGCTCGACCCGATCGCCCTTGCGCCATTCGCGGCGGATTGCGGCATAGCCGTCGCTGGTTATGTCATCCAGATCGACTGCCTCTCCGTTCACCTTGAGCGCCGCCTTGCGGCACCAGGCCGGCAGCCGCAGGTGCAAGGTGAATTCGGTCGGCGCCTCGGGCTCGACGCCGATCCAGACCGCGCCGTCCCATGGATAGTTGCTGGTCTGGATGAGCTCTACCGGTCGGCCAGCGATATCGAAACGAGCCGTTCCGTTTCCATAGAGGTGGACGGCCAGCGCGTCATCCGACAGGCTGTAGAAATAGCTGCCGATCGAGGCGACCATGCGCCCGATATTGGGCGGGCAGCAGGGGCAGCGATGCCATTTCCAGCGGTTGTGCTTGCCCCGGCTTTCCAGCGGGTTCTCGTAGAAAAACAGCGAGCCGTCGAGCGACAGGCCCGAGATCGAGCCGTTGTAGAGCGCCCGCTCCATCATGTCGGCGTAGCGCGCGTTAGGGCCCATGCCGAGCATGCGGCTCGCCCAGAACACCAGTCCGACCGAAGCGCAGGTCTCGGCATAGGCGGTTTCGTTGGGCAGGTCGTAGTCTGATGTAAAGCCCTCATTGTGCGACGACGGTCCAAGTCCGCCGGTGATGTAGAGGTTCTTGGTCATGAGATCGTCCCACAACCGGTCAAGCGTCACCCGCAGCGTGTCGTCGCCATATTCGGTGGCGATATCGGCCATGCCGGAATAGAGATACATCGCCCTCACCGCATGACCGACGACCTTGTCCTGCTCGCGCACCGGTCTGTGCGACTGGCTGTATTCGTAGGTCTTGAAATGATAGGCCTTCGGGTCTTCACCCCGGGCCCGCGCCTCCTTGTCGAAATAGTGCGGCTCAAGCCCGCGCTGGTCGATGAAGTATTTTGCAAGGTCCATGTACTTCTGCTCGCCCGTGACCCGCGCGAGCTTGACCAGCGCCAGCTCGATCTCCTCATGGCCGCAATAGCCCTTTTTCTTGCCGGGCTCGGGGCCGAAGGTTTCGGCGATGTGGTCGGCGTAGCGGCACATGATGTCGAGCAGCTTGCGTTTTCCCGTGGCCTGGTAGTAGGCGACCGCGCCTTCGATGAGATGGCCGGCGCAGTAGAGCTCGTGACAATCGCGCAGATTGGTCCAGCGCAGGCCGGGCTGGATGCGCTGGTACCAGCTCGAGAGATAACCGTCGGGCTGCTGCAGCTTGCCGTACATGTCGATGACGGCGTCGATCTTCTTCTCCAGCTCGTCATTGCGTCGGCGATAAAGCGAATAGGCCGCGGTCTCGATGGTCTTGCCCCAATCTGAGTCCCAGAACATCTGGGTGGTCACCGTCGAGCCGGTGAACTCGTTGCCGGCGGCAGCGGCCTCGTCCGGCGAGGGTGAGTGGAACGGAATGACGACGCCGGGCGATGGCCGGTCCGGGTCGATCTGCTCCAGCATGCGCGCCTCGACGCAGCGGTCATAGAGGATGTCGGCGGTCCTGGTGGCGACGGCATCGACACGGTCGCCCCAGAAGCCTCTGATATCGACCTGCGGCACCGGCAGCGGGCGGAAGGCGAGCTTCGGCTTGCCCGAATTGGCGGCCGGTTTGGCGGATTGCGATGCGGTCATGATTTACTCCGTTCGATTGGTCACTTGACGGCCCCTGCCATGAGGCCGCGGATGTAGAAGCGCTGCAGCAGCAGGAAGAGCACCAGGCATGGCACCATCATCACGGTGACGCCGGCCTGCACCGCGCCCCAGTCGATGGCGCCGAAGCGGCCGGACTGAAGCGCCGTCATCATGATCGGCAGCGTGAATTTGGACTGGTCCGTCATCAGCACCAGGGCCGCCAGGAACTCGTTCCAGGCGCCGAGGAACGCGAACAGCGCGATGGTGACGATGCCTGGCCAGACCAGCGGCAGCATCACTTTCAAGAGCATGGTGACATTGTTGGCGCCGTCCATGCGGGCGGCTTCCTCGATCTCGCGCGGCACAGCGTCGAAGGCGTTACGCATCATGAAGATCGAGAACGGCAGCTGCAGCGTGACGTAGACGCAGACCAGCCCGGTCAGCGTGTTGTGCAGGCCGATCTTGGTCAGCACCAGGAAGATCGGCGTCAGGATCGACTGGAACGGGATCATGATCGTCGACAGGATGACGACGAACAGCAGGTTCTTCAGCGGAAAGCGGAAGCGTGAGAAGCCGTAGCCGGCCAGCACGCTGACGATCACCGACAGCACCACCGTCATGACAGAGACATAGATGCTGTTTTGCGCCGGCAGCCAGAGCCCGTCGCCGAACGTGTTGAGCGTGGCGTAGTTCTCGACCGAAAAGCCCGTCGTCGGCCAGGGCGGCAGCGGCGGCTTACGCGACTCCTGCGCCGGCTTGAACGCCGAAAGCACGGTCCAGACGATCGGCGCCAGGAACAGCAGCGAGGCGATGATGCCCGTCGCGTGCTCGGCAATCTGCATGCCGAGGCGGGTTTTGCGGCTGCGTGCCTGCGCCATCAGTCAACGCCCTCCGGTTGGCGCAGCAGCCGCAGCTGGATGAGGCTGAGCGCGACCAGGATAACCAGCAGAACCATCGACAGGGCGGCGCCGTAGCCGAGCTTGAACGACACGAACGACTGGTTGAAAATCCAGTAGACGGCGGTCAGCGTCTGGTTGCGCGGCCCGCCGCGCAGGATGATGTAGAACTGGTCGAAGGCGAGCACCGAGCCGGCAACCGACAGGATCAGCGCCAGCGCCAGCGTGCGGCGCATCAACGGCAGGGTGATGGCGCGAAACCGCGCCAGCGGCCCTGCCCCATCGATCATCGCCGCCTCCTGCAGATCCGGCGGGATGGATTGCAGGCCGGTCATCAGGATGATCATGGTGAAGCCTGCCACCTTCCAGACGACCATGGCGATGATCGACCAGAAGGCCGGCTGGAACGTCGCCAGCAGATTGACCTTCTTCTCGGTCAGGCCGAGTTCGAAGGCGGCCGGGCTGAACAGGCCGGAATCGACATTGAGCAGCCACGACCAGAGCAGGCTGGCCGAAGCGAAACCGATGACGGCCGGCATGAAGAAGGATGTCCGGTAGAAGCCGGTCATCTGCCGCGGCCGTTCAATGAACAGCGCCAGCGGAAAGGCGACGACGAAGATCGCGATGGTGACGATCACCGTGTAATAGCCGGTGAATTTGAGCGCGTTCCAGAACCTGGTGTCGCGCAGGATCGCCCAGTAATTGTCGAGACCAATGAAGGAGTGCGCGCCCATCAGCGGCCAGTTGTGCAGCGACATCCACGCGGTCATGCCGAGCGGGATGATGAAAAAGACGACGACCAGCGCCACGGCCGGCGCGACATAGAGCAGGCCGATCCACTGCCGACGGCCGGCGCCGACGAGTTTGCGGCGGCGGGCTGGGGCGGAGGTTGCTGCGATGGAGGTCATGGCTGGCCGCTCCCCTCCCCCTCGAGGGGAGGGTCCGGCCGAAGGCCGGGGGTGGGGTCCTGCGTGCAGCGCGCCGACGAAAAAGAACGTCGAGCACTTCGCAGACGACCCCACCCGGACCTGCGGTCCGACCTCCCCTCAAGGGGGAGGTGGGGCTGGCGCTCATCCGCCGAGGTGGTTGTAGTGATTAAGGTCATGCCAGTTCTTCCGTTAGCGCCAACGTCCCCCTCGAGGGGAGGGTCCGGCCGAAGGCCGGGGGTGGGGTCCTCTGCGAAACGCGCCGACGCAAAGAGAACGTCGAGCCACTGCCGCAATGACCCCACCCGGACCTGCGGTCCGACCTCCCCTCGAGGGGGAGGTAAGGCCGGCGCTTACTGCTGCGGCGCCGAGTCGATGATCGACTGCATGGTTTCCTGCGCGTTGGCGATGGCGCCATCGACGTCTTCGCCGAAGAAGACCTCGTTGACCATCTGGTTCCACGGACCGTTGGCGGAGTTGATCAGGTCGTTGAACACCACCGAATAGGGCGTGCGGCCCTTGGCCATGGCTTCTGCGGCGACCTTGTAGCGCGGGTCGAGGTCCTTCAGCGCCTCATTGGCGATGTCGCCGCGCACCGGAAGGCTGCCGTATTTCGCCAGGATGGTTTGGCCTTCCAGCGAGTAGGCGAAATCGAGGAACTCCTTCACCACCGCGATTTTCGTGGTGCCCTTGGTGACGACGAAATTGTCGCCGCCGGCAAAGGACGACCAGCCGCCATCCTTGCCCGGCAGGAAGGTGACGCCGTAGTCGATGTCAGGGTATTGAGTGTTCAGCGCGCCGATGGCGAAGGCGCCGGACGGCGAGATGCCGATATTGCCGCCGGCAAACGCCGCAAAGAAGTTGGAGCCGGTATCGGTCTGCGCGCCTGATGGCACCAGATCCTTCTTGACCATCGAGCGGTAGAGATCGATGGCGCCGCGCAGCTGCGGGCTGTCGAGCGTCGCCTTCGAGCCGTCCTCGGTGAGGATGTCGCCGCCCGAGGCCCAGATCAGCGGCGTGAAGGTGAAGATGTTGCAGCCGCCGCAATTGCCGGAGAAATAGAAGCCTTTTATATCGCCGCCAAGCGCGTTGACCTTTTCGGCATAGGCTTCGATGTCGGCCCAGTTGGTCGGGCCTTTTTCAGGGTCGAGACCGGCCTGCTTGAACAGCTTCTTGTTCCAGATCAGCACCGAACTATCGGCGGAGAACGGCAGCCCGTAGATGCGGTCCTTGTAGGTGCCGGTCTTGACGTGCGCCGGCGACAGGCTGTTGAAATAAGGCAGCGATTTCGCCCAGTCGGTGATGTCTTCCAGCTGGCCGGCGGCGGCGAAGGACGGCGTGTAGATCAGGTCGAGCGAGAGTGCATCGGGTGCCGTGCCGCCGGCGGCGGCAGCGCCATATTTCGGGATGATCTCGGCATTGGGGATGATGTCCAGCTTGACCTGGTTCTCATGCCCCTTGTTGAAGGCATCGACGATGCGCGGCATGAAGTTCGAGCCGTCGGCGCGAACCCAGATGTTGGCGGTCTCGGCTGCGGCGGACGGCCCGACTGTTGCCAGCGTGCCCAAAACGCTCGCGGCAAAGGCGAGCCCGGTAATGACAGTCCTCATGTTCTCCTCCTCATGGTTCTGTTTTCCTGAGGCCGCGCTCCCCGCGCGGCATCTTGATCTCAGCCGTCCGGCGGACGGCCGCATGACTGACGCACCACCAGCCGGCACGGCAGTTTTCGGATGCCCGGCGCGGCGGGTTGGCCGCCGACGAGCGAAAGCAAGGTAAGACCGGCCTCGCGCCCGAGTGCCGCCAGGTTCATGTCGACGGAGGTCAGCGGCGGGCGCGTTGCCTCGGCCACGATCTGCCAATTGTCGAAACCGATGACGCCGACATCATCAGGCACATCAAGCCCGCGCTCGCGCAGCGCATCGATGACGCCGCGCGCGATCTGGTCGTTGCCGCAAAAAACGGCATCGGGCTTTTCGCCCCCACTCTTCGACAGCTTGCCGTCGAAGAGCTTCTTCACCGCCTCGTGACCCCACGCTTCCGACCACGAGCCGAGCAATGGTTCCATGACCGGCAAGCCTTTCTCGGTCAGCACGTCACGATAGGCCTGTGCCCGCGCGTGCACCACCGCAAAACTCGCCGGCCCGGTGACATGAGCGATGCGCCGCCGCCCAAGCCGCCAAAAGTGCTCGACCGCCAGGCGCGCTCCGCCAGCGTCGTCAGACACGAACGCGATGGCGTCGGGATCGGGCTGGGTGAAGGCGTAGATCACGGGAACGCCGAGATTGGACAGGTCGACCGGCAGATGGCGGTCGATGCGCTTGCCGGTGGCGATGATGCCGTCGACGCGCTTGTCGAGCATGGCATCGACATGGAGCTGGCCGAGGCGCTGGTCGTCCTCGACATTGCACAGAAACACCGAGACGCCCTTGTCGACCAGCGCATCCGAAATGCCCGACATGACCGGCAGCGAAAAGCGGCCATAGGTGTCGTTGGTCAACAGCCCGACGGTAAAACTGCGCCGGCGCAACAGGCTCTGCGCCAGGCTGTTCGGGCGAAAGCCGAGACGCTGCGCCGTCTCGCGAATGCGCTCGCGCGTCTCGGCAGTCATCCGCCCCTGCCCGTTCAGCGCTTTTGAGGCTGTGGCGACGCTGACGCCGGCGAGTGCTGCTACCTCACGGAGGGTGACTGGTGTTTTGGCGGGCGCTGGCGCGGCGTCGGAGGACATGGAGTGCGGCGAATTCCTTAGTTTGAGAAAAGGTTTTCTCTTGTTGGCCTGCAGGGCGCTGATTGCTGAGGTCTGCGGATGCGAGTGATTTGGGAAAAGGTTTTCTCAAAGGGAGACTAGGACGAAGATGGGGGTATGACAAGTGGGTATGGAGAAAACGGGCGGACGACTCCCGCAATACCGCCCGAACGGGAGAGCGTTGTGTTTGTCGGTCGCCTGGGGCAGAGCACTTTCAATAGACAATGACCGTACTGCCTAGTCCATCGCGTTTGATTAATAGCTTGTGGGCGCCAGCACGGGTTTCATATCGGGGGGCCAGAATTGTGAGCAACAAAATCGTAGTCGGGACTGGTCTTCCGCCGTTACCAGAAGACCTTCTGCTCGCTCGAGATCGGGGCGAGGTGCTGTTTGTCGTTGGGGCCGGCGCATCCTACCCTGCCCCGTCCTCTTTGCCGGATTTTGGTGGTCTTGTTGCCGACATATACGCTGAAGTAGACGCATCGATGTCCGTGCCTCTCGCCACGTTGCGCACGCCAGGCGGCCCTAGTTGGGACAAGGTCCCGGATCTGCTCACCCATCAACAACGCACCGAACTGAAGTTTTTCTCTCAGAATGAATATGACGTCGTGCTCGGAATGCTGGAGCGTCGGATAGACGGCGATCCAAGTAAACAAAGTACGATGCGTCGAGCTGCGCAAAAGGTACTGGATCGAACGATAACGCCGAACATGCTCCATGCTGCGTTAGTTCGCTTGGGTCAGCGGTTTGGCCAAACACTCCTTGTGACTACGAATTTCGATCGTCTACTCGGACTAGCCGCGAAAAAGGCGGGTTATCTCGGCACCTCATATGCTTTGGGCCAAATTCCAAACCCAAGCCGGAGCACTGACTTTGCGGGAATCCTTCACATTCATGGGATGCTTCCACTCGGAAAAGAGAAGGGCTCAGCGCTCATTCTCACAGATCAGGACTTTGGCGATGCCTACTTGCGCCGTCATGCGGTGACTTCTTTCCTCTACGACGCGGCGAGGATATTTCACCTGGTATTGGTGGGATACAGCGCCAATGATTCGCCTGTCCGCTACCTTCTGAACGCCATTGCAGCCGACGAACGTCACTTCGTGGATCTGAAGCCACGATATGCATTCGTTGGATGCGACCCTACGGATGACCGCACTCCCATCGAATGGCAATCGCGCGGCATCACTCCAATAGCCTACGACAGAGCCAACAATCACAAAGCGCTCGAGGATGTCTTGATGCGGTGGTCCGAAATCATTCCCGACAAGAAAAATGGAATGCGTCTTAGAAAGTATCTGGCAAACGTCGCGACATTGGATCCGGACGGTGTCGATGGGAAAGCTGCCCAATCTTTTCTTCGGTATTATGTACGCCGCTCTAATCCTAGCGAGCAAGCAGAGCTGGCCGGCATACTTGCTAGGAAGGGATCGTCCCCGAAATGGCTCGCCTTCTTAAACCAAGTTATCCGCGATATGGCGAAAGGGAAATGACGTGAGCAGGCCTAGACTGTCGGATGCCGATTCAAAGATTGCTCAAACGACATGGGTTTTCGCGAAAGACCGATTGATGGATCGCGGGGTTTTGGAATGGGCACTCGAATTCACCGATCAACATTTGGCGGAACGTGCAACGTTCAGGCAATTGTTCGATTACCACTCGACCCAAGTGGCAGAACCGTATCGTCAAGCTTGGCGGTGGGTATTCGAGTTTTGGGACCGACCAGACGCGGGAACCAGTTACGACCGCCTGCTCATGAAGCGTGATTTGAGGTCAGGCGCCTCCCAAGCTGAGACAATCCGGCTTGTCGTGATGGCGGTCAAGCCGTGGTTGAAAATTGAAAGCCGAGGAAAGCTAGAGTCTATCTACAATGAGGTTAGGGCTAAGCGTCCAAAAACAGTAGATGACCTACTGTGGTTATCAGTTTCCAGTGGCGAGCGGCTAACGCCTGACGATCTCAACCTTGAAAACATCAAGGATCGAGACTTTCTCTTCGAGCTTGCGAATGCGCTGAACTCAGCATTGCTCAGCGGTCTAAACCTCGCCGCGCGAATTGGACATGTTTCCGAACGGCAGGATAGCACCAATTGGCAGGTCAATCGGGTCTACTTCGTGCCACCGGAACAATACCCCGATGGTGGCGGTGAACCGGATAGATATCATGACGGCTTTGCGCCGTCGGCCAAGCTGCTCTTCGCTGTCGTCGAGCAACTCGCGACCACTGATCGCGCCGCAGCGCAACGCGTCATCGCCTCTTGGGACATCGGTCGCTGGAAACTCTACAAAAGGCTCTGGGCGGCGGCGGCTAGGAATGATGAGCTCGTAATGTCGAGTGAGGTTGAGGGATTTCTTCAAAGGCTCGATGATCGCGAATTCTGGTCTGCAAGTTCGTATCCCGAGTTTGCTGAAGTTCGCGCGTTACGCTGGAACTCTCTTTCCGCAACCACTAGAGTCGCTCTTGAGCGTCGCTTGTTGAAGGGCGAGCCGCTACGATTTTTGCCAAAACGAATAGAACGAGCCGAGGCGACGATATATGCGAAGCGCCGAGCTGTAACGGAGTTGCAGCGAATCCAAGTGGCGGGGGCAATCCTCTCGGAGAGGACGCAAACTTTGCTCAATAGTGCGACCGCAAACCTTGCCCATCCTCCCGCAGTCAAATCGGTAACCGACGGCTTTAACCTCGGCGTAACGCTCGTGGCCAGCGAACGCCCAAGCGGAGAAAGATTCCACGATGTGCCGCGCGCCAAACTACTTGAGGAGCTAGAAAAAAATCTAAACGACGATGGGTGGAATGATCGGAGCCGTGAGGTGTCGGATTTTATCGGCCACAATCCTGAACTGACACTTGAGCTGTTGGGAGAGAGTGAAGCACCGTCCACTCTTGTCGCAAAGATCTGGCAATCTTTGGGGTATTATTTCCGCCCCACCGATCTGAATGCAACGATCGACAACGCGAGCGAGGAAGACAAGTCAAAAATACCGACGGCGATTAGAACTTGCGTCGCTATCGCGGCTTTGCCGGAAAGGACTGTAGAGAAAGCGATCGAGGGGCTTACATCGTGGATGTCGAGTTGGGATCGGCTTCTAAAGAACTCCAGCGAGTTTCTGTCAGCATGGCTTGCTCTGTGGCCGGTCGCTGTAGCTGCAGTCAATGAACGGCAGAAGGTAGACTCCACGCTGAGCGAGCGATCTTTCGCATCGCCGGTTGGAAATTTGATGCGCGCCTTCATGAATGCGTGTCCACAGATTTCACCAAATACCAAACCTTTCTCGATCGAGCCGTGGCCAAGGGTACTCCAAGCCGTCGAAGAAGCGGCTGGCGATGCCAAGCTCCAGGCCCAATACCAATTGGCAACGAGCCTTTGCTATTTTCTTGCGGCTCAGCCCGATTGGTCATTCAGAAACATTCTTGTCCCCCTTCGTGATGCTGAAGGAGAATCAATTGAGCTATGGAAGGCGGTCTCGCGAGCACGCTTGCCACAAAGGGAGTTTCTCGGTCAGATTGCGCCGGCTTTGATCAAAGCTACAATGAATGCAAAGCTGTCGAGTGACATACGAGGTCACCTCGCCGAGCTTGTCATCTGGTCTGCAATAGTAGACCGACACGATGGAATTTCTCCGACAATAGCGAAAAATTTGATTCAACAGATGCTTCGGATGGGGGGAGATCAAGTGCGCAGCCATGCACTCAGGTCTATGAAAAACTATATGAAGCGAGACGAGAAAGTACCGGAACACCCCGCAGACCGCTTTGTTCTTGTGAGTTCACTTTTTGACGAGGTATGGCCTAAGGAACTCACGCTTAACTCGCGTCAAGTATCCGATGCCCTCGCAGATTTTCCCGCGGCCGCTGGCGCCAGATTTGCCGAGGCGGTCGGCCTAGTGGCGCCTTACCTCACTCCATTCGACTGCTGGTCTTTGTGGGAGTATGGCGTATTTCAGCACGAAAACGAAGATCGCGCCATTCACCACGTGGAGACGGCGGCGGATGCCGACGCATTCCTAACGTTGCTCGACAAAACTGTAGGTGGCGAAGAAGGCGCGGTAGTTCCCAACGGGCTCGATAAGGCGCTACAGCATATTGGTTTGAAAGCGCCCAAACTAGAGAAGGATGTGCGCTATCAACGGCTCCTCACCTTGTCGCGTCGGTAAGAGTACGTACGTTTAGCCGATCTTTATGACTGGCCGGCATTTTTCAGATTCTGAATTAGTTCGCCGTTTCACATGACGCATGCGGTCGGACTGCCTGCAATGATGCCCCTCACCCAGCCCTCTTTCCCGCCCTGCCCCTCACTGCAGCGCCGGCCTTCGCCTCCATCACTAGCTAAATATCACGCTTCAGCTCGTTATTCATCGCCACGTTTCGCTCATTAGGGCGTCGATCTTCGTGAAATCGAGCACGCATATTTCGACACTGCGGGGCGCACCAGTATGTCGGCCGGCACTGTTTCAGCTTGTTGGCCCGGCTGCATCATCAATTGGCGCCGGGCATCCGGTCGACGCTCGCGTCTGACATCGGCTAAAAACAACAAAGCGCCGCGCTTTTTTCACGCCGCGTGTCGCATCGGCCCTGCCCCATCCGTCCTCTGACAGAAGCAGGAGAGCGCCATGAGAAAACTCATCGTCACCGAATTCATCAGCGTCGATGGCATCGCCGAGGTCGAGAAGCTGCCCGGCGTGACCTGGAACGATGAAATGCAAAGGTTCAAGGAGGACGAACTTGCCGACAGCGGCGCCATGCTTTTGGGGCGCACGACCTATGATATATTTGCCGGCTCGTGGCCCGAGGAAACCGGAGACTTCGCCGAGCGGTTCAACGCGCTGCCGAAATATGTCGCGTCGATGAGCCTTAAGACGCTCGACTGGAAACCGGCCGAGCTGCTGACGGGCGCACTGCCGGACGCGGTCAGAGAACTGAAGCAGGGCAGCGGCGGCAACATCTATGTGCATGGCAGTCTGAGCATCGCCCAGCAGTTGCTGAGCCACGGATTGGTCGACCGCATCAGGCTGCTCAGCTACCCCGGTGCCGTCGGCCAGGGGAAGCCGCTGTTCCCGCCCGGCGAGAAAGTGCCGCTCGCGCTGATTTCGACCACGCCCTTCAGCAACGGCGTGGTGGCGCTTGAGTATGCGCCGGGGAAGGCGTGATGGCGCCGATGACAGCCAATCTCCCCCACAAGCAGGCTATCGCACACGGGTAAGTACCCCTCACGGTTCAAGCCTTTGCGGCCGTCCTCGGCCAAGCGCACCGTCGGCGCGGGCTTGCAGGTAGGCGTAGATGTCGTCGATGTAAGGGGCGACGTTGGGATCGTCGGCGAAGCCCTTCATGACCGAAGGACCGCTGCGCACGCCGTCGCGAACGTTGCTGCGGAAGACCTCGATACCGGGCAGCCGGTCGACAAGCGCCGAGGCGAAGGTCGAGCCCATGCCGTCGGGGCCATGGCAGTGATTGCAGCTGCCATGGTAGCGACGGAAGCCATTATAGGTTCGCGCATCGACCTTGCCGCCGACAATTTCGTAGAACTTGCCCGTGGCCAATTTGCCCGTGGCCAGGTCAGCTTGCGAAGAGACACCGAAGCCGGCACCGACGGTGAAGACGACGACCGACGCGAGGACAAGCCACAGGGACATCCTCTGTCGCCCACGTTGCAGCCTCATCCAGCACCGCCGCAACGCGCGTGCAGCTGAAACCTTGGATCACTCGACCTTGGGATCACGCGACTTTGGATCACTCGGCGGGGGTCATCAGTCGACGGCGGCCTTCGGAGAAGAAACCACGATCCCGTCTATCGGTTGTGGGCTGACGACGAGCTTGCCGCCGACACGCGATATCTCGAGGATCTGGTCCGACTCTCCCAGCTTGCCCGGCACCGAGAGTGCGACCGTCTGGTTTTCGGTCAGTGTCGCCACGAAACGCACGGGCAAGCCCGCCTCGCCCTGCGCGATTGTGGTGACCACCCGATAGCCATCCTCCTGCGGCGTGTAATAGACGACACCAAGGAAGCCGGCGAGATCGATGCTTTCGGCCTTCATGGCTCCAAGCTCGCCGCCATGCGCTGGTATGGCCGTCATGCAAAATGCTGCAAAAGCAATGTACTTGTACATAATGCTGCTCCATCCCGAATTGGCCGGGTCGAGCCCAGCTCAAGGTTTTTCAGCAATAGACGGTGGCGCGCCGAGATAATCGGCGCACACAGGAAATTCTTGATTAGTCCCCCCGGCTGCTTGGCAGTGGCGACGGCCCACGAGCCGGGAACGGCGCTGAGCCCCACTGGTCGTCGAAGTCAAGTGCGACCTTTTCTTCTTGGCGCGAGTATTTCACCGCCCGGTTGCTTGCGCATCCCCTGTTTGGGGGAGATAATCGTAATTTAAGCGATCGCTAAAGTTTTGAGAGGCGAGAGCACCTGTGAGAGCGCGCGGCTTTCCGCGTCGGAGCGCTGTCGACATGCGGGGGGCCGTCGATGGCCAAGGCATTGTCGAACCATGAGCTGTCGAAGCTGATCGGCTCGATTTACGATTGCGCACTCGACCCGGAGCGATGGGAGGACGCGCTTGCCGGGATCAGGGATGCGCTCAACGCGCAGACTGCGGTGCTGCACCTTGACGATCTTACCAACGACCGGCTGCTGATCTACAGGACTGTTGGGATAGAGCCATACTGGCTGGAGCAACAGGCGAAACACATCCCCGAGATCCACGCCCGGCTGCTCGAGGATCTCTCGACGTGGCCTTCCCTCGATATGCCGCATGTGGTCTCACGCCATGTCCCTCAAACCGATCTGGAGACCTCCCGATACTTTCAGGAGTGCCTGAAGCCGCAGGGTGTAGTCGACATCATGTCGTTCTTCCTGATCCACACCCCGACACGATTTGCCGGCTTCGCCGTTACCCGGCATGAGCGGCAAGGCGTTATCACCGAGCACGAAATCAAGCTTGGCGGATTGTTGCTGCCGCATGTCCGTCGTTCCTTGATAATCAGCAACATGCTCGATATCGGCACGATCGAGCGCGCACGGATAGCCGAGGCGCTCGATGCGCTCACATGCGCCGTGGTCCTCACCGACGAGCGTGGCGTCCTCCTGCACGCCAACCATTCGGCCAAGCGCATGCTGCAGAGCGGCGCCCCGATCCAGGATGTCCACGGCATTGTGCAAGCGAATATCCCGTCGGCTTCCAAGGAGCTTCACAGCGCCATCATGCTTGCGGCTCAGGATGCGGCAAGCATCGGCAAGAGAGGGCTTGCCGTCCTTCTCACCGAACCCGGCCTGCCGCCCGTCTTCGCCCGCGTGCTGCCGATGGCCGGCGGCGATCCGCGCGCCGGTATGGAACCCGCGGCGGTAGCCGCGGTGTTCATCGGCAATGCACTGGACGAGCGCGACGCCGCCGATATGCTGGCGACAGCCTTCGGGCTTACGCTGGCCGAGACCCGCGTGCTCGCCAGCCTTCTCGCCGGGCACACGCTGGCCGAGACCGCCGCCAGCCTTCACATTGCCAGCACGACGACGAAGACGCATCTCGACAATATCTTCCAGAAGACCGGCGTCTCCCGCCAGGCCGATCTGATGCGCCTTGTCATGCAGATCGTTCCGCCCGCGGGGCAGCCCGTTCCCTGAACCGCACTCGTTCACCGCTTTGGATACAGGTATCCAACGCCGCGGATCGTCTTGATCAGATCCGGCTTGGCCGGATCCTTTTCGAGCCGGCGGCGCAGCCGGGTGATGCGGCTGTCGATGCTGCGGTCGAAGGGCTCGTCGCCCCTGGGCGGCGCCAGATCGAGCAATTCGTCGCGGCCGATGACCTGGCCGGCCCTGGTAGCGAAGGCCGCCACCAGATCGAGCTCCATCGGCGTCAGCGGAATGGCCACGCCGTCGGCATCGATGAGGTTCCTCGCGCGGGCGTCGAACGCATAGGTTCCGAAGGCGAAATGCCCGGCTGGCAAAGCGTCGGCGTCATTCGGCCCTTTCGGCCTGCGCCTGCGCAAAACCGCGGCGATCCGCGCTTCCAGCTCGACCGGCGCAAAGGGCTTTGCCAGATAGTCGTCGGCGCCGACCTCGAGGCCCGCCACCTTGTCGAAGACCGAATCGGCGCCCGTCAGCATCAGGATGCCGGTGTCGTGATGCTCGCGCAGCCAGCGGGCCAGGCTAAAACCGTTCTCGCCCGGCATGTTGAGGTCGAGAACGACAAGATCCGTCTTCGCCGCCGCGATCGCCTCGCGCAGTTCGGCGCCGCCGGACGCCGTGCGTATGCGATAGCCTTTCGCCTGCAGATAGTCGGCGATCATGAATGCCACGTCGGTCTCGTCGTCCACGACAATAATGTCGGCCATGCGTTTCCCCCGCGGCGAGCGACGCGGCAAACCTACAGGGCGCATCAACCCCGGGTCAATCGGCCCGTCTGTTCCGCTTCCGGGCGGGCTCGACACAATTGAAACAATCCAAGCCGGGAAACCCGGCTCACGGCATCATCGTGAAACATCCCGCGGCTAGTGTCGAAAGACGTCGGGCGGCAGGCCGGCTTGACAGGCCGCGGGCCGTTCAGTCCACTGGCCCGCACGGGAACAGCAACCGTCGTGACGGCGCATCCGTCTGTGGAGACCTCGCCGTGCCGACCTCCTCGAAGCTGTCCAGCCATTACGCATCGTTGATGGCGGCCTGCGTTTTGCCGCTCCTCGTGCTTGTCGCCGGCATCGGCCTCTACCAGTCCTACGCCCTGCAACAGTCGCTTCTACCCTATGCGCTCATTCTGGTCGGGTTGCTTGTCTCGGTGTTCGCTTTGCATCGAGTGCTTCTGAGAGAGATCGTCGGTCCGGCGATCTCGCTTGTCGACCATGTGCGCTCCGGCGCCGCCGGCGAAACCACCGACAATCCAGGCACCGCAATCAAAACCTCGGCGCTTTGGCAGCCCTGGATCGACATGGCTTCGAGCATCTTCGCCGAAAACCGCAGAGCGCTGCGCGAACTGGCCGACAGCGAGCAGCGCTACCGCAATGTTGTCGAGGCACAGACGGAATATATCATCCGGGTTGCGCCGGATGGGCGCATGAGCTTTGCCAACGACGCCTATTGCCGTCTTGTCGGCAAGACGCGCGAAGAGTTGCTGAGCCCGGACTGGCACTATTTCAACTCGTTTTCCGCCGATTTCGGCAGCTTCGACGAGATCATCGGTCGCGTCACCCCCGAGCGGCCTGTCTGTGAAGTGGAAGAGGCCGGCGCTCTGAGCGATGGCCGCGAGGTCCATATCCATTGGACCGATCGCGGTATCTTCGACAACAGCGGCAAGCTCATCGAAATACAGTCCATCGGTCGCGATATTGCCGAGCAGAAGCTCGCCCGTCAGGCGCTCGAGGCCAGTGAGCAGCGCTATCGCAGCGTGGTCGAGCTGCAGACCGAGTTCGTCGTCCGGATGTCGCCGGAGGGCCATTTGAGCTTCGTCAACGACGCCTATTGCCGGGCGTGCCGGATGACGCGCGAACAGCTTCTCGACCCGTCCTGGTGCGAACTCGATGTACTGCCGCCCGACGAACGGCGCCGGTTCCTGGACCACCTTGCCCGCCTGACACCGCAAGCGCCGGATGCCAGCATGGAACTTCTCAATGCGATGCCTGATGGCGCGCGCCGATGGCTCGCCTGGAACGATCATGGCATTTTCGACAGCGACGGGCGCCTTGTCGAAGTGCAGTCCGTCGGCCGCGATATCTCCGACCGCGTCCTGGCCGAGCAAGCCAGAATTGAAGCCGAGAAACTGTTGGCCGAAAGAGAGGCGCAGTTTCGCGCCATAGCTGAAGGCGTGCCGCTGCCGATCACCATCTCGGCAATCGAGGGGCCCGAAATCCTGTTCGTCAACGAACCGGCGCGCAGGACGCTCGGCATCGAGGTTGGCCAGACCGGAGCCGAAGCGACGGCGACCTGGGAAGATCTCTCGCAGCGAGACGATCTCATGCGGCTTTTGCTGAGAGATGGCATCGTCGATGCATTCGAAGCTGGCATGACCAATATGCAAGGCTCGAGAATGGATACGCTGGTTTCGGCGCGGCTGATCACGCAGGCCGGCCGTTCGGCCATGCTTGCCGCCGTCACCGACATCACCCGCCAGCGCGAAGCCGAGGCGGAGATCGCCCGCCAGCGCGAGACGCTGTACCAGTCGGAAAAACTCTCCGCCCTCGGTTCGCTGCTGGCCGGCGTGGCGCATGAGCTCAACAACCCGCTTTCGGTCGTCATCGGCTACAGTTCGATGCTGAAGGAATTCTCGACGGATAAGGTAACTGTGGGGCGCGCCGACAAGATCCACGCGGCGGCCGAGCGATGCTCGCGGATCGTCCGCACCTTTCTGGCGATGGCCCGCAAGAAGCCGCCGACCAGAGGCGCTGTCGACATCAATGAAGTCGTCGCCGCTTCGCTCGAGCTTGCCGCCTACAGCCTGCGCTCGGCAGGCGTCGAGATCCGCACCGAGCTGGCGGAACCGCTTCCCAACATCTGGGGCGACAGGGACCAGCTTCATCAGGTGATCACCAACCTTGTGGTCAATGCGCAGCAAGCTCTGCTGCAGGTCCCGCACCCGCGGCGGCTGACCATCGTCACGTCAGGGGAAGACGATGCCGTTGAAATTGTTGTCGCCGACAATGGTCCAGGCATGCCGGAAACGGTGCGCGCGCGTGCTTTTGAGCCTTTCTACACGACCAAGATGGCCGGTGAAGGCACCGGGGTCGGACTGTCCGTCTGCCAGGGCATCGTGACGGCTCACGACGGCAGCATAGAGCTGGATTCGACGCAGGGCGGCGGCGCACGCTTCACGGTCCGGCTTCCGAGCGGCAGAGCCGAAATCGTTGCTCCGCCCGAAGCTGCAGGCAAGATGCCGCCTCCCCCATCGGCCGCACGAATTCTGGTGGTCGATGACGATGCCGACATTGCCTCGATGATAGCAGAAATGCTCCGCCGCGACGGCCACGATGTCACCATCGCCGACGACGCGAATGCCGCCCTCAAGGCTGTGCGTGAGGATGGGATCGACCTGTTGATCAGCGACATACGCATGCCCGGCCTCGACGGCCCCGGCCTTTACCGCGCGCTGGAGCAACTGCGCCCCGGACTCACCCGCCGGCTGCTGTTCGTGACCGGCGACACGCTGGCGCCCGAGATCGACCGCTTCATCGGCGAAACGGGCGCGCCGGTGATCGAGAAACCGCTCGATCCGCAAACCTTTCGCAGGCTGGTGATGGAGCGCCTGAGGGCGATGGAGACCGGCGCAATGGAAGAGGCCCAAGCGTGACAAAACAGAAATTGCTCATCGTCGACGACGAAGCGCCCTTGCGCGAGATGCTGTCGGATTACCTGCTCGCGCACGGCTTCGATGTCCGAGCTGTTTCGGACGGAGCCGGCATGCATACCGAACTCGATCGCTTTGGCCCCGACCTGGTCATTCTCGACGTCAATCTCGTCGGCGAAAGCGGCTACGACCTCGCCCGCGAAATCGCCAAACGCAGCCGCGCCGGCATCCTGATGCTGACCGCTGTCGGAGACCTGCCGCATCGGCTCGAAGGTCTTGCCGCTGGGGCCGACGACTATATGGCCAAGCCGTTCGAGCCGCGCGAACTTCTGGCGCGTGTCAGGAGTGTCATCCGGCGCCTTGGTGAGGAAGAGCAGACGCCGGAAAACCGCATCCCTTTTGGCGGCTGCGTCCTCGATATGGCCGGCCGCACGATGGTCGACCCGGACGGCGCCGACGTGCAGTTGACGTCGATGGAATTCGACCTGCTATGCGTGTTCGCGCGCCACCCCCGGCAGATATTGTCGCGCGACCAGCTATGCAGGCTGGCCCACAACCGCGACCTCGAGCCGGGCGACCGAAGCATCGACATCCGTATCACCCGACTGCGCAATAAGTTCGAGACCGAACCTGACGCGCCGGCGGTCCTGGTGACGGTTCGCGGCGAAGGCTATGTCTATGAGCCTGCTCACGACGAAGGCCGGCGCCGCTAGAACAAGGCGTTGCCAAGAAAGAAGGAGCTGCGGTCCAGCGGGCTACCGGTCATTGCGCCTTATGCGACAGACCTGCACGCTTGCGAAATTCCCGTCGCAGGCTTCGCACGGTGTCCCGCACGACCGGCACGGTCCAGCGCGCTGTCATCGTTGCGATCAGCAGCCCGGCGACCGGATCGACGAAGCGGGCGATGATCGTGCCTTCCCAAATCAAGGCTGTTGCGAGCGATGCGGTGATAAGCAGGTTCGACGAAAGCTTGTCCGAGAACAGGCAGATTTGCGCGCGGGCCAGCGCTGAAGCGGCAGCATTGTTGCGGGCCTTCCACCGGCGCAGAATCCAGAAATTGATCGCCGCGTAGGCCCCGTTCAGGCTCATGGCGAGAACAATGCCGGGACCGTGGGGTTCGACGCCGCCGACGGTGATCCGCTGGATGGCGATGCCGGCGACGACTGCCATGGAAAAGCACATGCCGACGGCGGCCAGCCCATTGACTAGCGTCTCGGCCAGGGCTGCTCGCCGCTTGTTCAGGCCCAGTTTCTTGCTGCCGCCAGCCACAACCATGACTGAGACCAGCACCAGCATGTCCATCAGCGTCAGGGCGAGATCGGCACGGATGGTCAGCGACGTGGATGTCGCCGCTGCGTATGCGGTCAGCAGCAGGCCCGGGGCGCCCGCCAGCACCGCCAGACGTGCAGTCCGGGCCGCCGTCGCCTCGCCGGTCGGTCGGCCATTGGTTTTTCGCGAAGCTTGCATCGCCAGAAATCTCCTCGTTCTGGCGTCCCCAATGGCGCAGGAGTGTTGCGCGGATTTGCCGATTTGCCGGCCTAAGGTTTCCTTTGTGTCGTGCGCCGGTGCACCAGGCGCAGTGCCCGAGGGATCGCAACAAATGAAACAATTCGGACGGATTTCGGCATTCGTCCGAAACAGTCGAGAGCGAAAAGCCGCCGCATGGAGCGAACCCGATGGGATGGCTCCGCTGAAAAACGAAAAAAGGAAACTACTATGAATCGCTTCACAATTTACATGGCCGCAACCGTGGCGATGGCCTGCCTCGTCGCACCGGCCAGCGCTTCGGGTTCGATCGGCGCAAACGGCAAATCGCTGAACGGCCTGACGTACAATGCGGTAACCAGTAATTCGCTGACCAGCAATGCGGTGACCAGCAACGCGATTTTCGCGAACGGCCTCGGCGTCCTTACGCTCAACGGCGTGCATGCTGACGGCATCGTTCTGGCGAAGAGTCTCGCTCCGGCCAGCAAGTCTATCGTAGACCCGAATGTCCGCTCCATCATTGACCCAAATATTCGCAGTCTACCGGCTGTCCAGCACGGCAGCGGCTCGGTGATCGATCCTAATTTCGGCAATCTGCCGGCTGTCCAGAAGGGCAATGTCCGGGCATCGACCGCTGGTAAGAAAAGCAGCGGCCTTCCGTCTGGCCAGCACGGCACCGGCAGCGGCGCCGGGACCAACCATGACCGGCCAACCCCTTCGCCGAGGCGTTGATATCCCGCGTCCGTGATCAAGAGAACGGATGGCGTTGTGCCGTCCGTTCTCATTGGCTGAGCTTTCATTCCCAAGACCTGCCGTCAGGAGCCCAACGATGTCAGCCCACAAAAACCGCCTCGTCCATATCAGCCGCCACGCATTGCTCGCGGTCGCCGTAGCCATTTCCAGCATGGCCGCGGTGCCTTTTGCCAATGCCGGCACCGGGCAAGCGATCGGCTCGATCTCCGTTGTCGGCACAAGGTTCGTGGTGACGATGGAAGATGGTCGCATTGTCGCTCAAGAGGATCTCGTCGGCGCCGTTCTGACGATTGGTGGTGACGGACAGGACCGGATGCCGCTGCGCATCGACGCGGTCGAGATCGATCCGAGGAATCCGGATGGCGGGGTCATGCTCTACACCATGTCGACCCGCGACGCGGCTAGCGGCGCATGGCGCAACATCTGCGAGCCGGACATAGAGGGCCGGCGCATGGGTTTTCCACTTGCCGGCACTTGGACACAGGACGGCCGCCATTTGCCGTCCGACACGGCGTTCAGCATTACCTGCACCGGCGGCGCCCAGGCGAAATGCGTGCGCTTTGGATATCGGCCTTGGGAAAAATCGCCGGACGGCACGTCGCTGTGGGATCATCATCAGGCATGCACCCGCATGATCCGCGCCGATTATTGCGGCGATGGCGTCGGCCATACCCGCAACGGGACGCCGATCGTCATCTATGATCGCAAGGGCATTCAACAGGACGAGGCCGCGCCTGATATGTCGTTCGAGGCGGCGTGGGGTGCCAACGGCGCGCTTTGCGTCAGCCGCACGCGAATACCAGACGTGCTGACGATGGAGGGACTGGCGGCGGCCTGCCCTGATGTGCGGCAACAGCCACAGACAGCGGCGTGCGAAAGCGATGCCGCGGCGCTGATCCTCAACCGTTCGATCGACCCGCAAACGGTTCACTCCGCGGCGGAATAGTCATGCCGCGGAGAGTTTGTCGGACCGCGGATGTCCAGATGCTACTCGCTTGCGCCCGTTCCATTGAGGCCAGCAAGCGTCAGACTTTCCGCGCTACCCCCGCCTCCACCTGCTTGGTGCGCTTGCCTGTGTCAGCCTTGGCCCGCGCCTCCACCGCCTTTTCGATTTCCCGCTTCAGCTCGTCCTTGATATCAGCCGTTTCGGCCATCAAGGCGTCGATCTTCATGAAATCGAGCACGCGGTATTTCGATACTGCCGGGCGGACCAGAATGTCGGGCCGGCTCTGCATCAGCTTGCTGGCGATGATCGACTGCATCATCAATTGCGTTGCGCCGAACATCAGGTCGACGGAGGTCGGGTATTTGCGCCCGCCTTCGGTCGGCGCGCCGACGACGTCGACGGCGATGATGATGTCGGCGTCGAGCTCGATCAGGTCAAACGGCACCGGGTTGTAGATGCCGCCGTCGATCAGCAGCGTGCCGTCGCGCATCACCGGGCGGAAGACCGCGGGAATAGCCGCCGAGGCGGCCAGCGCCGAGTGCAGGTCGCCCTCGTCGAGCACGGCCAGGCTATGGCCGAAGAAATCCGTCGCCGTCACCTTCAGCGGTATGGACAGTTCGGCGAAGGTTTCGGGAATGGCGTCGGGCAGGAATGCCTTGAGGATGCGCTCGACATTGAACTGGCTGACCCGCAGTCCGCCTTGCAACACCTCGGCGAAGGTGCCGGGCCGTGCCCGCCACATGCGCGTCGCCACCTCGGCGCGGCGGCTGAGGATCGAGCGCGTATAGGCGTGCATGTCCTTGCCGGTCATGCCCGAGGCCATGCAGGCGCCCATGATGGCGCCGATCGACGAGCCTGATATGGCGACCGGTCGTATGCCCAGCTCGTCGAGCGTCTCGATGACATGGATATGCGCCAGCCCGCGCGCGCCGCCGCCGCCAAAGGCAATGCCGAAGCTCGGGCTCATTCCTTTTTGGCCTCGCCGGGTTTCGGCCCGACGACCATGATGGCCGGCTCGGCGGAGAGCAGCTTTTTCGCAGCCGCCTTGACCTGATCCAGCGTCACTCCGTCGATGAGGGCGGCGCGCCGCTGCATGTAGTCGATCCCGAGCTTGTCGAGCTGCAGTTCGAGCAGCGTCGCGGCGATGGCGCCCGAAGAGTTCAGATTGTTGATGGCGTAGGCACCGATCATGTATTGCTTGGTCGCCGCCAGTTCCGCTTCGGTCGGCCCCTCCTCAGCCATGCGCTTCACCACTTCGCGCACGACGGCAAGCGTCTCCGTCGCCCGGTCCGAGCGGGTCGCCGTGGTGATGGTCAACGCGTTGGCATGCTGGTAGTCGACAAGGTCGGAACTGACGCCATAGGTCAGGCCGCGCTTTTCGCGCACCTCGTCGAACAGCCGCGAGGTGAAGGTGCTGCCGCCGAGGATCTCGTTCATCAGAGCCGCGGCGAAGAAGTCCGGCGCACTGCGCTTGACGCCGGGATAGGCCAGCCGCAACGAGGTCTGCGGTTGGTCGTAATTGACCTCAAGTTGCTGGTTGAGCTTCGGCTCGATATCGGCGACCACGCTGAGCGCCTGGTGTTCCGGCAGGCCGCCGAAAACCATGTCGAGCTTGTTCTTCAACGTTTCGGCATCGATGGCGCCGACGACCGCCACATGCAGCCCGTCGCGGGCGAAGTTCGCCTTGTGAAAGGCGATGAGATCGGCCGGTGCGATCGTGGCGATGCTTTGCTTGGTGCCCTGGTCGGGTCGCGCATAGGGATGGGTGCCGTACAGTGCTTCCAGCCATTTGCGCTGGGCGACCGTGTCGGGGTCAAGCTCGTTGGCGATGATGCCTGACAGCACCTGGGCGCGGATGCGGTCGATTGGCGCCTGGTCGAAGCGCGGCTTCGTGACCGCCAGCCGCAACAGCTCGAACGCCGCGTCCCGCTGCTCGGCCAGCATGCGCATCGAGCCGTAGGTGCCGTCGCGCGCCGCTTCGAAGCTCATCTCGGCGCCGACGTCGTCCAGCTTGATCTGAAAAGCCTCGCTGTCGAGATCGCCGGCGCCCTCGTCGAACAGCCCGCTCATCAGATTGGCGAGCCCCTCCTTCCCAGCCGGATCCTGCGTCGTGCCGCCGTCGAAGACGAAGCGGATGGCGACGAGCGGCACGGAATAGTCTTCCACCAGCCAGGCGGTGATGCCCTTTGGGGACGTCACCTCCTGGATGCTCATGGCCGCGCGAGCCGTGAGTGACGGCAGGATCAGGAAGACGAGGGAGAGGAGCAGGGTGAGTACAGGTGCGACGGCGCGCCGGGCCTTCCCTTCTCCCCTTGTGGGAGAAGGTGGATTGGCGCGCAGCGCCAAGACGGTTGAGGGGTGTTGGACGGAGCCCGGTCGGTGCCAAGCTGGAACACCCCTCATCCGACCGAGCTTCGCTCGGCCACCTTCTCCCACAAGGGGAGAAGGGAAGTCGCCGCTGTGCTGTTTCATCATCAAATCAATTCCCTGCCTGTGTCTGCGGCAAGAGATAGCCTGATGTCGAATGGTTGAGATTGAGATAGCGCGCGGCAACCGCCTTGACTTCGTCGGCGGTGACCTTGCGGATGCGGCTCGGCCATTCCTCGACATCCCTGACGCTGCCGCCGGTGGCGAGCGTCGCGCCGTAGATGTTGGCCATCGAATCCTGCTTGTCGCGGGCGAAGATCATCGAGCGGACGAAACGATCCTTGGCCTTCTCCAGCTCGTCCGACGTGACGCCGTCCTTGGCGATGCGGGCGACCTCGACCTCGACCGCCGCCTGGACATCGGCCAGCTTGGCGTCGCCGCGCGGCGCGCCATAGACGGTGAAGTTGGTGGCATCGAGCATGGTGCCCTGAAAGAAGGCGCCGGCCTCGGCGGCGATGCCTTGCTTGACGACAAGCTGCTGGTGGAGCCGGCTGCGGCTACCGCCGCCGAGGATCTCCGCCAGCAGGTCCAGCGCCTCCGCTTCACCCGGCTTTGCAGTGTGATAGGAGGGAACCACCCATTGAGTCGAAAAGTTCGGCACACTGACACGCGCGTCAGTGAGCGTCACCGTGCGCCTGGTGTTCTGCTCCGGTTCGACCGGACGGATGCGCGGCGGCAGGTCTGGACCGCGCGCGATCTTGCCATAGGTCTTTTCGGCCAGCGCCTTGACCACTTCCGGCTCGACATCGCCAGCCACCACAAGCACGGCGTTGTTGGGCGTGTAATATTTGTCGTAGAAGGCTTTGGCGTCGGTGCGGTTCAGCTTCTCCATCTCCTGCATCCAGCCGATCACCGGAATGCGATAGGGCTGGTTCTGCCAGAGGGTGGCATCGATCTCTTCGCCGAGCACTGCCTGCGGATTGCTGTCGATGCGCGAGCGGCGTTCCTCGAGGATGACGTCGCGCTCGGTGGCGATGACATCGTCGTTGAGGATGAGGTTGCGCATGCGATCGGCTTCGAAATCCATCATCTGCTCGAGCGCCTGCGGCACCACCGTCTCGTAAAAGGCGGTGTAGTCGTAGGAGGTGAAAGCGTTGTTGGAGCCGCCAATGGCGGAGACGGCGCGGTCGAACGCGCCGGCGGGATGATTGGTCGTTGCCTTGAACATCAGATGCTCGAAGAAATGGGCGATGCCGGACTTGCCCGGCGGCTCATCCGCGCTGCCGATCTTGTACCACACCATATGAGTGACGATCGGCGCGCGGTGATCGGGGATGACGACAACCTCCATGCCGTTGTCGAGCAAGAAGTTCGTCACCTTGCCGTCGTCCGGCCTGGTGTCGGCCAGAACCGGGCCGGTCATCACGAGAGCCAGCGCCAAGACCGTTCCGCGCAGCCATTCAGCCTGAGATGTCATCAATGGCTCCGGTTGTCATGGGGTGGGACGATAGGCGGGGACGGCGACACAGGCAAAGTGATTTGTTCGTCATTTTCGCGCGCAAAGGAGGCCGAACTCAGGCGACCGAGTTTCAGGCGGCTTCGATGAAGCGGATGACGGTCTCGCCATAGCTGCGCTCGTCTACAACCGAAAAGCCCGGCCCTGCCTCGAAGGGCGCCGCCGCCGCCTCCTCGACGACGCAGAGCGCGCCGGGGACGAGCCAGCCGCCGGCCTTGGCCGAGCGCAAGGCAAGCTCGCCCAGGCCCTTGCCATAGGGCGGATCTGCGAACACCAGGCCGAACGCGGCCATCGTGCCGGCCTCGCCCAAAGCCGTGGCGTCGCGGCGGAATATCTTGGTACGCCCGGTGAGGCCAAAGGCCTCGACATTGGTGCGGATCAGGCCACGCCCTTCCGCCGATTCTTCGATGAAGACGCCGTAAGAAGCACCGCGTGACAGCGCTTCGAGGCCGAGCGCACCGGTGCCAGCGAACAGGTCGAGCACGCGCGCGCCGTCCAGCCGAATGGGAAAGCGATGCGCCAGCACATTGAAGACAGCCTCGCGGGTCCGGTCGGTGGTCGGGCGGATGGCGCTTGAGCGGGGCGCCACCAGCGGACGCCCGCGAAACTCACCGCCGACGATCCGCATTGCTTCCCCTTGATCCCCCAGGGCCGCTGCGCGGCCGGTCGCCATCACTCTTGCCGGAATTTGGGCGCTCGCCGCGCGGCTTGCCGAACGGCTTTGCGCCGCCGGGTTTTCCCGCTCCCGGTTTTCCACTGGCGGGCTTGCCGTAAGACGGCTTGAACGAGGCCTTGCGCGCCTTGGCTTCGGCTGCCTTGGCGGCATCGGCGTCCGCCCTGCCCTTGCCGATCGGCCGCGCGCCCGGCGCCATCCAGACGTTGGCCTTGCGCTGGCCCGGCGGCTCGATCGGGCGCTGCTCGCGTTCGGACTTTTTCCCACCGCCCGATTTGCCGCCGAATCCACCAGGCCCGCTACGTTCAGATTTGGGGCCGCGATCGCCGAAGCCGCCGCGTTCGGGCCCGCTACGTTCAGACTTGGGGCCACGCTCACCAAAGCTCTTTTCCGGCCCAAAGCTTCTGCCTGGACTTGTCGACAGCTTGCCCAGCGCCTCGTCGCGGCTGCCTTCGCGGCGCTTGCGGTTCTTGATCAATCCGCCTTCGCCGATCGGACGGCGTTCGCCGTCGCGGGTGAATTTCGGCCGCTCCGGTTCCGCTTCCCGCACCGCTTCACGCCGCACCGGCTTATTGGAGAACGGCTTGGTGATCTCGGCGTCGAAATTGGCGCCGGATTCTTCGACAAGACGTTCGCCGAGCTGGTCCCGCAGCACGCGGCCCTTGATCTCCAGCACATGGCCCTCGGGCAGGTCGTCGAGTTGGAACGGCCCGTAGGAAATGCGGATCAGCCGCGTCACGTCGAGCCCAAGCGAGCCCAGTATGTTCCTGACTTCGCGGTTCTTGCCTTCGCGCAGGCCGAGCGTCAGCCAGGCATTGGTGCCTTGCTCGCGATCGAGCGTCGCCTCGATGGCGCCGTAGAAGACGCCATCGACGGCGATGCCTTCGCGCAAGCCGGCGAGCGCACTTTCCTCGACCTTGCCATGGACGCGCACGCGGTAGCGCCTTAGCCAGCCGGTGGCCGGCAGTTCGAGCACGCGCGACAGGCCGCCATCGTTGGTGAGCAGCAGCAGGCCTTCGGTGTTGATGTCGAGCCGGCCGATGGTCATCAGCCGCGGCAGGTCGGCCGGCAGCACGTCGAAGACGGTTTTGCGGCCCTCAGGATCACGGTTGGTGGTGACCACGCCAGCCGGCTTATGGAACAGGAACAGCCGGGTGCGCTCGATCGGCGGGATCTCCATGCCGTCGAGATGGATGATGTCGCCGGGCATCACATTGAAGGCCGGCGAGGACAGCACTCTTCCATTGACCTTGACGCGGCCGGCCGCGATCAGCTCCTCGGCGTCGCGGCGCGAGGCAAGGCCGGCGCGGGCCAGCCGCTTGGCAATGCGCTCGCCAGCCTCTTCCGCCGCTTCGGCCGGACGCGGGCGCGGCTTGAAGCCACCGCCCGATGCTCCCTGAGGTCGCTCACCGCCAAAATCGGGCTTGGGCCGGTCGCCGAAGTCGCGCTTGGGGCGATCACTGAAGTCTCCCTTGGGACGGTCGAACTTGGGACGGTCGAAGCGCCTCTCGCCGCGCTCGCCTTCGGCAGCCGCTGGCCGGTCACTGCGTGGCGCATAGGGCTTGCGCGGCCCTTCGCGCTTCTCGTAAGGCTTGCCTTCCGCACGCGGCGCTTTGCTGAACGGCCTGTCGCCGCTTTTGAAATCACGCTTCGGCCGCTCGCCGTCAGCCGCCATCGGGCGTTCGCCGCGTGGCGCATAGGGTTTGCGCGGTCCTTCACGTTTTTCATAGGGCTTGCCTTCAGGGCGAGGTCCCTTGCTGAACGGCCTGTCGCCGCTTTTGAAGTCGCGCTTCGGCCGCTCGCCGTCAGCCGCAATCGGGCGGTCGCCGCGTGGCGCATAGGGTTTGCGCGGCCCCTCGCGCTTTTCATAGGGCTTGCCTTCAGGGCGCGGTCCCTTGCTGAACGGCCTATCGCCGCTTTTGAAATCGCGCTTCGGCCGCTCGCCGTCAGCCGCCATCGGGCGTTCGCCGCGTGGCGCATAGGGTTTTTTCGCGCCGAAAGACGGCTTACCGCCTTTGCCAGCAGCGGCATCACGACCACGCGGGCCCGACGGTTTCGGGCCGCTCTTGCGCGGGCCTTTTTGGCCCGGGAATTTCTTGTTTTTGTCGTCCATGTGGCCTTTGCTCGTTTGGGCGGGTAAATAACAGGATCACGCTTGAGTAGCGAGGAGATAATAGGAATGGAAACCGCTTGAAGCGGCCGGACTTCATGACGCTGGCGTTGAAAGAGGCCGAAACCGCCGCCTTGCGTGGCGAAGTGCCGGTCGGCGCGGTCATCGCCAGCGGTGATACGGTCGTTGCCAGTGCCGGCAACCGCACCCGCGAGCTCGCCGATCCCACGGCCCATGCCGAAATGCTGGTGATCCGCGAAGCCTGCAGCAAGCTGTCGAGCGAGCGGCTCACCGGTTACGATCTCTATGTGACGCTGGAGCCCTGCGCCATGTGCGCCGGTGCTATTTCCTTCGCCAGGCTGCGCCGGCTCTATTTCGGCGCCGCCGACGAGAAAGGCGGGGCTGTCGTCAACGGCGTGCGCTTCTTCGCCTCACAGACCTGCCACCATGTTCCAGACATCTATCCAGGCATGGCCGAAACCGACGCGGCGCTGCTTCTGAAGGATTTCTTCAGGGAGCGACGCGAACCGTAGCCAGCTCTCCCTGGAGCGCTTTCTTTTAACGCATTTTGTCGGACGCCAAACAAAGACGTTCGGCTGCAAAATGCTCTAGCGCCGAAAGCTTACCACGGCAGCCAGTCGAACATGCCGCCGCTCTTGTTCTTGGCGGCCGCTTCCTTCTTGAGGCGGCGTTCCTTCTTGTACTCGTCCTCGCCGAGATCGCCCGTCGGCGCGGTGTCGGCAGCGGCGCGGTATTGCACCGGCGGCTCGCTTAGATATCTGCGGGTGTTCGGGTCACCCTGCTTGGCTTCGGCGAGACGGCGCTTGACCTCAGCGGCGCGGCCCTTGTCCGAATCCGCCGGAGACCAGGCCGGCGGATGACTGGATCCCGACTGCGCCATCGCGGTCTTGATCGCCGTCGGATCCGTCTGGACGTCATCGACGATTTGCGCCTGGTAGGCCGGATCGTCCTGATGGAGCGTAGCATCGGCGCGTAGGCGAGCGCGGCGTTGCTCGGGCGATTCGGGCCAATCGGCGCTTGCCGTCGCGATGCTGTCCTGCGGCGGCGGCAGTTCCTTCTGCCCCGGCGCCGGCTTCACCAGTTCGGGACGCGGCTTGTAGTCGATCCTGTCCTTGTTCTTCGGCACGACTGAGAAAGCGCTGGTGAGATCGCCGGCAAGCTGGGCGGAGGCGGACTTGTCGGTTCCGTAGGTCGGCGAGCCCATGCAGCCGGACAGGGCCAAGCCGGATACGACAAGCGGCGCCAGCAGCGCAACGCGCACGCAAGTTCTTTCGGTCATGCCAAAAAGTCCCACTCTAGACAGCCTCTCGATCGCCACCGGCCAAAGGTCCGGTCCCCATCGCCTATGCTCTTCCGACGGAAATCCGGCGACAATTTGTCGTCCGGAGTTTCGCGTGTTTATCTCAACCACTCGTTAAGGGCAACGCGCCGGGGCCGATCAGCCGTCCGCCGTGGCATTTGTGCACCGATATGGCGGCTGTGCATGTCGTTATCCCAAAACCGCTACGCACCCCCGGGTCAGGCCCGGGGGCATGCTTTTGGGCGACATGCATTAAATCCGACCAAGCGCCTTCAATTCATGCAGGACCGCCGCATCCCGGGCCGAAACATCGGGGAATTCCGCGTCGCTGCCGACATCGGCGGTATAGCGCCAGGAGCGCGCGCATTTGACCAGGCCCCTCGCCTCGGCCTTCTCGACCACGACGGCGACGCCCCTGACGTCGTCCAGCGCGAAGGCGCCGGAAGGCGCGCTGCCGTGGACAATGACCAGATCGCTGGTGATCGCCATCTCGGCCATGTCGACATCTGAAATCGCCGCTTCGAGCGCCGCATCGTCGAGCCTGACGACCGGCACCGCTTCCAGCGACGAGCCGATGACCTTCTGCGCACGTGCGATCTCCAATGCGCCGGTGACGACACGGCGAACCTGCCGGATCTTGCGCCATTTTTCCGCCAGCACCTCGTTCTTCCAGTCGGCCGGGATTTGCGGAAACTGGTCGAGATGCACCGAGACGGCACCCGGATGACGGTCAAGCCAGGCCTCCTCCATGGTGAAGGGCAGCATCGGCGCCAGCCATTTCACCAGGCAGTCGAAAAGATGGCGCACCACCTGCACGGAGGCCTTGCGCTTCACGCTGGACGGGGCTTCGCAGTAGAGCGCGTCCTTGCGGATGTCGAAATAGAAAGCCGACAGCTCGACCACCATGAAGTCGAGCAGCATGCGGGTGATGCGCTTGAACTCGAACGCGTCGTAGCCCGCGCGAACGACTTCATCGAGTTCGGAGAGCCGGTGCAGCATCAGCCGTTCCAGTTCCGGCATCTTGTCCAGTGGCACTTCCTCGCCATCGTCATGGGCAAGCGTGCCCAGCATCCAGCGAATGGTGTTGCGCAGCTTGCGATAGGCGTCGATGTTGGTCTGCAGCACATTCTTGCCGAGCCGCTGGTCTTCCCAATAATCGGTCGTCACCACCCATAGCCGCAGGATATCGGCGCCCGACTGCTTGATGACGTCCTGCGGCACCACGGTGTTGCCGAGCGACTTCGACATTTTCCGTCCCTCTTCGTCCATGGTGAAACCATGGGTGACGACGGTGTCGTAAGGCGCCCTGCCCCTGGTGCCGCAGCTTTCGAGCAGCGAGGAATGGAACCAGCCGCGATGCTGGTCGGAGCCCTCCAGGTAGACGTCGGCCGGCCACTTCAGGTCCGGACGATCCTCGAGCGTAAAGACATGGGTCGAGCCCGAATCGAACCAGACGTCGAGGATGTCCATTACCTGCTGCCATTTCGAGGCATCGTGATTACCGAGGAAACGCTCCTTGGCGCCGGCCGCGAACCATGCGTCGGCGCCTTCCTTCTCGAAGGCGTCCATGATGCGCTGGTTGACCGCCTCGTCGCGCAGGACATTTCCGTCTTCATCGGCGAAGACGGCGATCGGCACGCCCCAGGCGCGCTGGCGCGACAGCACCCAATCGGGACGCTCCTCGATCATCGCGCGGATGCGGTTCTGGCCGGCGGCCGGCACGAAACGGGTGTCGTCGATCGCCTTCAAGGCACGGCTGCGCAGGGTCGTGCCGTCGCCCAGCTCCTTGTCCATATAGACGAACCATTGCGGCGTGTTGCGGAAGATGATCGGCTTCTTCGAGCGCCACGAATGCGGATAGGAATGCTTCAACCGCCCGCGCGCGAAGAGCGCATTGCGCTTGATCAATTCGTCGATGACCGCCTGATTAGCGTCGCCTTTCTTGCCATTGTCGTCGATGACACGCGCAGCACCGCCCTCGCGATCCGGACCAAAGCCCGGCGCGTCCTTGGTGAAAAAGCCGGCATCGTCGACGGGGAACGGGATCGCCGTGTCGATGCCGCGCGCCTGCAGATCCGATACGGCATCCGTCCAGGCATCGAAATCCTCACGACCATGGCTTGGCGAGGTGTGGACGAAGCCGGTGCCGGCCTCGTCGGTGACATGGTCGCCGGCGAGCATCGGCACAGGGAATTCATAACCACCGTTCAAACCCTTGAAGGGATGGGAAAGCGTAAGGCTTCCAAGCTGTTCCGCCGAAACGCTATGAAGGCGATTCAAGGTGACTTTTGCCTTGGCTGCGGCATCCTCGGCCAGCGCGTCGGCGAAGATCAGCTTTTCGCCGGGCTGTGGGCCGAAGGCATTTTCGGCCGCGGTCACCTCGTAGAGGCCATAGTTGATGCGTGGTGAATAGTTGACGGCCCGGTTGCCGGGGATGGTCCAGGGCGTCGTCGTCCAGATGACGACATGGGCCTCCAGCAAGTCCAGTGACGTCTCCGTCAGCTTCGGATCCAGGGCTGGCTGCCCGTCTTCGATGTTGGTGACCTGCCGAGCGAGGCTGACGACCGGAAACTTCGCCCATATCGTGTCGCTCTCATAGTCCTGGTACTCGACCTCGGCCTCAGCCAGCGCGGTGCGCTCGACCACGCTCCACATTACCGGCTTGGAGCCGCGATAGAGCTGGCCCGACATGGCGAATTTCAGCAACTCGCCGGCGATCCGCGCCTCGGCATGGAACGCCATCGTCATATAGGGGTTGTCGAAATCGCCGACGACGCCCAGCCGTTGAAATTCTGCGCCCTGCACCTTGATCCAGTGCGCGGCGAACTCGCGGCATTCCTTGCGGAACTCGTTGACCGGCACCTCGTCCTTGTTCTTGCCCTTGGCGCGATACTGCTCCTCGATCTTCCATTCGATCGGCAGGCCGTGGCAATCCCAGCCGGGCACGTAGTTCGAATCGTAGCCGCGCATCTGGAACGAGCGGGTGATGACGTCCTTGAGGATCTTATTCAGCGCATGGCCGATATGAATGTTGCCGTTGGCGTAGGGCGGGCCGTCATGCAGGACGTATTTTTCGCGGCCGGCAGCGTTTTCGCGCAGCTTGCGGTAAAGGTCCATGTCCTGCCAGCGCTTGACCAGCAGCGGCTCCTTCTCGGGCAAGCCGGCGCGCATCGGGAAATCCGTCTGCGGCAGATAAAGCGTCTTGGAATAGTCGATCGTTTCGCCAGTGTCGGTCATTGGGGCGTCGGTCGTCGTTGGGGTGTCGGTCATTGGTCTGCCATATGCATTGCCCGGCGGCAAAAGAGCCCGGGTGTTGAAGTCTTCGCTTTGACACATATCGTTTTCCCAAAACCGGACCCACTTTTGGGCGATATGCGTTGATGATCTGGAAAAAGCGCGAGAGGGCACGCGCAATATTCCCGGCGGTTCCGGCGGCGCTCAGGCCGCAGGGAACACCGGGCTGGTAATTCGTATCGCAATCGCCAAAGCGCGAGTAAAATGCATCATAACCGGGCTTTTAGACGAGGCCGGCCCTGTTGGAAAGCCCGAACTCGTGGCCGCTTTCCTGTCAGCGGCGTATCTGTCGACGTTCTTGCAGTCTGTGCCAATTGCGCCTATGTACATGGGCAAATGGCAGTGGAGCCAAACTATGTCCAGTTTGCACATCAAGGTCCAGTCGAACTCGAACACAGAACGAGCCGGCGCGAATGCCGCAATCCCCGATGCAGCAACAGAGCGGTTTCTGGTTCACATCTCCAGGGTCGAAGGACTTCGTCAGATCGGCTTCAGCAATGATGAGATCTTTCAAATCGTTGGACCGCGGCGCACGCTGGCTCGGCGCAGGGAGCGAAACGAGACGCTGACGATCGCCGAATCCGACCGCGTCGTGCGACTTGAGCGGATCTCAGCGATGGCGGATCGGGTTTTTGGCAATCACGAAAAGGCGCAGCGTTGGCTACGCAAGCGCAGCAGAGTGCTCAACGAGACGCCAATCAACCTGCTGCAGTCGGAGACGGGTGCAGTCCTGGTGGAGGAAGAGCTCCATCGTATCGACCACGGCATCTTCGCCTGACTTATGAGGCTTTGGCGCATTTCCGGCTACGCGGACCTTTTAGGCGTTGGCGGATTGGTCAGCTCCGGCCGTTGGCACGTCATGGGAATACCTATCGTCTACTGCGCCGATCATCCAGCCACCGCGCTTCTCGAGATCCTGGTGCATGTCGACGCGGAAGACATGCCCCAGACTTATCAGCTCCTGGAGATCGACGTGCCGGACGACATTGCTGTCGCGTCTGCCGAATTGCCTGGTGACTGGAAGGATGACCTGGCCACAACGCAGCGCCTCGGGACGGACTTTGTCACTGCTGCCATCCACTCCGTCATGCAAGTCCCTTGTGCAATTGTCCCGTTCACAAGGAACTATCTCCTCAATCCGGATTTGCTGGGTCGCGACGGCATCCACATCGTGAGCACCACGACGCACCCAGTCGATACCCGCTTGCTGGGATAGAACTCACATCGAGAAATCGAACCGATAGGTCGTCGACACGCCGATCGTGAACTGGTTCCGGTCGCCGCGTTCCTTGACTAGGCTGGAATCGGCCGCTGGACCCATCAGGCGCGAATATTCGCCGAACAGGCTGGCCGTCATCGGCTCGGTCACCTTCCAGGTCACCGCGCCGCCAAGGCCCGCCGACTTCACTCCGCCGCCCGGATGGTATTCGCTGAGGCCCGAAGCCACGGCTTCCTCGGCGTTGACGCCATAATAGGTATCGAAATAGTCCGATGAGGCGAACGAAACGCGCGGCCCGCCCGAGATCCTGACCTCAGGCGTCACATCGTAGAAGGCGTCGGCGGCGATGTCGGCAACAAAGCCGCTATGGGCACGAATGCCGTGGCGCAATTCGGCGCGGGCGCGCAACCAGTCAAGAGGATAGAATTCGAAGAAGCCGCCTGCCTCGCCGCCCCAGCGCACCGGGTCGAGGCCCTTCAGTTCGTCGGCGTCGCCGCCATCGCGCGAAAACAGGATTTTTCCGGCCAGACCGGCGCGGACGCCGCCGTCGTCGATCAGCGCCAGCGAGATGTTGTCGTTGCGCGAGGTGAAGCGCGCCGCGGGACCGGCCTTCCCGAGCGAGATGATCGGCGAGGCACTGAGCAGGTACTTTTTGCTGCCCTCGAAATCCGGCGCGACCATGCCAGTGGCGCCGACCGTCAGATACCAGTCGCCGGACAACCAGCCCAAGGCGCCCTCGCCTGCTTCGGCGGCACCGGTCGGGCCCAGCATGATGGTGGCCAAGACCACCTGAAACAACCTGGCAGAACGCATCGTCACTCCATACGCACGGAACACCGGCAGGAACAACCGGCTTTGCCAAGAGCCATGGCGCCGGTTCGGTAAAATTTGATTTAAGTTCGAAACGCTGGCTCGCTTTTTTGGCGTGGATCCGGCGCAAGCTGCTCGCTGGACGGGCAACGCCTTCGGCGCTACCCTCCAATTGGCAAGATGCCAGGCAACTTCGGTGGAGATGGCGGCAATGACCCTGCAAGGCGATGCTTTAAAGGATGCGATTGGCCAGACGCGGGCGAAATGGGGATGGTTCGTTGGGCTCGGGGTGCTGCTGCTGATCCTCGGCGGCATTGCCTTCGGCAATCTGTTCATCGCCACGGTCGCCTCGGTCTATGTCGTCGGCTGGCTGATGCTGATGGCCGGCATCATCGAGATCATGCATGCCTTCGGCGTGAAGACATGGAGCCGGTTCTTCTACTGGCTGCTCAGCGGCCTTCTCTATGCAGTTGCCGGGTTCTTCGCCTTCTATAACCCGCTGCTGGCCTCGGCGGTGCTGACCTTCCTGCTGGCAGTCGCCCTTCTCGCTTCAGGCGTACTCAGGGCCTGGGTCGGGTATAAGCACAGACCGGACAAAGGCTGGGGCTGGCTTGTTGCGGCCGGCGTGATCAGCGCGCTGGCAGGCCTGGTCATCGCCATGGGCTGGCCAGTCAACAGCGTATGGGTGCTGGGGCTGTTTCTCGCCATCGACCTGATCTTCCAGGGCTGGGCCTTCATTGCGGTCGGCCTGGCGTTGAAGAAGTAGGTTCAAAAAGCAACGGCTGCGTCGAGCTCGGAAAGCGGGCTGACGCCGGCAAGCAGCGCCCTCGCCTCGGCTTCGTCGCGCTTCATCTGCGCGACCAGCGCATCCAGCCCCTCGAACTTCACCTCCGCGCGCAGGAAACCGAAGAAGGACACCGCGCATAGCTCGCCGTAGAGATCGCCGGAAAAGTCGAAAACGAAGGTTTCAAGAAGCGGCGCGCCGTTGTCGTCGACGGTCGGGCGGCGGCCGAAGCTGGCAACACCGTCATAAAGCGTGCCGTCGGCGCGACGGAAGCGGACGGCATAAATCCCTTCCTTCAGAGAGGCTTCCGGCGAAAGCCTCATATTGGCGGTTGGAAAGCCGAGCGTCCGGCCAAGCCGTTGGCCGCCGATTACCTCGCTCTCGACCGTGAAGCGATAGCCGAGCAGGCCGGCTGCTTCAGCCACCGCGCCTTCGCCGAGCTGCGCGCGGATCCGGCTCGACGACACCACCTCGGCGCCCTCGTCGCGAAACGCGTCGACCAGCGTGACGCCGAAGCCGTGGCGCTCGCCGGCCGCCATCAGATAGGCCGGGCCGCCCTGTCGGTCCTTGCCGAAGTGAAAATCGAAGCCGGTCACGGCGTGAATGATGCCGAGATTCCTGTCCAGCACGTCGGTCACGAATGCTTCCGCCGATAACGAAGCGAAGTCGCGCGTGAACGGCTGTTCGACGAGTGCGGCAAAGCCCAGATACGACAGCAGCCGTGCCTTCATCGGCGGCGGCGTCAGCACGAACAGCGGCATATCAGGCCGGAACACCTTTCTGGGATGCGGCTCGAACGTCAGCACCAGAGCCGGCACACCACGCCGGCGGGCCTCGGCAAGCGCGCGCTCGAGCACGGCCTGATGACCGCGGTGAACGCCATCGAAATTGCCGATCGCCACCACGCCGCCCCGCAAAGGGGCCGGCAGCGGCGAGATTGCAGAAACGCGTTCGAAGGCTTCCGTCATTTAGAGGCTTCCGTCATCGAGCGATCCTATAGCAGTCTTGGCCCTATAGCAGTTTTGGCCCTATTGCAGTTTTGGAATGACCGCGACCGGCCGATAGCCGTGCTTTTCAAGAAAGGCTGTTAGCCTGGCCGGATCCGGTTGTAGCGGATTGCCGTAGTCGCGGGCATGGATGCCGCCCGACACGTAGAGCACGTCGAAGCCGTTGTCGGCAGCACCTTTGATGTCAGTCATCATGCCATCGCCAATCGCCAGCACATCCGAACGCTCGACCGGACGGCCGAGCAGGTCAGCGACCTCCTTCATCGCGACGTCGTAGACCGGCGCATAAGGTTTTCCAGCGATCAGCGTGCGCCCGCCGAGCTGGGCATAGTCGCGAGCCAGCGCCCCGGCGCACCAGATCATCCGTTCGCCGCGCTCGACCACGATATCGGGATTGGCGCAGATGAACGGCAGGTCCCTAGCGCGTAGCCGCCGCAGAAGATCGGCATAGTCCTCCGGCTTTTCCACCTCGTCGTCGAACAGCCCGGTGCAGACGACGCCCGATGCTTCAAACTCCTCGACCAGCTCGACATCGAGACCGCCATAGAGCGTGAAATCGCGATCGGCGCCGATGTGGAAGATTTTTCGCGGCCCTTCGGCGATCAGGTCGCGGGTGACGTCGCCGGAGGTGACGACGCGGTCGTAGGCCGCCGCGGGAACGCCGATCGCGTCCATCTGCGCCACCACATCGGCGCTTCGACGCGGCGAATTGGTGATCAGGACCACAGCTATCTTCGCTTCGCGCGCGGTGGCCAACGCCAGAGCCGCGGCCGGAAAATGCCGTTCGCCATTGTGGACCACGCCCCAGACATCGCACAGAATGGCAGAATAGGCTTCCGACAAAGCCGCGAGCGAGCCGATGATATCGGGCGAATCCGCCATATCGTTTCCCAAATCATGATGGTTGCGAGTGCCGCCGCCGACGGTCCGCCGCAGCATGCCCGCATTAACCGAAGCTCTTCACCCTGTCACCAGCTTTTGCAAACGTTCAGGATTGCCGCCAGCGATAAAGCCAAGATTGCAAGCACAAAAGTCCCTCATTTTCCGGAGCTTTAGCCGTCCTGGAGGCTTCGCGGCGATCCAGTTCGTTGTCGCCACCGGCGTGGTTAACGGGTTTTGAAAAAATGTGCTGATCTTGGACGCATTTTAGCAATCCGAAATTTAAACATTCATGGCATCGTTCGCCGACAAAGGGGTTCTGGCGGGGTGCTGAAGGCAATGATCCGGAAATTCGGTAGGGACCGGCGTGGCAACTATGCGCTGATGACGGTCATCACCATGGTGCCGCTGATGGGCGGATTGGCGCTCGGCATCGATTACTCGGAACTGCTTCGCCAGAAGCACAACACCCTGAACGCGCTGGATGCCGCCGGCATCGCCACCGCTCAGCAGATCGTTGCCGGCGCAAGCGACGACGACGCCAAGGCCTATGCCAAGACCTTCTTCGAAGCCAATCTTGGCCACGTCAATCCGGCGAATACGTCGCTTACCATCACCCTGCCCAACAGCAATGCGGGTGGCGGCACGTTGAAGCTTTGCAGCGCCGTGACGTATAGCCCCTATTTTCTACCGGCTGCCGCCATGCTGACGGGTGGGACCGCCAGCGATACAACCTTCACGGCCTGCTCGGAGATCCGCCTCAAGAACACGCTGGAAGTAGCCCTTGTGCTCGACAATTCCGGCTCGATGAACGACCTTGGTTCGGGCACCGGTGCGAAGCGAATAGACCTGCTGAAAACCGCCGCCAAGCAGCTTGTCGATACGCTGGCGCTGCAGGCACAGCAGATGAGGCAGGTCAACAAGCCGGTGCAGTTCTCTCTTGTGCCGTTCGCCGCGTCGGTCAATGTCGGCCCGACCCATGACCAGGATGGTTGGATGGATCAGGACGGCATCTCCCCGATCCAGCATGAGGATTTCGACTGGACGACGATGACCGCGGCCAACGACCCGAACAGATATGCCGAGAAGCTCAACGGCGTCTGGTACAAGCGCGGCACCGGCTGGGGAGACACCGAGGACCAGCCTCTGACCCGCTTCAGCCTGTACGCCGACATGACGGTCGAGTCCGGCCGCGAGGAGGTGCCCAACACCAAGCAGTATATCTGCGACGAATACAGGAGAAACGGCACGTGCCGGAGCGGCCATTGGACCACGCCGGAATACATCTACACCACCAGCCGCTATGCGAGCTGGCAGGGCTGCGTGGAGGCACGGCCGTATCCGTATAATAACGACGACACGACGCCCAATGCCGCCACGCCGGCCACGCTGTTCGTGCCGATGTTCGCACCGGACGAGGCTGGCACCCTCTGGCTCGATTTCAACCGCGACGGTGTCAACGACGTCAACAGCACGTCGTATAATTACGGCAACAACTGGTGGGCCGACTGGCCCTACATCGCAAATCCAACCGCCTCCGAGCGGCAGTCGGACATGCGTAAATATTTCCTGGTCAAGCCTTACGGCTCGAAGTCGGCTGCCTCGGGCGACGGCCCGAACTCGTCCTGCACGACCAACCCGATCACGCCGCTCAAAGATGTGAGCCAGCTTGCCCAGAAGGAGGAGATCAACGACGCCATCGACGCCATGGTCCCGAACGGCAACACCAACGTGCCGGAGGGCCTTGCCTGGGGCTGGCGGACCGTGTCGAGCAACGAACCGTTTACCGAGGGCCGGACGAACACCGAAAAGGGCAACGACAAAGTCGTCATCGTGCTGACCGACGGCGCCAATACTTACAGCGCCGTCAGCGACAGCGGCTATGCCAATAACAGGTCGACCTACGCCGCTTACGGTTACACCGGCCTGACATATCCGGGGTCGGGAAGCGTGACGCGCCTGTTCATGAACACAAGCAGCGACATCGGCAAGACCACCTACACCGGCACCAACTACACGGCCGCGCTGGACGAGCAGATGCAGATGCTTTGCGCCAACGCCAAGACTTCGAACATTCTCGTCATGACCGTTGCGCTCGACCTGTCGACCACCGATACCGGCGACAAGAAAGCACTCGACGCACTGAAGGCCTGTTCCTCGAATTCGCGCTTTCGCAAGGATCCCACCGATCCGACCAAGCCGGCCAAGCTGTTCTGGAACGCGACCGGGGCGACGCTGTCGGACAATTTCAAGGAAATCGCCAACGAATTGTCGAACCTGCGCATCGTCGGCTGAGCGGCGCGCCATTGCCCAGAAGCCACAGGCTGGCGGGACAGCGCCCCCTCTGGCCTGCCGGCCATCTCCCCAGCGGGGCGCGAAGGATCGCTGATTAACCGTTCTTCCGGCTGATAGCGGGCTGGCGCAAAGGCTATCGCCACCTTGCCCTTGCGGCGGTTGAACGGACATGGTGAGTGTCCTCCACCATCGGAGATGCGCCTGTGCCCGACGCCGCCAACCATCTCGCTTTCGCGCTGGTCTGCCTCGGCATGGTGCTGACGCCCGGCCCGAACATGATCTATTTGATCTCGCGGTCGCTGTCACAGGGACCGAAGGCCGGCCTGATTTCGCTCGGTGGCGTGGCGCTCGGCTTTGTCTTCTACGTGTTGTCGGCGGCATTCGGCATCACTGCACTGCTGCTCGCCGTGCCTTACGCCTACGATGTGCTGCGCTTTGCCGGCGCGCTCTATCTGCTGTGGCTTGCCTGGCAAGCCGTGAGGCCGGGCGGACGCTCGCCGTTCCAGGTCCGGGAACTGCCTAAGGACGGGCCGCGCAAATTGTTCGCCATGGGCCTGATGACCAATCTGCTCAACCCGAAGGTGGCGGTGCTTTATCTGTCGCTGCTGCCGCAGTTCATCAGCCCCGGCAAGGGCCATGTGCTGTCGCAGCTTCTGGTCCTCGGCACCACGCAGATCGCGATCAGCCTCACCGTCAACGCGATCATCGCAGTGACGGCCGGCTCGATCGCCGTCTTCCTCGCTGGCCGGCCGCTGTGGCTGGTGATCCAGCGCTGGATGATGGGCACGGTGCTGACCGCGCTAGCCCTGAAGATGGCGACCGAAGCGCAGCGCTAGCCCTGCGTCTGCTTACATCGGCCGCCGGTCCTGCTGCACCCGCTCCGGCTCGACCACCCTGCGATAGAGGTGCCACGTCGCATGGCCAAGCACCGGCATGACGACAGCGAGCCCGGCAAACAGCGGAATCGAGCCGATGACCAGCAACACCGCCACTATCAGGCCCCACAGCGCCATCTGCAGCGGGTTAGCCATCACCGCCCGTGCCGATGTCTCGATTGCCGAGACCGCGCCGACATCGCGGTCGAGCAGCAGCGGGAAAGCGACGACGGTCGTCGCCAGCACGATCGCGGCGAAGACGAAGCCAGCCGCATTGCCGAGCAGGATCAGCGTCCAGCCTTTGGGCGTCGTCAGCACCTCGCGCACAAAGCCGCCGATCGAAGCCGGCGGCTGATTGCCGAACAGGCCGGTGTAGATGGATTGCGCGGTGTACAGCCAGAGCAGGAACAGTGCGACGAGCATGACGCCGATGACCGCGATCGCCGGCAGCGCCTTGGAGTGGCGCACGTCGAGCGCGTGCCACCAGGACGTGTCCATGCCGAGCTCACGTCGGCGGCTGATCTCGTAGAGACCGATCGCGGCGAAGGGTCCAAGCAGGGCGAAGCCGGACATCAGCGGGTAGAGGAGCTGGATGGCATAGGAACCGGATGTCGTCCACTGCGCCAGGATCAACCCGACCACCGGATAGATCAGGCACAGGAACACGTAATGCGATGGTTTTGCCCAGAAGTCCTCGACGCCGAGCCGCAGCACATCCATCAGATCCGCCGTGGTGATGCGGCGCACCGTGGGGTGCACGTGCATTCCGCGCGCGTCCGACATGACATGAAAGCTGGCCATGACCATTCTCCCGTGTGTCGGGGCGGTCACCGCCAGGATGGCCGCCCGTAGCTGCCACTTCTCATACAAGCGCTATGATAGCCGATTTAGGGGTGATTGTCGCCAAGTCGACGGTCGCGACGGTAATCCGGCTAGAGCGGGATGCATTTGGGTTGAACGGGGCATCCCGCTTTATCTGTTTGTTTCAGCCGCATTTGTGCGACGCCAAGTGTAACCACTTGGCTGCAAAATGCCCTAGAGATTTCCGACGCCGCCATCGACCAGCAGTTCCGTGCCAACGACGAAGCTCGACTCATCCGATGCCAGAAATACCGCCGCCTTGGCGAGCTCCCAGGGTTTGCCCATCCGGCCGATCGGCACCAGCGCGCGTATCCGATCGCCCAGCGCCCTCTCTTCCGCTTCGGGCAGACCCAGCTTGCCCAGCGCCGGCGTCTCGGTCGGCCCGGGGCTGAGGCCATTGACGCGAATACCGCGCTCGATCATCTCCCCCGAGAGGGTGCGCGCCAACGACAGGAGGCCCGCCTTGCTGGCGGCGTAGGCGCTGCTCTGGGGCAAGCCGATATGGGCACTGACCGAGCCGCACAGGATGATCGACGACGGATTGGAGAACATCGGCAACAGGGCCTGGATCAGAAAGAACGGCCCCTTGAGATTGGTCTGCATCAGACGCTCATAGACCGCCTCGTCCCAATCCTGCAGCGGTTGGTGCATTACATCGCCGGCGTTGATGTTGAGTATATCGAGCCGGGGCCAGCGCTGCGCGAGCTCGGCGGCAAGCGCGCGCTGATCGGCGAGATTGCCGGCATCATTCCTGATCACCTGCGCCGATCCGCCCAGCTCGCGCTGCGCTGCTTCGAGCCCGGACGGGCTTCTGCCAGTGATTGCCACCGTAGCGCCCTCGGCCAGAAACTGGCGCGCGGTTTCGAGACCGATGCCGCTGGTTGCGCCGGTGATGAGGGCATATTTGCCTTTTAAGCGACCCATGATTTGCCTTCCCAATGAGATGAGAACGGCATTGTCGGCATGATAGTATGCTTTGTATAGTAGGCACCGAATGGGTACTAAAGGAAATAATTTCATGGCACAGGCAAAAGCCATCGAGGTCCCGCCAGTCGAAGGCGGAAATGGTGCGACCGATCGTTGCCCGATGATCGATTTCGTCAATCTGGTTTCGGGAAAATGGGCCATTCCCATTCTTTACCGCCTGATCGTCACCGGTTGCCCAATCCGCTTCGGCGAGCTCCAGCGGGCCGTCGCGCCGATTACGCAAAAGGAGCTGACGCGGCAGTTGCGCCTGTTCGAACACCGCGGCCTGGTCTATCGGAGGGTCTATGCCGAGATGCCGCCGCGCGTGGAGTATGAGATAACGCCGCTGGGCAGAACCTTGCGCGGCACGCTGGATTCGCTGGCCGACTGGATGCGTGCCAACGCATCCCACCTGATCACCTGACTGGACGGATCCTCAACCCTGACCCGGCAAACCACAGCCGGTCACCGCGCGGCGCCACACTTTGGCGCCATACGGTGAGACGCGTGACAAACTAGGCAGCGAAGCATCGATCATCTCGGCCAATGGGACATGGCCGAGGCAGGCGCCCGAACCAGCGGGCTTTTCGCCATCCTCGATGGCTTGCGCATACCGCACGGCCGGATCGGCTTCAATCCTGCCGCGCAACGCAGCCAGCTTGGGGTAGCTCGCCCCGTCGACGGCCTGGTGGAACTCCACCCAGCGCGCCACGCCAGTCAGCGTGGTATCGGCAAGCGTCAGGCGGCCGCCGACCAGAAAGCCGCTGTCTGATATCATTGCCTCAAGCCGGTCGTAGCGATCGCTAACAGCTTTGCGGCCGAAGTCGCGCAAGGTGGCCAGCAGGGCCGGTTCGCCCGATTCCATTTCATATGCCACCCAGAGCGGAGTGAAAGCGGCGGTGAAGCCGGTGTTCACGAAAGCAAGGCTCGTGGCGGCGGAATAACCAGTGGGAAAATCTGATTCCTGATACCCGAGGCTAAACAACCGGCTTGGGTGAGACTTGATGTCCGTGCCGAGTATCGGAATGCGCGGGCAGCGGACTGCCGACGCTCTGCGCCTAGAACAATGAACGTGCAATCGAGAGCCATTTGGGCTAAAGCGGCCATTCCTGAACCGACCTCTTTGTAGACCTTGAAGTATGGCAGGCCATCGAGAATCTGCCCAAGGTATTCGACGACATCGGAAACACCCGTGCCGCTAAACTTGATCTTAGATTTCTAAAGGTCGCTTCCGATATCCTATGTTGACGGCAAACACAGTGGTATTATTCGGATCCGATGGAAAATGCTAATCTGGCCTTTATGGCACGAAGATATAGCTGACCTCCTGGGTCAGATCCGGCTGGCTGACGTAGTGAAGTGTCGTTCGCCTGATTTCGGCATGACTGGAGCTGATGCCCGCGGCGGCGAGCAAATTCAACACATCTTGAGATAGCTCACCCGTTGATACCGCGACAACAGGCTGTCTTATACGAGATGCCGCGCCCGGCATCGCCGGATAGGCAACGACCAAGTCTGGATCGTATAGCCGCAGATTCCCTGGAATCTGCGGTCCCTCGGAAACCACGACCTGAAAGTCTCCTGCTTCCCGCAACCGTTCGTAAAGGCTCTTGTAATCCAATTGCCCGATCGGCGGCTTTCCCGCCCTTCCGTAGGAAAGGTTGAGTGCCAGCACCGGCATGATGACAAGAGCGGCCATAGCGCTCCAGAACGCGATCTGCCGCAGGCCCCTGTCGCCGCGGATATGACACGAAAAAAGCAGCGCCAACAAAAGCGGCAAAAGAAAAAGGACTGGCAGAAGCCAACGGTCCTCGATGCGCGTCGCCCCGCTGATGACGATACCGACGAATACCACCCCAAGGCTCCATGACACGAGCAAGACGACGAAGCGCTCGCCAGTGCCCATTGCACGTGATCGTGCAATAATGTCGGCCCGGTTGCGCCAGACCGCGATGGCGAACAAAATAACCGCGACACAGGAAAACAGAGCTGTTTTCAGCAGCATCACTCCAATGCCGGTCGCCCGGCTGATCAATAGGTTTCCGCTGTTATCGAAGGCGAACTTGTTCGACCGCGCCGTCACATGATGGCTGTGCTCCAGCATCCATAGGCCTACCGGCGCAAGCGCGGCCACCAGAACGACCAGGGTGAGCAAGCCGGTCCGCGAGAGAAGTGTCCTCCTGTAATCCGACACTGAAAACCCGGCGACCAGCAATGCTAGGATGAAGAACGTCGCGTTCAATTTGCCAAGCAGCGCAGCCGCCGCCGCTAAGCCAAGTGCAACGGCTGAGAACCACGATTTCGACTTCATGTGCCAGGCGAAGCAGAAGAACGTCCAGGCGCAGCCCGCCACACCTACGACCGAATGGGTAAGGGCGCGCTGCGATTCCCAGCCGATCGGCGGCAGGAGAAAAATTCCGAGCGCGCCCGCCGCCGCAACCCACCGGCCAAGTCCGAGCAGCCGGGCGCCGCAATAAACGCTGGCATACATGCTGGCGAGAAGGCTGAACTTCACCAGCTGCAGCGTGAACAGATTGATGCCGAAAACGGCCGTGGCCGCACTGACGATCCAGTTGTAGAGGGGTTGCTGCGAACTGCCGTATCCCAGTTGCCAGGATCCGGCATAGGCAAGCTGTTCGGCATCGTCCATGCTGGCGCCGTTCGACATGAAGGTTACGAAAATGATCTGCAACGCAAAGTAGATTAGGACGAAACAGAGAGCGGGATCCGCACCCAGCCATCGGCGCTTACGTGCACCGGACAACGCTTCTGAAATGGAACTTTGCTGCATCGTACTTTTCGGGAGCTCGATCCTGAACTAAGGAATAAGGCGGTCGCCAACATCCGCTACACCATTGCAGTCGTCGGGAAAATGGTCGGCTGTACATTGAAGGTTGGGCCATCGTGGTCGCTGTCGGTGCCGAGCCCTTACTGACGCAGAGCCGCGCCAACGCGGCGATAACCGTAGAATTCGAACTCGTCGCCGATTGCGATCATCGCCTCCACAATCGCGGTATCAACGCTACGCTTTTCGCGACGGTCATGAGATCCAGGCGCGACCCTCTCAGTGGCTTACCGGCCTTCCGGAAGCTTTTCTCGATATCCGTCTCGGTACCACGCGTCGGACTTCACCACCGGGAAGACGAACCGCGGCGAGCGAGATTTTTGGGCGCCTGCCCGCCAAAAGCCATGATCGCGCTTATGTCAGGCGGGCATGACCGTTGCGAAAATCGAAAACCCCGATGCCCGATCAAGCCTTGACCGGCGCACGCTGCTGAAAGGCGCCGGCCTTGCCGCGCTGGCCGGGCTCGCTGCCTGCGCCACTGTGCTGCCCACCGGCGAAGGCGCCGGTGTTTCTGCTTCCGCCGCCGGCACGCTGACCAGTATCCGCGCCTCGGCCGGCCTCGCACCACTTGTCGCCGATCCTCAGCTCGAAAAGGCAGCCTTGCAACAGGCCGGCTATATGGCCCGTGGCGGCCGCATGACCCACACCACCGGCTGGGGCAAGGGATTTGCCTCGCGCGTCAAGGGCAACGGCATCACCGGTGCGGCTGCCGAAAACATCGCCGAGGGCCGCTTCGACCAGCAGAAGCTGTTCGACATCTGGATGAATTCGGCCGGCCACCGCCGCAACATGCTTGACCCGCGCTTCACCCGCTTCGGCCTTGCATATGTGCGGGACGGCCGCGACAGCTCGCGGCGCTACTGGAGCCTCGTTCTGGGTAAATAGGAGACGTGACCGGCGCGCCGACCAATCCTCTCATCAATCCATATGCGCAGCGGGCGCCCCGCCGGCGGCCGGACCAGCCTTTGGCTTGCGCAGCAGGAAAACGAACGGGATGGCAAACAGCGTCATCATCATCAGCAGCTTGAAGTCGTTGACGTAAGAAATCATCATCGCCTGGATATTGACCATGCCATCCATCTGGGAGAGCGCGGTGGGATCGCCGCCGGCCGCTGCCGGCGACGCCGCCCAGAGGTTGGGATTGAACGGATTGATGTGAGCCGAAAGCTCGCTGTGATTGACCTGCGTGTTGCGTACCAGCAGAACCGTCACCACCGATACGCCGATCGACGAGCCAAGATTGCGCACCAGGCTGAACAGCGCGGTGGCATCGGTGCGGAAGCGTGTATCCAGCGTGGCGAAGGCCACGGTCGACAGCGGCACGAACACCATTCCCATCCCAAGGCCCTGGATGACGCCGGAGCTGAGGATGAGCCAATTGTCCATCTGCGGTGAGAAGCCGGACATGGTGTAGAGCGATTGCGCGGTCAGCAGAAAGCCGATGACGACGAGGATCCTGGCATCGATCCTGTGCATGATGCGGCCGACCAGGAGCATCGCAACCATCGTGCCGATACCGCGGGGACCTATGACGACACCGATGGTCATGGTCGGATAGCCGAAGATGGTCGCCAGCATTGGCGGCAACAGCGACATGCTGGCAAGGATGAGCACGCCCATGACGAAGATGAACGCCAGCCCGGTCACGAAATTACGGTCGAGGAAGATCTTCGGGTCGATGAAGGGATGCTCCGCCGTCAAGGTGTGAATGATGAACACCCAGAAGCCGGTGATGGAAAGACCAAGCTCGATCCATATCTCGACCGAGGAAAACCAGTCGACCTCGCCGCCGCGGTCCAGCATCAGCTGCAGCGCGCCGACGCCGAGCGAGAGCATGGCGAAGCCGAAGAAATCGAAGCTGCGTATACGCCTTGCAACGGCCGGCAAGTAGGCGGCCATGCCCAGGAAGGCGAGGATGCCGACGGGCAGGTTGATGAAGAACACCCAGCGCCAGTTGAAATTCTCGGTCAGCCAGCCACCCAGCGTCGGGCCCAGGATCGGTCCCAGCATGATGCCGGCGCCCCAGATGGCCATAGCCTGGCCGTGGCGTTCCTTGGGATTGATGTCGAGCAGGAAGGTCTGCGACAGCGGTACGATCGCCGCGCCGAACACGCCCTGCATGAGGCGGAACAGCACCATGGTTTCAAGGCTCCATGCCAGGCCGCACAGCATGGAGAAGACAGTGAAACCGACCACCGCCGTCAGGAACAGCTCCTTGCGGCCAAAGCGGTCGGCCAGCCAGCCGGTCACCGGTGTCATGATCGCCGCTGCAACGATGTAGGAGGTCAACACCCAGTTGATGTTGTCGGGGGAAGCGCCGAGATCGCCGGTCATGGTCGGCAGCGCGACGTTGGCGATCGTGGTATCGAGCGCCTGCATGATCGTCGCCAGCATCAGCGCCACCGTGATCAGGCCGCGGTGCGGCACTTCGCGAAAGGGTTCTGGCGTGTTCATGATGTGGAACTTCCGGCGGGTAACAAAAACGTGTACACAAGAGCTACCTTGAGTCAGCGCATCGTGCTTTCCGAAAAATCGATTCCGATTTTCGGGCCGGTGCGTTGGGTTTCCGGGCGGCGAGGCCTTTCCGTATGGAGAGACCCTCATCGCGGTGGGACGCGACTATCGATGTGGGGGTTACATCGACCGAGTGTCTCGATAAACGGGCGCCTGCCGCCCGGAAACCTGAGGACCGAAGGGCTACGTCGGGTTGTCCGGGTTTTGGCCAGGCCGCAACGCGGCCCGGTTCACACCCTCAACCCTTCGCCAACCTCCCATCGGACCGATCCTGTCATTCAGTTCGCAAGAATGGCGAGTAATTCTATTTAGTGCTCGCCCGCCGTGGCGTGGCCGAAGATGCTCGGAAAGCCCCGCGCCACGCCGGTGTCCACCGTGACGGTCGCGCTCATACCGGTGCGCAGCGCCATCTTGGCGTCGGCATCGGCCAGCTGCAGGCGCACCGGAATGCGCTGGGTAACCTTGACCCAGTTGCCGGTGGCGTTCTGGGCAGGCAGCAGCGAGAACTCGGCCCCCGTGCCGGCGCCGATCGCCTGGACCGTGGCTTCGAACGTCTTGCCCGGATAGGTGTCGACCACGATTTCGGCCTTTTGGCCGGGCTTCATATGGGTGAGCTGGGTCTCCTTGAAATTGGCGTCGATCCAGGTATCGGCGGTCTCGACCAGCGAAAACAGCGGCGTACCCGAGCCGACATACTGGCCAACCTTGAACGAGGCAGCCTGGCTGACGATGCCGTCGGCCGGCGCCCTGACCGTGGTCTGCGCCAAATCGTAGGCAGCCTTGTCGCGCGCGGCGAGCGCCGCCATCACGGTCGGATGCTTGTCGGTCTCGATATCGGGATTGCCGCCAAGCGCCGCCTTGGCCCTGAGGATACCCTGCTCGGCCACCGCCAGTTGCTGCTTGGCCTTGTCGAGATCGTTCCTGGCCTCGTCCAGCGACGACTTGGCATTGATGCCCTTGCGGGCAAGGTCGGCGGCACGATCGTATTGCGACTGCGCGTAGTCGACCTGGCTGGCGTCGGACTTCTCCTGCGCTATCGCCTGGCTGTAGGCCGCACGCAGCTGCTCGACATTGAGGCGCGCGGCGGCCACTGCCGCATCGGCCTGCGCGAGCGCGATCCGGTAGGGCTCGGGATCGATAACGAACAGCACATCGCCCTGCCTGACGGACTGGTTGTCGAAAATGTCGACCTGAACGATGCGGCCCGCCGTATCGGCGGCAATCGAGACCTTGGCCTGCTGCAGGTTGGCGTTTTCCGTCTCCTGGTAGCGGCCACCGGTCACCCAGACGTAGCTGCCGCCGGCGATCAACGCCACGGGGAGCGCAAACATCAAAAGGAAGCGGCCGGCACGGCGCTTCTTCCTCGGCGCCACCGGCGCTGGCTGCGGAGCAACCGTAACCGGCGCTGCCGCCGGCTGCGCGGGAGCGTCCATCTCCAGCTTGGTTGCATTCTCATCTACTTTGGCTACCGCGTTCATGCTGCTGCGCCTTCTGTACTCTTGACTTTTTCGCAGGACGCCGTGTCGCCGTCCGCCAGGTTTTCGGCCATCGTGTCCAGTGCCTTGATCAGGACGCGGCGATCTTGCGGCGACACGCCGGTCAGCGATTCCTCATAGACTTCGCCAGCGAGGCTCTTCACTTCTGCGTAGGCCTCGCTCGCCTTGGCAGTTGGAAAGATCATGCGGACGCGGCGGTCGGCAGCGTCGGCACGACGCTCGATCCAGCCGCCCTCCTCCATCCGGTCGACCAGGCGCGATACGCTGATCGGCTCGATCTCGAGGAGTTCGGCGAGCCGCGCCTGGGTGATGCCTTCTTCCTTGGCGACGCGGACCATAAGCCGCCATTGCGCCGAGGAAAGGCCGAGCCCGCTGGCCTTCGCCTCGAAGCGCTTGCGCATCAGGCGCTGCACGTCGTGGATCAGAAAGCCCAATCTGTCGATGCCGTCGGAAACCATAAGCGGCATATATTATAAGCGTGCTCATCATTCAAGGAGCCGCATTGTGCCAGAAGGCGGCAAACTTGCATGACAGTCATGCCGGACGATTGCGAATGAGCATCGTGACGACGAAGAAAGCACCGACCGAACTGGTGATGATGCCGATCGGCAGCTCCTGCGGCGGCAGCAGCGTGCGCGCCAGAAGGTCGCTTGCCAGCAACAGCACCGCTCCGAACAGGGCGCAGCTTGCAATCAGGCGCAGGTGCAACGGACCGGCCAGGGTCCTGGACAGATGCGGGATCATCAGGCCGACGAAACCTATGACGCCGGCGACCGAGACTAGGATCGCCGTCGAGAATGCGGCGACGAGAAATGTCGTCCTGCGCATCCGCGCAACCGGGACGCCGAGGGTTTCGGCGGCATTTTCACCGGCCAGGAAAGCGTCGAGCCGGCGGTGATTCCACAGCGCATAGGCAAGGATGGTGCCTGCGCCCAGAGCAGCCAGCCCGACATTGTCCCATCGCGCCAATCCGAGCCCGCCCATCGTCCAGAACAGCACCGAGTGCGCGGCGCGCTGGTCCCCGGCAAAGACGAGATAATTGGTCAAGGCGGTGAACATGAACGAGACGGCAAGGCCGGCCAGTATCAGCCGTTCGGGCCCTTGCCCCCTCACCCGGGAAACCAGCAGAAGCACGATGCCAGCGGCCAATATGCCCCCGGTGAAGGCGGCGAGCGGCAACGTCCAGATGCCGAAATGGTCGCCAAAAATGGTGATGACGGAAACCGCGCCGGCCGCGGCACCGGAAGACAGGCCGAACAGGAATGGGTCGGCAAGGTCGTTGCGCGTTACCGTCTGCAGCAACGCGCCGATGACGCCCAGCCCGGCGCCGACACAGATGGCCATGATCGTGCGCGGCAGCCTGAGATCGACGACGATCTTGGCGATCGGACCGGACACGATGTCTCCGTCCAGTCCGGCCGCATGTCCGAGCGCCGCAACCACGTCTGTCAGCGGGATCACCGTCGATCCATAAGCGATGGACATCAGAGCAAGCGCGGCCATCGCTGCTGCTCCTGCTGCCATCGCCAATTCGAACGCCCGGTGGCGCAAGCTCAAAAAGCTTCCGGGTGCATCGCCCTGGCGATCTTGCCGATCGCCTCGATATTGGCCGGCCCAGGCGTCAGTTCGGCATAGCGCAGTGCTACGAAGCGTTCATTCTTGACCGCATCGGTCTCCTTCATCGCCGGATGGGCTTTGAGGAAATCGAGCAGTTTCCTGTAGCCGCCACCCTCCTGGTAGTCGAGCAGGACCAAGAATTGCGGATTACGGGAGGCGACCGTTTCCCAATCCGTGTTGCCCCAGCTCGTCTGCATATCGGCCATGATGTTGTCGCCGCCGGCAGCGGCGATCATGGCGCTGGGAATCGCGAACTTGCCTGACGTAAAGGGTTTGTCTTCGCCAGAGTCGTAAAGAAACACCCGCGTACCCTTGTGGTCGCCGACCTTTGCAGTGATATCGGCGAGTTGCGCTTTCCAGTCCGAAACAAGTTTTTTCGCCTTGGCCTCCTTGTCGAAAATCCTGCCCAGCTTCTCGACGTCGCCATAGAGCAAGTCCATCGAGGCAGCGGGGCGGTTGTTGTCGAGATGGACGCAGCTTTCCGTCAGCACCAGCGTCTTGATACCGTGCGGCGCCAGCGTATCGGGCGTCACCTCGCCGCCCGGCTTCATGCCGTAGTACCAGCCGGCGAAGAAGAAATCGGGCTCGACGGCAACGAGGTTTTCGAGTGTCGGATACTTTGGCGCGAGTTCCGGGATCGAGCCCTGCTCGGCCTTGAATTCCGGACCGACCTTGTACCATCCGGTGATGCCGGTCAGGCCGACGATCGACGGTTGCAGCCCCAGCGCGAAAGCCATCTCGGCCATGTTCAGATCCTGGATGACGGCGCGCTTCGGCGCGGCGTCGAAAGTCAGCGGCGTGCCGCAGCTGTCAACGGTTACCGGGAAAGCAAAGGCGGTTACCGGAAAAGCCAAGGCGGTCTGGGCAAGCAGAAGGGAAGCAAAAGACAGTGCGAGGCGTTTCACGGATGTTGCTCCTTGGTTAAATCGGAATAGGCGCGGTTTGGAACTTCGAAGACCGTGAGTTCGCGGTCTTCGGTGGGATGGCGCAGCCGAAGCACATCGACGCCGAAAATCTCGCGGATCAACTGCTTGGTTAGCGCCTCGCGCGGACCGGCGAGTGCCTGCAGGCGGGCCTCATTCATCACCGCCACTCTGGTGGCGAATGGCGTGACCAGCGACAGATCGTGAAGCACCGCCACGACGGTCATGCCAAACTGCGATACGAGTTCGAGAAGTTCGCTGCGGGCGCGCGGATCGAGGTGATTGGTCGGTTCATCGAGGAACAGGATTTTAGGCTCCTGGGCGATGGCGCGTGCCAGTTGGGCGCGCTGCCGCTCGCCACCGGACAGCGAGCCGATCGTGCGGCCGACCAGCGGCAGCAGGCCGGTTCTACGAAGCGCTTCGACGACGATGTCGCGTTGCTCGCTCCTCCGGCGCAAACCGGCATGCGGGACGCGCCCAAGCTCGACGTAGTCGATCACGGCAAGCCGCGGATCGGGCTGATCGGTCTGGCCGACGACCGCCATGTGCAGCGCCCGCTCGGCGGCCGAGAACGTCTCCAGCCGGCGGCCGGAAAATCTCACCTCTCCCGCGCTTGGCCGCAGCGTACCGCATAGCATGCGCAACAGCGTCGTCTTGCCGGCGCCGTTGGGGCCGATGATGGCGAGGCGGTCGCCCGCCGCCACCGAAAGGCTCACCGCGCTGACCAGGCGCCGACTATCCGCCGTCGCGCTCAGTTCGCGCGCTTCAAGAAGAGGCTGGGAGGCGTCCAACTTACCGTCACTTTCTCAATGGCGACGGAAGGAAGCTGGACCGACCGGCCGACAAGACCGATGTCCACGTCTCCTCCCGGCACACCCCGTCCGGTCAACTCAAGCCGATGGCAGGTCTCCTGGCTCGCGGGTCTTTGCGCCATCCTGCCTTCCCAGCCTTGCCGGCCAGTGGCATTTCGGATCTTGCTAACCGCTTACAGTTGCGGGGGCAGCCACGGCCTCGATCCGAAGATCTCACCGCGTTCCCTTTTCACCCCTCGCCTTTCGACTCGGGGACCATCAGTCGCCCACCCTAATTTCCCGCCAATCACAGCGCAATAAATTTCCGGGGCTCGGAAAGCCACGAGAGCTAGGATCTTGTCAGAGGGAGTCATATGGGCCGCCGTTATGTAATAACGTTACTATCTAGACGTTGCCTGCTCCTGTCAAGCTCTTTCGCCTGACGCCTTCGACTGCCGGCCGCCGTCGCTCGCGATTTGCGCAATGCGCAATTTCGATCAAACTGCGAGCTCCAGGAAACGGCACGATGACCTGCCGACGCGAAGACTTTGCCAATGTGAAGACTGGCCCATGCAAGGAGCCAAATGAATCCGACCGAGAAAGCGCTGTGGTTCGTCGAAAGCCATCTGCCGGAATCCGTCTCGCTCGACGATGTCGCCAAGAGCAGCGGGGTGTCGCGTTTTCACGTGACGCGGGCATTCGGTGCGGCGACCGGCCGTTCGGTGATGGGCTACATGCGTTCTCGCCGGCTGACCGAAGCGGCGCGCAAGCTCGCCGCCGGTGCACCCGACATCCTCTCGCTCGCGCTCGACACCGGCTACGCTTCGCATGAGGCCTTCACCCGTGCCTTCCGCGACCAATTCGGCACCACGCCGGAACTGGTGCGCGCGCAAGGCTCGCTCGACAACCTCGATCTCGTGGAGCCGATCCTGATGAACCAGTCCGTCCTCACCGATCTCGACCCGCCGCGTTTTGAGACCAGCCGGCCGTTTCTCATCGCCGGTCTCGGCGAACGCTATAGCTGCGAAACCAGCGCCGGCATCCCGATGCAGTGGCAGCGGTTTGGCCCCTATATCGGCAACATTCCAGGCGAGATCGGCGACGTCGCCTATGGCGTCTGCGTCAACGGCGACGACACCGGCAATTTCGACTACATCGCCGGCGTCGAGGTGTCCGATTTTTCGGACCTGCCGAGGGAGTTTTCGCGCGTGCGCGTGCCGGCGCAGAAATACGCCGTGTTCGCCCATCGTGACCACATCTCGACCATCCGCCGCACGGTCAACACGATCTGGAACAAATGGCTGCCGGCCTCCGGGCACGAGATTGCCGATGCGCCCGAATTCGAGCGCTACGGCCCCGAATTCGATCCGCGCAGCGGCAATGGCGGGCTGGAAATCTGGATACCGGTCAAAGGGTGAGGCGGGCGGCCGCAGGCCGACGCCGAAGCGTAGGAAGTGCTGCTACAGCTCCAGGTTCCAGTTCTGGCCGACCAGATCCTTGCCGAAGGAATGGTGGCGCTCTTCCTCGGCAAGCTTGAAGCCCGCCGCCTCATAGATGCGGCGCGCCGAGACGAGAATGTCGTTGGTCCACAATGTCAGCGTCTTGTATCCCTTCGCACGGGCAAAGCCGATGCATTCCTTGACCAGTCGCTTGCCGATACCGAGACCGCGCGCCGAGGGCTCGACATAGAGCAGGCGCAGCTTCGCCACCGTGTCCGACTGGCGCACGACAAAGACCGAGCCAACGACTTCCCCCTCCCGCTCGGCGATCCAGCTGCGTTCCCATTTCGGATCGAAGGATTTGACGAAGGCGCCGAGGATTTCGGCGACCAGCGCCTCATAGGTTTCGTCCCAGCCATATTCCTGCGCGTAGAGCAGGCCCTGGCGATGAATGATCCAGCCGATGTCGCCGACCTGCAAAGGCCGCAGCATGTAGGGAATTTTGGGCCCTTCACTCTCGCCCAGCAGGCGCTGCACCGTCTGCATCGCCTTGACCAGCCTGTCCTGCTCCGGATCGGGGAGCCGGTCGAGCAAGGCCGCGACCTGATCGTGCGAACCCTGGTTCAGCGGCGCGAAGGCAGCCCTCCCCGCCGGCGTCAGCGCGATCGACGAGCGCCGCGCATCGGCTTCCGTCGCAGCGCGCTCCACAAGGCCGCGCTCCTGAAACTTTTTCAGCAACCGGCTGAGATAGCCGGCATCGAGACCGAGATCGCGCGCAAGATCGGTGGCGGTCAGGCCGTCGCGATGCGCCAGTTCATAGAGCACACGAGCCTCGGTCAGCGAGAAGGCGCTTTTCAGCCATCCTTCGTCGAGCAAGCCGATCTGGCGGGTGTAGAAGCGGTTGAAGCCCCGCACCGCATCGATCCGCTCCTTGCCGGGTTGATGATGAATCGTCATGGCATTCCTCCTGCTTGCACAAGATCAATCATTTACTTGACAGAGTCAAGTATTTGAAGACTTGCGAACCGCTCTGTCGACGATGTGCCGAGCCGGTTTGCCATGCCTCCACCAGAACCTGTGGCCTTGAATCATCGAAACGTCGGTAGTTCATCGCCGGGTGCCGATCGGCTCACTCGGCGCCTTGACTCTCGCAAGCCATCGGCCTATTTCAGCGCCACGTTAGCACTCGCCATTGGTGAGTGCTAACCAGGTCCGGCGCCGCCGGACGGAGGAACTGTTCTCACCATTCTCATCGAGGAATAAAAAATGGCAAAGTCGAAGTTCCGCCCGCTTCATGACCGCGTGGTCGTACGCCGGGTTGAATCCGAATCCAAGACTGCCGGCGGGATCATCATCCCCGATACGGCTAAGGAAAAGCCGCAGGAAGGCGAGATCATCGCCGTTGGTTCCGGCGCCCGTGACGAAGCCGGCAAGCTCGTTCCGCTGGACGTCAAGGCCGGCGACCGCATCCTGTTCGGCAAGTGGTCGGGCACCGAAGTCAAGCTCAATGGCGAAGACCTTCTGATCATGAAGGAATCCGACATCATGGGCATCATCGGCTGAATATCGGCCTCACCGTCACTTAAATCTTCGGGCTCAATTCAAGCCCCTGCCAGGAGCTAAAAATGGCTGCCAAAGACGTAAAATTTTCCCGTGATGCCCGTGAGCGCATGCTGCGCGGCGTCAACATCCTCGCCGACGCAGTGAAGGTCACGCTCGGCCCCAAGGGCCGCAACGTCGTCATCGACAAGTCGTTCGGCGCCCCGCGCATCACCAAGGACGGCGTCACCGTCGCCAAGGAAATCGAGCTTGAAGACAAGTTCGAGAACATGGGCGCGCAGATGGTCCGCGAAGTCGCTTCGAAGACCAACGACATCGCCGGCGACGGCACCACGACCGCGACCGTTCTGGCGCAGTCGATCGTCCAGGAAGGCCACAAGGCGGTTGCCGCCGGCATGAACCCGATGGACCTGAAGCGCGGTATCGACCTCGCGGTAACCGACGTTGTCGCGACGCTGATCAAGAACGCCAAGAAGATCAAGACCTCGGAAGAGGTTGCCCAGGTCGGCACCATCGCCGGCAATGGCGATGCTTCGGTCGGCTCGATGATCGCCGAAGCGATGCAGAAGGTCGGCAATGAGGGCGTCATCACAGTCGAGGAAGCCAAGACCGCCGAAACCGAACTCGAAGTCGTCGAAGGCATGCAGTTCGATCGCGGCTATCTCTCGCCCTACTTCGTCACCAACGCCGACAAGATGGTTGCGGATCTGGAAGACGCTTACATCCTTCTCCACGAGAAGAAGCTCTCCAACCTGCAGGCCATGCTGCCGATCCTCGAGGCTGTCGTGCAGACCTCGAAGCCGCTGGTCATCATCTCGGAAGACGTCGAAGGCGAGGCTCTGGCCACGCTCGTCGTCAACAAGCTGCGTGGCGGCCTGAAGATCGCCGCCGTCAAGGCGCCGGGCTTCGGTGATCGCCGCAAGGCCATGCTGGAAGACATCGCCATCCTCACCGGTGGCCAGGTCATCTCGGAAGACCTCGGCATTAAGCTCGAGAACGTTGGCCTCAACATGCTCGGCCGCGCCAAGAAGGTGTCGATCTCCAAGGAGAACACCACCATCGTCGACGGCGCCGGCAAGAAGGCCGAGATCCAGGGCCGCGTTGCCCAGATCAAGCAGCAGATCGAGGAGACCACCTCGGACTACGACAAGGAGAAGCTGCAGGAACGTCTCGCCAAGCTGGCGGGCGGCGTTGCCGTCATCCGCGTCGGCGGTGCGACCGAGATCGAAGTCAAGGAAAAGAAGGACCGCGTCGATGACGCCCTCAACGCGACCCGCGCGGCCGTCGAAGAAGGCATCGTTCCCGGCGGCGGCGTCGCACTCCTGCGCGCTTCGCTGAACATCAAGGCAACCGGCGCCAACTCCGACCAGACCGCTGGCATCAACATCGTGCGTCGTGCGCTGCAGGCTCCGGCCCGCCAGATCGCGGCCAACGCCGGTGCGGAAGCATCGATCGTTGCCGGCAAGATCCTCGAGAACAAGGGCCCGACCTTCGGCTACAACGCCCAGACCGGCGAATATGGCGACATGATCGCCATGGGTATCGTCGATCCGGTCAAGGTCGTGCGCACGGCTCTCCAGGATGCGGCCTCGGTCGCTGGCCTCTTGGTCACCACCGAAGCCATGATCGCGGAGGCTCCGAAGAAGGAGTCGGCTGGCGGCGGCATGCCAGGCGGCATGGGCGGCGGCATGGGCGGCATGGGCGGCATGGATTTCTAAGGAAATCCATAAGCACGCCCATGAATCTAAGTTGCTCAAGCCCAAGCGGGCTTGAGTGGCGGCATGGATTTCTAATCCACGTTCCATCAGCCTTCAGATACGGAAAGGGCGGCCGAGAGGCCGCCCTTTTTTGTTTGTCATGCACCACAATCGCCGTGCCAGCCTCGATCGGCAGGCGGGACCTCCTGTATCGCTGTACGCTTTGGCAATAGTAACGGCATGGATTGCAGGGCTGGAACCATCTCTGTTCAGCTTTCGGCCCCTCGACAGGACTCCGCGCCGTCCTCAAAAGCGATGAGGCGTGAAGCGTCAACGCGCTGTGACAGCGACCTTTTTGGCAGGCAATGCACTTTCCACCAGCGCGGCGACCTCATCGGCCACCGCCAGCACCGGGGCACGGTCGCGGGTGGCGCGCGCGATCACCATCAGCCCTTCCAGCGATGATTCGACAAGCAACGCCAGAGCGTGGGCGCGGCGCTCAGGCACCGCTGCCCTGACGAAGGCCGCTTGCAGCAAGCCTACCCATTGCTGGAAAGCCGACCGGCATAATTCGGCCAACTCCGGCATGTTGGCCGGCGAGTCCAGCACCACGGGCGCGACCGGACAGCCAAGCGTGAACTGGTTGTCCTCCAGCATGCGTGCCACCGCCTGGTAGATATGGTGGACGGCCACCGCCGGGTCCTGCTCGGCGGCGAGCGCCTCATCCATCCATTGCGTGACCTTTTCGACGCTGTCGCGCGTCACCTCGATGACCAATTGGTCCTTACCGCCCGGAAAATGAAAATAGAGCGATCCTCTCGGCGCGCCGGAGGCGCTCAAAATATCGTTGAGCGAGGTGCCGTGATAGCCGCGCTGCCTCAGCAGCAGCGCCGTCGCTTCGATCATGCGGGTGCGTGTGTCTTTCGCCATGTCAGCCTCTGTCAGGAGACAGCATTATAGGCCTTGCCAAGAATATGACAACCGGTCTATATAATATGTAGATCAGTCTACATACAATCAGGGAGAGATCCAATGACAGTCCGTGAAGCTTCGGCCGAATGGCAAGGCACGCTGAAAGAAGGTTCAGGCCGCTTGCGGCTTGGCAGCGGCGTCTTCGAAGGCGCCTATTCGTTTCCGTCGCGTTTCGAGAATGGCCCCGGCACCAACCCGGAAGAGCTGATCGCCGCCGCACATGCCGGCTGCTTTTCGATGGCGCTGACCGCTATCCTCGGCCGCGACGGCCACGTCGCCCAAAACATCCGCACCATCGCCAAAGTGCATCTCGGCGCAACCGAGGCGGGGCCGACGATCACGCGCATCGAGCTCGAAACCGAGGCGGCGATCACGGATCTGGCAGACGACGAATTCGAGTGCCTTGCGCAGTCCGCCAAGGCAGGCTGCCTCGTCTCGCGCGCGCTTGCCGGCGTGCCCCGCATCACGCTCAAGGCCACGCTCGTCAAGGGTAAATGAAACCAGGAGAATGACGATGACACAGGAGCTTATCATGGACAGGGCTGCGAACGAGCTGTCCGGGCAGACGGCCGAGATCATGCGGCGCTTCAACGACGTGTTCCAGCGCCACGACCCGTCGGCGCTCGCCGAGCTGGTGGCTGAGGATTGCGTGATCGAGAACACCGTGCCGGCGCCGGATGGCGCCCGCTACGCAGGCCGCGAAGCCTGCGTCGGGCTGTGGTCGGCGATCGCCACCCAGGCTGGTACACGCTTCGACGTGGAAGAAACCTTCGTTGCCGGCGAGCGGGCGACGATCCGCTGGCGCTATTTCATGGCCGACGGCAACTCTATCCGCGGCGTCAACCTGATGCGCGTCGAGAGCGGGCGGATCGTCGAGGCGATGGGCTACGTCAAGGGGTAGGGCTTCGCCCGGAAGCCCGCCAGCAGGACGTAGATTTCCGGGCGAGTTGCCATCCGTCTTCCTACGCCGCGGATGGTCCAAACCAGCGGGTCAGCGCTTCGCGAAGGCCCGTCGAAGCCGTGCCGCCAACCCAGGCGACATAACCATCGGGCCGAATCAGCACGGCGCTGGGCGCGCTGACCTCACCGATCACCGGAAGCTGCCACGCTCCATCATAGCGGGCGTCGACAGGGCGGACCCGGTCGGCCCATGGGCTGAGGTCGAAAGCAAGGGGATCGCCAAGATTGAGTAGCACCGGTCGGGCCTCGTGCAGCAGCGTGAAAACCCGCTGCGGACCGGCGTCGGTGGCTAAATCGAGGTCGGGCATGCGGCGGCCAAGCAATAGATGCCCCTCGCCAAAGTCGTAGGCGATATCGAGACCGGACATCATGCCGGCAAAGCGCCGGCGCGGCTCCTCCATGGCAAGAAATTCCGTCATCGTGTCGCGCAGCGCATTAGTGCGCTCGTCTCCGCGGCGCAGCGCAACCGATGCCATCGTGGTGCGCAAAACCCGCGCGGCAACCGGATGACGCTCGGCATGGTAAGTGTCGAGCAGGCTGTCGGGGGAAATCCCTTTCACCACTTGGGCCAGCTTCCAGCCCAGATTTACCGCGTCCTGCACGCCGGTCTGGAGACCTTGGCCACCATCCGGCGAGTGGATATGCGCGGCGTCGCCAGCAAGCAGCACCCGTCCCTTGCGGTAGGACGCCGCTTGCCGGGTCATGTCGGTAAAGCGACCAAGTGATCTCAGATTGTGGACACCATAGTCCGTGCCGTAAATATCGATCAACGCCTGGCTGAGATCGGCGAGCGTGGGTTCGCCCGCGGCATCTGTTTGCCGCTCGGTCACCAGTATGCGCACCACCGGACCGTCCATCCTGCTGAGGCCATGAATGCCGATGGCGTCGCGGCGGATGCCCCATTCCGGTTCGCTTGAAATCTCTGCCTCAGCGATCAAATTGCTGGTCGTCGGGTCCCAACCGGGAAAATCAATACCGGCCGTTTTGCGCACGAGACTCCGCCCGCCATCGCAGCCGACGAGATAATGCGCATGCAGAAACGTGCCGTTGGACAATTCGATGTCGATGCCTGCATCTCTCTCCACGAAGCCCAGCACCTCGAGGCCGCGATAGATCGTAACGCCGAGTTCAGCGACCCATTCAGCCAGTATCTGCTCGATTTGCCTCTGCCACAAAGCGAGCCCGTAATTGTGCCGAGTGGGAAAGTCGCTGATATCCATGGTGACGTCTGCGAACCGGGCCACCTGGGCAGTTTGCCCCTGCGACAGAAACCGGTCGGCAATGCCACGCTGATCGAAAACCTCAATCGTGCGGGCGTGCAGGCCTCCGGCGCGGGAACCGGCAAGGTCCTGGTTGGCGCGACGCTCGACGATGGCGGTATCGATGCCCGCCAGGGCGAGCTCGCCCGCCAGCATCAACCCTGTCGGACCGCCTCCGACAATCAGTATCTGATGGGAAATCGCCATGCGATCGGCACTACTGCTATCCAAGCGCCCGGCGTCGCGAGCGCCTATTTCGAATTGTTGCATGATTTTGAGCCCTCTTTCAGTCAGGGCTCCGCAATCTAAGCATAAAAAGCCGAATGCCAATTCTTGATCTTAATTGGTTCGGCCCCATCTATTAAAGCAAGGAGGCGCGACAGCCGTCGCCACCCACGAAATTCCCCAGCAAATGCGATGATCAACCGCCCACCCGGCAGCTTGGCTTACCTCTCGGTCAGCGCCAGTTTGGCGCCAAGCATGACGAAGGCGCCGGCGAAGGTTCGGCGCATCCAGATCAGCACCATCGGCCGCGACACAACATGGCTGCGGATCGAGGCGGCGAAGATGCCGTAGCCGACAAAGACGACGAAGGTCAAAAGCATGAAGGCGGTGCTGAGCTCCAGCATCTTCGACAGCGCGTACGGTTCGGTGGTGCTGACGAACTGCGGCAGGAAGGCGAAGAAGAAGATCGACAGCTTCGGGTTGAGGATATTGATGAGGATGCCCGAGGTGATGACCTTGCCGACCGAGCGCGGCGCGACATCCTGCCCAACGTTCAAGCCGCCGCTCTCCTTCAGCGTATTCCAGGCCATATAGAGCAGGTAGGCGACGCCCAGATATTTGATCGTCTCAAAGGCAAGTGCGCTGGTGTGCAGCAGCGCCGCCAGCCCGGTGATGGCCGCCGCCATATGCGGGATGATACCGAGCGTGCAGCCGAAAGCAGCGATGATGCTGGCGCGCGCGCCACGCGAAAGCCCGGCGCTCAGCGTATAGAGAACGCCGGTGCCGGGCGAAGCCACGACAATCAGCGACGTCAACAAGAATTCGATGGTCACGATTGATCCTCCGCTGTCCTGCCCGGCGGGAAGGTATCCAGTCAGGGCTCGCCGCACAAGCTGTGGTGGAGGGAGGCGATCGGCAGCTCCACCGGCAATCCATGCGCCCTGCGCGCCATCAGGCAATCGTCGCCACCGGGCATGCAGGCACGGCAGACGTCCGGTCGGACCTCGTAGATGCCGCAAGCGGTCGACTTGCCGACCTCGCCGGAAAGTGCCGAACAGCGCACGCCGTCGCAGCGCATGCCGGCTTCGTCGGCCGCCACGTATTTCTGCGGGATCCGGTCGAGCTGCGCGTCATCCTCGGTCGAAAAGCGCGGCCATTCGGCCGAATAGGAACAGCAGGCGCCGCAGCTCTGGCAGTTGAAGAGAGGAGCGACGCCCTCCCCCAGAGACGAAAAATCTCCGGCGTTCGCGAGGGCAAGCAGCCCTGACGCAACGGGATCCAGATCGGCTTTTCGCGGCAAGGAGGCTATTTCTTCTTCCTGGTCTTGCGCGACGCCACTTCCGCCGGCGACTTGAACAGATCGGCCGCGGCCTCGGCGGTAACGTCGGCTTTCGGCGCGGCGGCCGGCTTGGCGGTGGCAGCGGATGCTGCCGGCTGATCCTTGGCGGAGAATTTTATGGCCATATCAATCCTCGTCGGAGAAACGCGATGATGGCGCATTCGGGTTGCGAAGGCGGCCGATCAGCGCCGAGACCGCCGTGATGTTCATTTCCTCGGGCGACCAGTTCCTGGCCTCCTCGATGTGCCGGGGCGCCAGTTCGCGATGCGTGCTGCCGCTATAGGCGGCATCCTGATGGGTGACCCGCTCATGGGTCTTGGCATTTTCGCGGACATACTCGATCAGGTAGTTCGGGCATTCGGAGCGACCACGCACGCCAAGGCGGACCTGGGCATCGCCATGGGCGCGCTTGCAGCGCTCGAGCTTTTCGAGCACGCGCCGGACATATTCGACCGGCTTGTCGAGCTCTCCTACGACATCGGCGATGGTCGAATCGGCGGCGATCGCCTTTTGCGGGACGCGCTTGGTAGCCATCAGCGCTTGCCCACGCGCTTCGACAAGGCGGCGAGCGCGGCGGCGGCAGCCATATCGTCGGCTTCCTTTTCCAGGCGCAGTTCGCGCAGTCGCGCGGTCTTGGCTTCCCGGGCCTGGCTGGCGGCATCCTGTTCGGAAATGATGCGGTTGAGCGACATGGACTGGGTCTGAGTCTTGCTGAAGATGGATTCGGCCAGGTCGCGGGATTTCTTTGAAGTGGCGGTCAAGGTCTTTCTCCCGGTTCGGAGCGTAATGCCGCAAATGGCGAGACCGGTCTTTCGACCAGGACCACGCACAAAGCAATACGGCAGTCGGATTCAAATTGCTGAAGCACCCTTAACACGTTCAAGCAAACGCGCGGTGCTCTTTTCGAACTTTGAAGCGCCCCAAATGCAAAAGGCCAGGCATTGCCTGACCTTCCGCTGGAGCGCCGCGCATCCACATGAACGCGCTGGCACTTTCTCATTCTGCGCATGATCCTTCCGGAAACTGATGTTTCCGGGGCCATGCGCGAAATTCGCCATTCACCAATGCCAGTACATCCGTGGTCACCGGGGAGGCTGAATTCCGTTTTAGGCCGCCTTCAACTGATCGGCGGACATCTTGCCCGACTTGTTGTCGCGGACCATCTCGTAGCCGAGCTTCTGGCCCTCGACGATGTCGCGCATTCCGGCACGCTCTACGGCCGAGATGTGGACAAAAACGTCGGCCGAGCCGTCGTCAGGCTGAATAAAACCAAAACCCTTGGTGGCGTTGAACCATTTAACTGTGCCTGTGCTCATAACGAACCCTTTCCGTGGCAAATATTCGTTCGCCGTCATGCGAATGCACAACAGCGTTTGTCTCGATTTTGATGGGGGAAGTTCGTCAAAGGCGCGCCTAGGCACGCGGATAACAAAAGTCAGTCAAACAAATATCGACGAATTTCTTATAGACTTCTTTTGGCGCCGTGTCAATTTTTGCTTTCGCCACCGGACGGACCGGTCACCGTAAGCCTGGCTGAGGCAGGAGATTCGATGGCGGATTTGGCACCGAAATCGATCGAGCGCAGCTGTTGAAAAAATGCGCCATACCGGGAACCATTTTGGCGTCCGTGCATTTTGGGTATCGTCAGCAGTTCACGAGAGCAATCTCCGGAAAGGCTGACACAAAGGACGCCTCCCGGGCAATAAAACGCGCGAGGGGCGTTCTTTTATGGTGAGCGGCGATCGCCGCTTAACCGCCGGCGGGCCGGATCGGGCTCCGGCCCTGTCCCCTTCGCCACCTCCGCGGGCCGTGGGCTCGGAACCGAAAAACCAGCCGCCCGTTTCCCAAACGGCAAATTGATTCCAGGAGATGCGGCCCATGGTGAACAAGGATCAGGTTGCGGGCATGGTCAAGCAGGTCAAAGGTTCGGTGAAGAAAGCCGCCGGCAAGGCCACCGGCAACAGGCGCATCGAGGCTGAAGGCTCGGCCGACAAGATCGCCGGCAAATTGCAGAAGACCTATGGCGACGTGAAGGACAGGGTCAGGAAGGCGCTCTGATCCGTGCGCGGCTGTTTCGATAGCGATGAGGAAGGCGGCTTGGCCTCCTGTTTGCCTCAGTTGATGCCGTTAGAAGTTCAGGCTCTTCGAGAAAGCGTTGGCGAAAGCGACCTCGCCATGGTCGCCAACAGCTTCGCCAAGCACCACGTCTATGCCGTCGCCGGTTACCCGCGCCAGCGCGAAGCCGCCCATATAGGCAGCCTTGGGCTTGAACAAATCGAGCCCATCGCTGCGGTAGATCATCGGTGTCTCATGCTGGTGGCCATGGAAAATGCCGATGACATTGTAACCCTTCAGTGCTGTCAGCAGCGCCTGCCGGTCCGCCGCGCTCCACCAATGCGGAGCGCCAGTGCCGTCATCGTCGAAGGTGCTTTTGGCGGCATCCCACCGTTCGATCGAAAAAACATCCCAACCGTAGTGCTGGAACAGGATGACCGGGCGGCCGTCCGCCGCGTGGGCCGCCAGATCCTGCTTCAGCCATGGTAGGCCGGATGCCGCGCCGTGGCCGGTGTCGCCGGCAAAACGGTGCGTTTGCACGAGATGCAGGCCGCCCCAGTCCCATGAATAGCAGTCGGTGTCGACATCGTAATCGGTCACCGGCACCGGCGGCTTGAAGAACACGCCGGAGCGGTGATTGACCTCGACGTAGTCGCGCATTTCGCGGCGGTACCAGTCGACGTGCTGCGGCGGGCCGTTCTGGTCGAGATCGTGGTTGCCGAGCCCGACATAGACCGGCACATGCACGCGATCGGGGCCGACACCCTCCTGGTAACGCTGGCTGAACTGAAGGAGCTGCGTGCCTTCGCTGGGCTGGGTGACCTGGCCGCCGCCGTCGTCGGTCATGTCGCCGCCGACGACGAGGCCGAGCGGCGTGCCGATGCGGCTGCCGGCCGAGCGCAGGCCGGTGGCGATGCGGTTGATTTCGGCCGGCCACTCCTTTTCGCCAAGGCCGTTCAACGCGACAACACTGCGCAGCAAAGCGGCGTCGGTCTTGCCTTCCTGCTGGCAATTGGGACTCAGCCCGCTGGCCATGCGGCAGGCATGGACATCGGCGACGAACAGGAAGGTGGCGTCGACAGGCTGCCGGGTCTGACCAAGGGCCGGCCGCGCAAGGGCGCCGGCCGCGGCAAACCCCGCCGCCTGCGCCAAGAAGCTGCGCCGGGAGAGTGATCCTGCCGAGATGGAATTCATGGCGCGAAGTTCAGCACAGCCAGCGCCTCTTCGTCCAGTTGCCCCGAACGGAATGTCGACACGGTGCCGCAGGTCTGGCATTTCTTTCGGTGTCTGAACTCAACTTCTACGGGCAGAGGAGGACGCTATGAAGACTATATCCATCGGCACGACACTCACCATCCTGGCGAGCGCCGCTCACGGTGCGGAGTGCATCGACGCCAAGGCAGCCAAAGCCGGCTTTATTCTCGAAAGGCCCGGCATCCACAGCGAGTTTCGGCCGGCGGCGGGTGGAATGGTGTCGGTTGCCAACAGATACGAGTCTCAATCGCCGCAGACGCAGTTTCTGTTCGGCGGTCTGATCGAGGTGTTTCGCGACAGCGAGACCGGTCAGCTTGCCGTGATCCCGTTTTCCGATCTCAGAAAGCTGTTTCCGCTCAAGGCCGGGGCGAAAAGCAAGACCGTGTTCGTCCGTCTCGCACCCAACAAACAACCGAAGGGCACCGAGACGCTCGAGATCGACGTCAAAGGCAAGGAGACGTTCAGCCTGGGCGACTGCAAATACAACGTGCTCACTGTCAGGCAGACGATCAAGAATGAGGCCGGCAAGACAGAGGATGAATTCACCGCGCTCTACGCGCCCGACCTGCAGGCCGTTCTGGCCAGGCGCTATGACGAGGGCACCAGCGGCGAAAGCGTGGTCGGCTACGAGACGATCAAGCCATTGGCGGAGTAGCCCCCTCAGCCTTCCCACCCCTCCGTCCCGTAGGCCAGAGGGGTGTTGTCCCCGAAATCAAAGGCTTCCGGAGCGCAGCAGCACCCGGCGACGTCGCTTCGCTCTTGCCGGGACAGCTCCCGGCTCCAGCGCCATCAGGCAATCGCGCAGCACAGCAGAATCCTGCGTCGTCTTGGCCATCGACATGGCGCCGGAATAGGTGGCGACCGCTAGTGCTGCGAAGCGCTGCGGGTCGATGCCCTGCTCCCTGCCCGCTTGCTGATCGGCCCTGATCTTATCGGCAATCGCCGCGCGCCATGCCGAAAAGATGCCGGCAAGGGCAGTGCGAAAATCCGGATCGGCGAGCGATAGTTCGTGCGCCAGATTGTTGAGCGGGCAGCCGCGCACGAAACCCTGCTGTTCCAGTTCCGCCGCCACGGTGTCGAACACCTTGCGTATACCCTCGCGCGCCGAGCCTGCCGCCTGCACCGGGGCGATCCATGTTTCTTCCACGGCCGCCGCCACCCGCTCCTCGATCACCGCCAGCGCCAGCGCCTTCTTGGTCGGGAAATGATGGTGCAGCGCGCCACCGGTGACATCAGCCGCCGCCATCAGGTCGCCGATGCTGGAAGCGTGGTAGCCGCGCGCCTGAAAGGAGGCTTCGGCGACATCGAGCACGCGTTTGCGCAGACCTTCCGGGTCGTTAGTGCGTTTCCCGGGCAACGCCTTTGGGCGAGTGATCATCTCTGCTGACATGTCCTAGAGATAGCAGATTGACAAAACAGGACAACCGGTCTGTTTTATAAAACAGGATGACTATCCTGTTTTGGAGATTGCGCGATGAGCCCGCCCCTGAATGTCCCGTTGAAGTCCGGCCTCAATGCCTCGCCGGTCGTCGAGCTCAGGCAATACACGCTGAAACCTGGCCGGCGCGATGCGCTGATCAGTATCTTCGACCGTCACCTGATCGAGGGCCAGGAAACCGCTGGGATGACCATCATTGGCCAGTTCCGCGATCTCGACCGGCCTGACATGTTCGTCTGGCTGCGCGGCTTCGACGGCATGGAAGCGAGGAAAAATGCACTGGCTGCGTTCTACGAGGGGCCCGTGTGGGCTGCCTGGCGCGATGCCGCCAATGCCACCATGATTGACTCCGACGACGTGCTGTTGCTGAAACCCGCATGGCCGGGCGCGGGCTTCGACCTGACTGGCTCGCAACGAGCGGCTTTTCAGGATCACGAAAAGCCGAGCAGAAACAATCGTTTGTCGGGTATCGTTGTCATCAAGATTCATCATCTGCGGCCTGATGCCGAAGCCGACTTCGCCAGCCGCTTCGAAACCGACGCCATTCCTGTCTTGGCGGCACTTGGAGCGCGGCCGCTTGCTGCTTTCGTCACCGAGCATGCCGAAAACAGCTTTCCACGCCTGCCGGTCCGCTTAGGTGAAAACGTTTTTATCAGTGTCGCGGGCTTCGACAGTACGGACGCCCATGCAAGCTTTGAAGCGGCGCTTGCCGGTTCTCCGGAGTGGCAGGCATTGCAGCAGAAGGTCCAGACATGTCTGGCGGGATCGACCGAGACCTTGCGCCTATCTCCGACCTCACGATCGTTGCTTGTTGGGTAAGAGGCGCTCTTCAAACCGATTTGCATTCTTATCGCTCGCAATCTTCGCTTGAAGGCTTTTGTGCAACGCGATAGGCCGTTTGCAAAATTGCAAGCCGGAGAGACCAAGTGAGCGCGCCAGAGACCAGAACCGAAACCGACACGTTCGGTCCCATCGAGGTCGCCGCCGACCGCTACTGGGGCGCGCAGGCGCAGCGTTCCCTAGGCAATTTCAAAATCGGCTGGGAAAAGCAGCCGACGTCGATCGTTCGCGCGCTCGGCATCGTCAAGCGCGCGGCGGCCGAAGCCAATATGGAGCTGAAGCGGCTCGACCCGGCTATCGGCAAGGCGATCATAGAAGCCTCCCAGGAAGTCATCGACGGCAAGCTCAACGATCATTTCCCGCTGGTCGTCTGGCAGACCGGCTCGGGCACACAGTCCAACATGAACGCCAACGAGGTGATCTCCAATCGGGCGATCGAGCTGCTGGGCGGCGTCCTCGGGTCGAAGAAGCCAGTACACCCCAACGACCACGTCAATATGAGCCAGTCGTCGAACGATACCTATCCGACGGCCATGCACATCGCCTGCGCCGAACGCATCGTGCACGACCTGTTGCCGGGGCTGAAACATTTGCATGCGGCGCTCGAAGCCAAGACCAAAGCTTTCGCCCACATCATCAAGATCGGCCGCACGCATACGCAGGACGCGACGCCCCTCACCCTTGGCCAGGAATTCTCCGGCTATGCAGCGCAGGTCGCCTCGTCAATTAAGCGCATCGAGATGACGCTGCCCGGCCTGCAGGAACTGGCACAGGGCGGCACCGCCGTCGGCACCGGCCTCAATGCGCCGGTCGGCTTTGCCGAAAAGGTGGCGGCGCGCATCGCTGAGATCACCGGCATCGGCTTCGTCACCGCGCCGAACAAGTTCGAGGCGCTGGCGGCCCATGATTCCATGGTGTTCTCGCACGGCGCCATCAACGCCTGCGCCGGCGCCCTGTTCAAGATTGCCAACGACATTCGCCTGCTCGGCTCCGGCCCGCGCTCCGGCCTTGGTGAACTGTCGCTGCCGGAAAACGAGCCGGGTTCGTCGATCATGCCGGGCAAGGTCAACCCCACCCAGTGCGAGGCGTTGACGCAGGTCTGCATTCAGGTGTTCGGCAACAATGCGGCTGTGACCTTCGCCGGCAGTCAGGGCCATTTCGAGCTCAACGTCTACAATCCGCTGATGGCCTATAATTTCCTGCAGTCAGTGCAGCTGCTCGCCGACGCCGCCATCTCGTTTACCGACAATTGCGTCGTCGGCATCGAGGCGCGGGAAGACAACATCAAGGCTGCCCTCGACCGTTCGCTGATGCTGGTGACGGCATTGGCGCCGACCATCGGCTACGACAACGCCGCCAAGATCGCCAAGACCGCGCACAAGAACGGTACGACCTTGCGCGAGGAAGCGCTGGCCACCGGGCTGGTCAGCGAAGCCGACTACGACCGCCTGGTGCGGCCGGAGGACATGACACATCCCGGGTGACGGCACGTCATCCCGGATGATTTTTGCGCTGATCGCAAAAACGTTACTGCGGTGAACGATCTGTAACCGAATCCACATCTTTGGTGAACAGTCGACCTGCTCTATCTCAGCGGCACTACAACCCGTTCCGGAGAGAGTCACCATGTCCACCAACACATCCGTTGCCGGTTCCGGCACCGTTTCCAACGCCTCAGCCACCATCCTGCTTGGCCGTGTCCTGCTTTCAGTCATCTTCGTGCTTTCCGGTTTCGGCAAGCTCACTGCGATCGCCGGCACCGCCGGCTACTTCGGCAGCATGGGCCTGCCGATGCCGACCGTAACGGCTGTTGTCGTCGGCCTGCTCGAGCTGCTCGGCGGCCTTGCTATACTGATCGGTTTCCAGACCCGGGTCGTTGCCTGGGTGCTGGCGGTCTTCACAGTCGCTACCGGGCTGGTCGCCCACACCGGCTGGGCCGATCAGATGCAGATGATCAGCTTCATGAAGAACCTGGCGATTGCCGGCGGCTTCCTCGTGCTGGCTTCCTCGGGCGCCGGCGCCTATTCGGTCGGCGCCAAGCGCAGCTGAAGCAAGCTAAATAGCTGTTGCAGCAAGGGGCGCGGAATTTTCCGTGCCCCTTTTTCGTTGTCGGTTTATGCCCGTCGATCTGCTGGCCGGAACTTTGCTAGGATCGGCCCTCGGCAAAGACCAATCGGTCGCCAAGATCGGAGCTGACGATGCCCCGCAATGCGCTGCTTCTGCTTTCCCGTCTTCTGCTCGCCGCCCTGTTCGTTCCGTCCGGCTTCCACGCGCTCAGCGACGTTGCCGGCACATCGGGCTATTTTGCCGGCCTCGGCCTGCCGCTGCCGACACTCGTAGCCTGGGCGACGGGCCTGTTCGAGCTGATCGCCGGACTGCTCATCCTCGTCGGCCTCAACACCTCGATCGTAGCGCTCCTTCTTGCCGCCTTTTGCATCGCGGCAGGCGTCATCGGCCATTATGGCCAGGGCGGCGGCGATCCGACGCTGACCTTCATGCATTCACAGATGCTGATGAAGGACATCGCCCTATCAGGCGGTTTTCTGGCGCTGGCGATGGCAGGTGCCGGCACTTATTCGATCGACGGGCGGGCGTTTGTGACCGGTGCCGGCGCAACTTGACGACTGAGCCAGATTACTTGGCTGGCGCGCTTGACCCGCCCTCGACTGCCAGCACCAGGCGGCGATTGGTGACCCTAGCCAGTTGCGCCAAGCGCCCGGCCGGCCGCTCGCCGTAAAGATCGGCCAGCGACGCCGGCAGCACCAGCGCCAGCACACCATTGCCACGGCTCTCCCATTTCAGCCGCGGCATGACGCCCGGCATCGCCGCCGTCAGCACGTAGACGACGCGCATCACCGCGGCCAGTGCGCGGGCGCGCTCGAGGTAGCGCGGCGTCGCCAAACCCCGGATTTCCGGAGCGGCTTCGTTGAACAAGCCTTCGTGACGAAACAGATTGACAAGCGCCAGGAAGGCGCGCCCGGGGTGGTCGACGCCGATGAAGGAGGCATGAGCGATGATGTTGAGCGACTGCTTGCCGCGATATTCGGGATGCGCGCGCCAGCCGATGTCGGCAAGCAAACAAGCGGCCTGGCGATAGCGCCTCTCATCGTCGGTCTCGTCGATACCAAAGGCGGCGAAGGCCTTGCCCGTCCACTCGACCAGCTCATGCGCGTGGGCGACCGAGCGCGAGCGCAGCCGGGCGAGTTCCTCCGAGGCCGAGATCAGCGGATCCGCCTTCTGCTCGGCTTCGTCGAGCAGCGAATAGAGAAAGCCCTCGCGCACGCCCAGCGCCGAGACGATGATCTTGGACGGCTGCATCGCCGCCATGATCTCCTGAAGCACGATGGCGCCATAAGGCAGCAGCGAGCGGCGGTTCTTCGAGACGCCCTCGATACCCCTCACCTTCTCGATCTCACCCTTGGCCACCTGCTTAAGGAAGTTGGCAGCGCTGTCGATGCCTATCTCGTAGTGGTGCATGACAGCCAGCGAATAGTTGGTCATTTCCATGTGCAGCCGGGCGAGATTTCGCCAGGTACCGCCGACCGCGTAGAATGGCCTGCCCCGCCCGCCGCTCAGGAGCTTTGCTTTCGCGAGTTCGTCGCGCGCTATCTTTCCCGCCTGGGCCAGTGAGCTCTTCGCCATGTCCTGCAGGCGCAGGCCGCCCAGCGGCAGCGTGATGCCGTCGCCGATCGTCTCGCCGTCGACGTCGACCAGTTCGAGGCTGCCGCCGCCGAGGTCGCCGGCGATGCCGTAGGCCGGATGGAAGCCGGAAATGACGCCAAGCGCGGAATAATGAGCTTCCTGGCGTCCGCTCAGCACCTGGACCTCGGTCTTGAGCACATCTTCGGCGCGGTGGATGAAATCGGGGCCGTTGATAGCCTCGCGGGCGGCGGCGGTCGCCAGCACATACATATGCTCGGCGCCGGCCTGCTCGGACAGCGCGCGGAAACGGCGAAACTCGTCCATCGAGCGGGTCACCGCCTCGGGGTCGAGCTTTCCGGTCGAAACGATGCCGCGACCCAGGCCAGCCAGCATCTTTTCGTTGAACAGCGTAGTCGGCGAGCGCGACAACCCTTCATAGACGACAAGACGGATCGAGTTCGACCCGATGTCGATGATGGACAGCGGTCGGCGGTCCTGAAGCCGGCCCTGGGACGTTGAAATCATCAGCCGGACGCTGCGCCGTTTTTCTTGCGGCGCTTGAACTGCGCGATGCGCTTGGGCGCATGCGATTTCAGCGCATCGCCCCGTCCCGAAAGGCTCGGATTGGTCATGAAATATTCCTGCGCGTTGAACGGTTCCTCGCCCTCCTCAAGCACGGCGCGCCGGGAGGTTCCGTCAGCCAATACGTCGAAACTTTGCTGGTTGTCCATGATGTTGCCCAGCATGATCTGGCCGAGAACCTGTTCATGCACAGTTGGATTGGTGATCGGCACCATGGTCTCGACGCGGCGATCGAGATTGCGCGGCATCAAATCGGCCGATGAGATGTAGACGACAGCTCCGTCTGACGGCAGCCCATGGCCGTTGCCGAAACAGTAGATGCGGCTGTGTTCGAGGAAGCGGCCGACGATCGACTTGACCCTTATGTTCTCCGACAGACCCGGCACCTGAGGCCTCAGGCAGCAGATGCCGCGCACGACGAGATCGATCTCGACGCCGGCGCGGCTGGCGTCATAGAGCGCGTCGATGATGATCGGGTCGACCAGTGAATTCATCTTCATCCAGATGCGGGCCGGCCTGCCCTCCAGCGCATGGGCGATCTCGTCCGAAATGTGCTTGAGGATGCGCTTGCGCAGCGTGAAGGGCGAGATGGCCAGCCGCATCTCCTCGGCCGGCTCGGCGTAGCCGGTGATGAAGTTGAACAACTGGGCGACATCGCGGGCGATCGTCGGATCGGTGGTGAAGAACGACAGGTCGGTGTAGATGCGCGCGGTGACCGGGTGGTAGTTGCCGGTGCCGAGATGCACGTAGTTGCGCAGCTTGCCGTCCTCGCGCCGCACCACCAGCGACATTTTCGCATGGGTCTTCAGTTCGAGGAAGCCGAAGACGACCTGAACGCCGGCGCGCTCGAGGTCGCGCGCCCAGCGGATGTTGGCTTCCTCGTCGAAACGCGCCTTGAGCTCGACCAGCGCCGTAACCGATTTGCCAGCCTCTGCGGCGTCAACCAAAGCGCGCACGATCGGGCTGTCGTTCGAGGTGCGATAGAGCGTCTGCTTGATCGCCACCACTTCCGGATCGGCCATCGCCTGGCGCAGGAACTGCACTACCACGTCGAAAGATTCGTAGGGGTGATGGACGATAATGTCCTTCTCGCGAATGGCGGCGAAACAGTCACCGCCGTGCTCGCGGATACGTTCGGGAAAGCGCGGGTTATAGGGCCTGAATTTGAGATCGTCGCGGGTGATGGCGACGATCTCTGAAATCTGGCTGAGTGCCAACGGACCGGTAAGCACGCTGATACGGCTCGATGAGACGCCAAGTTCGCCGGCGACGAAGTCGCGCAGTTCGGGCGGCATCAGCTTGTCGAATTCGATCCGGATGACCGAGCCGCGGCGGCGGCGCTTCAGCGCCGTCTCGAACAGGCGCACGAGATCCTCGGACTCCTCCTCGACCTCGATGTCACTGTCGCGGATGATGCGGAACGTGCCGGAGCCCTTGACTTCGTAGCCGGGGAACAGCTTGCCGATATAGAGGCCGACCGCCTCTTCCAGCGGAATGAAGCGGATATGGTGCTTGCGGTCGGGCAAGCGGATGAAGCGCTTCAGCGCCACCGGCAGACGCAACAGCGCACTCATCTCCTCGCCATTTCTGCGATGGCGCAGTTGCAGGGCCATCGAGAAGCCGAGATTGGGAATGAACGGGAACGGATGCGCCGGATCGATCGATAGCGGCGTCAGCACCGGAAACACCTGCTCCTGGAAATGATCCTCGAGCCAGGTCTTCTCATCCTTGGTCAGCGCATCGCGGCTGATGCTCTCGATGCCTTCCTTGTCGAGCAGCAGCATCAGCGCGGAAAGGCTTTTCTGCTGATCTTCCTGCAGACGCTCGACCTCGCGCAGCAACTGTTCCAGCTGCTGTTCGGGGGTGCGGCCGTCCGGGCTCTTCAGCGTGATGCCTTCGCGGACCTGGCCGGCGAGACCCGCGACACGGACCATGAAGAACTCGTCGAGATTGGCGGCCGAAATCGACAGGAAGCGGACACGCTCGAGCAGCGGATGATTGGCGTTCAGCGATTCCTCGAGGACGCGGCGATTGAATTGCAGCCAAGAAAACTCGCGGTTGACGAAGCGGTCCGGGTTGCCGCCCTCTGGGCTCGCCACCTCGACAGTGGTGAATTCGCTCTGCACCGGCTTTAGTTCGTTCATGGTTCCTGCTCGTTTCGCACCCGCTGGCCACAGCGTCGCGCGTCATTCCGGATACGCAAAGGACGCTCTACCACTTTTAAGCTACGCATGATCCCCGACGAAACCGAATTCGATTTTCGCGGCCATGCCTTAACCGGCTTAGCTTATCCTGTGACAGGCTTTTACGACAGTTTGATTTCATCGATCTTGCAAAGAGACCGGTTATGATCCAGATGCAATCCAGGCTACAGCGCGGTACGTTCTTGGACGCGCAAGTGCCGCCGTGGAATTTTGATTTTACGCATGATCCGGGTCATGCGGCAGATGTAGGAGACGACGATGGCAGGCGGTTCCATTCCCCATTTCCAGAACGATGCGGGCTATGCTGCGATCGACATCGGCGTCAAGGAATTCATGTGCACCGGCGCAAATCCGCCTTTCGACCATCCGCATGTGTTTCTCGACATGGGCGACGACAATGAAAAAGTCTGTCCCTATTGCTCGACGCTTTTTCGCTATTCGCCAAAGCTGAAGGCAACGGAAACGCAGCCTGCGGGATGCCACTATATCGACCAGGCCGCCTGACGCGCACGCCATCTCCATGGACGACACCCGGTCCCGGCAGGTCGTCATCGCCGGAGCCGGCGTCGCCGGACTGACTGCGGCGCTGGCATTTTCCGAGCGCGGCTATCTGGTGCGGCTGTTCGAACAGGCGCCGCGCCTGGAAGCGGCCGGCGCCGGCATCCAGCTCTCGCCCAACGCGACGCGCATCCTTCGCCAGTTCGGTGTGCTCGAGCGGCTGCGGCCGGCGACGGTGCGGCCGGAGGCGGTCGTGCTCAAGGACGCCGCCACGCTGCGCGAGCTGGCGCGAGTGCCGCTTGGCGAAGCGGCCGAAAGGCGCTGGCAGGCGCCCTATCTCGTCGCTCATCGGGCTGATCTGCAAGACGCGCTGATGGCGCGCCTTGCCGAACAACCTGATATCAGTCTCGTCACCGGCGCGCGCGTCGGCGACGTCGCCGCAGGACCGCGCCATACCACGGCAAAAGTCGAGATTGCCGGCAAGACCGTCGAAGCCGATGGCTTTCTGCTGATCGGCGCCGATGGCGTGTGGTCGGCGGTCCGCGCTTTTGGCGGGTTTGCGGCCAGAAGCCGGTTTTCGGGCGAGCTTGCCTGGCGCGCTACGATCAGCGCAGACAGTGCCGCGGGCGAAGCTTTTGCGGCGTTCGGCGCCGCCGATTGCGTGACCACCTTCCTGCATCCCGGCTTCCACCTCGTCGCCTATCCGGTCAGCAACGGTGCGGCGTTCAACCTGGCTGCCTTCACCAGGGGCGAGATCATCACTGAGGGCTGGTCAGGTCGCGCCGATCCCGAAATCCTCGCCGGCGCCATGCGTGGCACGGCGGCAGCACTGGCCCGGCTTGTCGAGGATGCCGGCCCGTGGACCGCATGGCCGATCCATACGGTCGACCAGGCCCAGCTATGGACGACGCCCGCCGGCATCGCGCTGATCGGTGATGCAGCGCATGCGATGACGCCGTTTGCGGCGCAGGGCGCGGCGATGGCGATCGAGGATGCCGCAACCCTTGCCGGCTTTGTCGCCGCCTCGCCCGCCGATCCTTGGCAGGCGCTTGCCGCCTGGGAAAAGGTGCGGCGGCCGCGCATCGCCAAGGTCGCCCGCCGTGGTGCGCTCAACCGCCTCGCCTGGCATGCCTCGGGGCCGGTGGCGGTCGCGCGCAACCTGTTCCTGAAGCTGCGCTCGCCGGAAAAGCTCGCGGCCGATCTTGACTGGCTCTATGGCTGGCGGACGCCGGAAGTCGGCGGCCAATAGCGCCAAGCATCAATTATAAATCTGCATCGACAGGTCCAGCGAGGCCGGCAGCGGGTTCCACCAGCCTGTCCGCAGGCCCGCAATGCGCAGGGCAGCCGCGGTCCAGGTGTTGCAGCCGACCAGCGCATTGAAATGGCCGTTGGCTTCGAAGAAGCGGTCGAACCTGGAATAGGCAGCATTCTCGATCGGCACTGGGCCGTTCGGCCCTTGCTGGAAACTCGCGGCGATGAAGTCGAGCAGTGCTGCAAAACGCTCCTCGCCGATATCGAAGCCGGCGACGTCAGGATGCGGCTCGACAATGTCGCCGGCGACATCGACATGCATGACCGAAGCGTCAAGGGTCAGCGCCTTCATCACCGGCCCGGCCTTGAGTTCCGACCAGGTCGGCGTCTCCAGATAAAAAGCGCGGCCTCCCCAGCCAAAGACGATGTAGCGGACGTCAGCCATGTCGACCGGGATGCCGCCATCGACCAGGAAATTGAAGCGCTGGCGCACATCGTCATCGACTGGGATGGCAATATCGGTGTGGATCGGATTTTTCAGCACCAGGATTCGACGGGTGGCGGCGGGATCGGCGGCGGCCGCCGGCAAGAGGGGCCGTGGAATGAACGTGCCCAGCATCACGGCGAGCACGATCGCCACCACCAGAATGGCGAGGAAACGCCCAAACCTTTTCATGAGGGACAGCTTCTTCATGAGCCCCAGCCTTGCAGCCGGGGCGCGACCGCCGGCTGACAACTCAGACGCAGAAGAGCCCGGCCGGGTTTCGGCCGGGCTCTTCTGATTTGGATGAGAGCGATCAGTGCAGGATCTGCGACAGGAACAGTTTCGTGCGCTCGTGGCGCGGATGGTCGAAGAACTCGGCCGGCGTGTTCTGCTCGACGATCTGGCCCTGGTCCATGAAGATCACCCGATTGGCGACCTTGCGCGCAAAACCCATCTCGTGGGTGACGCAGAGCATGGTCATGCCCTCTTCGGCAAGGCCGACCATCGTCTCCAGCACTTCCTTGATCATCTCCGGATCGAGCGCCGAGGTCGGCTCATCGAACAGCATGATACGCGGGTTCATGCACAGCGAGCGGGCGATGGCCACGCGCTGCTGCTGGCCGCCGGAAAGCTGGCCGGGATATTTGTTGGCCTGTTCCGGGATTTTGACGCGCGTGAGGAAGTGCATGGCGATTTCCTCGGCCTGCTTCTTCGGAGTCTTGCGTACCCAGATCGGCGCCAGCGTGCAGTTTTCCAGGATGGTCAAATGCGGGAACAGGTTGAAGTGCTGGAACACCATGCCGACCTCGCGGCGCACTTCGTCGATCTTCTTCAGATCATTGGTCAATTCCTTGCCGTCGACGATAATCTTGCCCTTCTGGTGCTCCTCCAGGCGGTTGATGCAGCGGATCATCGTCGATTTTCCGGAGCCCGACGGGCCGCAGATGACGATGCGCTCGCCGCGCATCACCTTCAGGTTGATGTCCTTCAGCACATGGAATTCGCCGTACCATTTATGCATGGCGATGATGTCGATGGCGACATCGGTGGTGGAAACCTGCATCTTGGCGGCATTGACCTTGATCTCTTCCGCGCTGACCGCATTTTCTGTGGACATGGAGGGTTCCCTTTTTTGTTCTTAGCGTTTGTAGCTGGTGTCGAGCCGACGTTCCGTGAACATCGAATAGCGTGACATGCCGAAACAGAACAGCCAAAAGACGAAGGCGGCAAACACCAGGCCGGACCTGGCCGTCTGCGCCGTCGCCCAATTGGCGTCGGAGAAATTCTGTTTGACGATGCCGAGCAGGTCGAACATCGAGATGATGATGACCAGGCTGGTGTCCTTGAACATGCCGATGAAAGTGTTGACGATGCCCGGAATGACCAGCTTCAGCGCCTGCGGCAGCACGATCAGGCCCATCTTCTGCCAGTAGCCGAGGCCGAGCGAATCGGCGCCTTCATACTGACCTTTGGGGATAGCCTGCAGACCGCCGCGTATCACTTCTGCCATGTAGGCGGCTGCAAACAGCGATACGCCGATCAATGCCCTGAGGAATTTGTCGAAGCTGACACCGGCCGGCAGGAACAGCGGCAGCATGACGCTGGCAAAGAACAGCACGGTGATCAGCGGGATGCCGCGCACCGTCTCGATGAAGACCACGCACAGCGTCTTGATGATCGGCATCTTCGAGCGCCGGCCGAGCGCCAGCACGATGCCGACCGGCAGCGACACGGCAATGCCGACGAAGGACAGGCTGAGCGTCACCAGCAGCCCGCCCCACAGCGAGGTTTCGACATGCGGCAGGCCGAACATGCCCCCGACCAGCAGGATGAAGGCAACCACCGGCAGCGCGCCAAAGAGAAGAATGGCGTTCAGCCCCTTGCGCGGCACCTTCGGGATGAGCAGCGGCACCAGAAGCGCCACAAACAGGATGGCGACCAGGATCGGCCGCCAGCGCTCCTCCAAGGGATAACGGCCGAGCATGAACTGGCCGAACTTGGCGTTGACGAAGGCCCAGCAGGCGCCGGACCAGCCGTCCGGCTGGATGCCGCCTTGCGCCACCGTGGCGCAGACCGTGCGGTTCGGTCCCGTCCACTGGGCGTTGATGAAGGCCCAGTTGATGACTTGCGGCAGGAGCATCGCCACCAGCACGATGCCGATGATGGTCAGGATGGTGTCGCCGGTCGACGCGATCAGGTTCTTGCGGATCCAGGCGCCCAGACCACGCTCGCTTGGCGGCGCCGGCTGCGCCAGCACCATTTCGGCGCGGATGAAGGAAAGGTCGTGTTCCTGCATGGCCCTACCTCTCCACCAGCGCCATCCTGGCATTGACCACGTTCATGACCGCCGAAGTCAGCAAGCTGAGCGCCAGATAGACGGCCATCATGATCACCACGCCCTCGACCGCCTGGCCGGTCTGGTTCAGCACCGTTCCGGCGATCGCGGTCAGGTCCGGATAGCCGATGGCGATGGCCAGCGAGGAGTTCTTGGTCAGGTTGAGATATTGGCTGGTCAGCGGCGGAATGACGATGCGCATGGCTTGCGGAATGACGACAAGCCGCAGGATCGATCCCGGCCGCAGTCCGAGCGCACCGGCCGCCTCGGTCTGGCCTTTGCTGACGCCCCTGATGCCGGCGCGCACGATCTCGGCGATGAAGGCGGCCGTATAGCAGGACAGCGCCAGATAAAGCGACAGGAACTCCGGCCTGACCTGAAAGCCGCCGGTCAGATTGAACGTCGATTGCTTTGGATAATCGAAGCTCAACGGGAAGCCGCTCAGCGCATAGGCCAGCAACGGCAGGCCGACGATCAGCGCCATGGATGTCCAGAACACCGGGAATTGCTGGCCGGTCGCCATCTGCCGCTGTCGTGCCTTGCGGGCGACGAACCACGCCATGGCGATGCCGAGAAGCAAAGCAACAAGGATCAGCCAGGAGCCATCGCCCCACATGGCGCGCGGAAAATAGAAGCCCCGTTGGTTGAGAAAGGAGCCGAACGGCAAATGGATGCTCTCGCGCGGCGCCGGCAGCACGGCAAGCACGCCGGAATACCAGAAAAAGATGACCAGCAGCGGCGGGATGTTGCGGAAGACTTCGACATAGACCGTGCAGATCTTCCTGATCAGCCAATTGTTCGAAAGCCTGCCGATGCCGATGATAAAGCCGATAATGGTCGCGGTGATAATGCCGACGACGGCAACGATCACCGTGTTGATGAAGCCGACCAAAATGGCGCGGCCATAGGTCGAATCCGACGAGTAAGCGATCGCGCTCTCACTGATGTCGAAGCCGGCGCGACCACTGAGGAAGCCGAAGCCGGATGCGATGCGCAGGCGCGTCAGATTGGCAATGACGTTATGGGCGATCCACCAGACCAACGCCGCCAGTACGATGATAACCAGCGCCTGGAAGACGATGCCGCGGACCCTCGGATCGTTGATGAAGGAACCGCGGCTTGGCTCCTCGCGAAGAATTTCCTGCGATGCCATTTCGACCATCCCTGGAAAGAGAAACCGGAAGGCAGGAAGCTGCCTTCCGGATCACATCTCGATCAGCGGATCGGCGGAGCGTATTGCAGGCCGCCCTTGGTCCACAGCGCGTTGATGCCGCGGGCGATCTTGAGCGGGCTGCCCGAACCGACATTGCGCTCGAACATTTCGCCGTAATTGCCGACGGCCTTGACGATGTTGACAACCCAGTCGTTGGAGACGCCGAGATCGGTGCCGATCTTGGTGTCGGCCTCCTCGCCGAGCACGCGCTTGATCTCGGGATTGTCCGAGTTCTTCATCTCATCGACATTGGCTTTGGTGATGCCGAGTTCCTCGGCCTGCAGCAGCGCGAAGTAGGTCCACTTGACGATATGGTACCATTGGTCGTCGCCCTGACGCACGGCCGGTCCGAGCGGTTCCTTGGAGATGATCTCGGGCAGCACCACGTGGTCGGCCGGCGCGCCCAGCGTCAGCCGGATGCCGTAGAGGCCCGACTGGTCGGTGGTGTAGACGTCACAGCGGCCGGCGTCATAGGCGGCGTTGACCTCTTCCAGCTTTTCGAAGACGACCGGGTTATATTCCATCTTGTTCGACTTGAAATAGTCGGCAAGGTTGAGCTCGGTCGTGGTGCCGCTCTGCACGCAGACCGCCGCGCCCGAAAGCTGCAGCGCGGAATTCACGCCCGGCAGCTTCTTGGCATTGATCATGAACCCCTGGCCGTCATAGTAGGTGACGCCAATGAAATTCAGGCCAAGTGCCGTGTCGCGGTTGATGGTCCAGGTGGTGTTGCGCGACAGGATGTCGATCTCGCCAGACTGCAGCGCGGTAAACCGCTCCTTGGCGCTGAGTGGCGTGAACTTGACTTTGCTGCCATCACCGAAGACGGCCGCCGCGACAGCGCGGCAGAAATCCGCATCGATGCCTTGCCAGTCACCCTTGTCGTCGGGTGCCGAGAAGCCGGCCAGACCGGTCGAGACGCCGCATTGGATGAAGCCCTTGGCCTTGACATCGTCGAGCGTGGCCGCCGACGCGGCCGAAGCCGCCAATCCAAGCGCGGCGGCGCCCAGAATGCCGATTGCAATGTGTTTCATAACCCACAGACCCTTTTCTGTTTTTTCAGGCGAACCTGACTTTTTTCCCGTGTGAACGCAGCTTCGCGTTCCGGCCCATTCCCGGAACCCCCGCATCGCAACCGACGCGCTGCCTCCCATTCACAAACTGCATCGAAGGCGATTATTCCTGTGAGGTCAAGGAAAATGACCGAAACCGAAAGAGTTCGAAAACCAATTGCCGGAAATGCCCGAATTGCAGACAAACGCGCCTGGAAATTAGTCAATAGTGCGAACGAAGCCGGCAGATCCGGTCGGTGCAAAACTGGGGTTGGCCCTTCGAAACCGCCTTCCGAAGGTTGCGCATTGCCGAGTTGTCATGGGGGGCAATTGGCACACCCAAAGTCCGCCGGCTGGCGGATGGCGAACGGTTGCGCGGCCAATGCCACCGCACTATGGCTAGCGCTTCACCAGAGGCGAAGCGCAATGACAAAAGACAGCAACGAATTGGGCATCAACACGCGGCTTGCCCACTCGGGCAACAATCCGCGCGACTATTTCGGCTTCGTCAATCCCCCGGTCGTGCATGCCTCGACCGTGCTCTATCCTAACGCTGCGACGATGGCGGGCCGCGGCCAGAAATACACCTACGGCACGCGCGGCACGCCGACCACCGACGCCCTTGCAAGCGCCATTGATGGGCTGGAAGGCTCGGCCGGCACGATCATAGTGCCATCCGGCCTGGCGGCGGTGACGGTGCCGCTGCTGGCTTTCCTTTCGGCGGGCGACCATGTCCTGATCGTCGATTCCGTCTATCATCCGACCCGCAATTTCGCCGACACGATGCTGAAGCGCCTGGGCGTTGACGTCGAGTATTACGATCCGCACGCCGGTGCCGGTATAGCGGCGCTGATCAAGTCCAACACCAGGGTCGTGTTCACCGAATCGCCGGCCTCCAATACCTTCGAAGTTCAGGACATACCGGCCATCGCCCGCGCCGCACACGCAGCCGGCGCGATCGTCATGATGGACAACACCTGGGCGACGCCGCTCTACTTCCGTCCGCTCGACCACGGCGTCGATATCTCGATCCATGCGGCGACGAAATATCCGGCGGGCCATTCCGACGTGCTGCTCGGCACGGTATCGGCCAACAAGGCGTGCTGGAAACAGCTTTGCGAGACCTTCTACACGATGGGCTGCTGCGCCGGACCGGACGATGTCTACCAGGTGCTGCGCGGCCTGCGCACGATGGGCGTGCGCCTCGACCAGCATCAGCGCAGCGCACTTGATATCGCCGGCTGGCTGGAGGGCCAACCGGGCGTGGCGCGCGTGCTGCATCCCGCTCTCCCCAGCCATCCCGACCATGATCTCTGGAAGCGCGACTTTTGCGGCTCGAGCGGCATTTTCTCGATCGTGCTCAAGGGCGGCGGCCAAAAACAGCAGCATGCCTTCCTCGACGCGCTTGAGATTTTCGGCCTCGGCTATTCCTGGGGCGGCTATGAGAGCCTTGCGGTGCCGGTCTTCCTCGGCGACCGCGTCGTCGCCAAAGGCCCTTACGAAGGCCCGCTGGTGCGCCTGCAGATCGGGCTCGAGGATGTCGATGACCTCAAGGCCGACCTTGCGCGCGGTCTCGCCGCGGCGGCGGGTTGAGCGAGGGTGGCGAGCTTCCAAAACCGATTCAGAGAACGCGCTCAACCTCTTGAAAAGATTAGCCGGATCACACTGCATGGCTGCTCCGGCTGGCGGCCCGGAACCTCGCCTGATCTATCCGAGCGCAACAATATTTCCCAAATCCGCTATTTCTCGGATTCGTTTGGCTTTCGAACTTAGCCGTCCGGCGTCATTGGAAGGCGTTTCAAAGTTCAACACTCCTCAGGGTTCAACCCAAGAGTGGGATAAACCCCAGAGCACCCATGGCCTTTCGTCTTTTTTCTCCCATACTGGCCGGCGCGACACTGCGCGAGCGCATGATCGCCTGTTTCGGTGCGACGATCGGCATCGCGCTGACCGGCGCGATCGGTGGCCTTGTGCTCGGCAGCGGTCCGCATGTGCCGCTGCTCGTGGCGCCGATGGGTGCCTCGGCCGTGCTTTTGTTCGCAGTGCCGGCGAGCCCGCTGGCGCAACCCTGGTCGATCATCGGCGGCAACACGATATCGGCGCTCGTCGGCGTGATCGTGGCGCACTTCGTGCATGAGCCCGTCCTTGCCACGGGCATTGCCGTTGCGCTTGCCATCGCCGCGATGTCGTTCACACGCTGCCTGCATCCGCCGGGCGGCGCGGCGGCTCTGACGGCGGTGTTCGGCGGCCCGGCCGTCATCAGTGCGGGTTTCCTGTTTCCGTTCGTGCCAGTGGCGCTGAACTCCGTCGTGCTTGTGGCGCTCGGCTACGGCTTCCACCGGCTGTCGAGACGCAACTATCCCCACGTGCCGGCCCCTGCCCCCAAGAGCACGCATGGAACCATCGACCCGCCAGCGCGGGAGCGAGTCGGCTTCCGGCCGGAGGATATCGATGCCGCACTCGGCGCGCTGGAGGAGACCTTCGATATCGACCGCAACGATATCGAACGACTGCTGCGGCAAGTCGAATTGCAGGCGATGGTGCGCACGCACCGGACCTTGCTGTGCGGGGACATCATGTCGCGCGATGTGATTTCGATCGATGAAAACGCTCGCGCAGAGGACGCTCGTCATTTGCTGCTCGAGCATAACATCCGCACGCTGCCGGTCGTCGATAGAGAAGCAAGGCTGGTCGGCGCCGTCGGGCTTCGAGAACTGACGCGAGCGGCGGAGACCGTAAAAAGCGTGACATCGACAGCGGCGACCGCCTCGGCGAGCGCGCCGGCCATGGGCCTCCTGCCGGTGCTTACCGACGGCCGCAGCCACGCCGTCGTCATCGTAGACGACAACCAGCACATCCTCGGCCTGATTACGCAGACCGATCTGCTGGCCGCAACGGCACGCGCGCAAGCTGGCGACAAGGCGTTGGCGGAAGCGGCAGCGTAATCGGTGCCGGCCGCCGGGAAAAATATTCGGGAACCTTTTCTCGGCTAGACCGTCCACTGCTTCGATCGGAGGATTTGCTTCGGTCAGGAGATTGGCTTGCGATGAGGAAACCGGTCATGTCTGCTGTCTTGACGGTCGTGCCTGCCGCAGCTGACGAGATGCAGCTTGTCGACCGCGCGCTGGCGCGCGAGGGCGGAGCCTTCCGCACGATTATCAAGATGCACAACCAGCGACTCTATCGTATCGCCCGCAGCATCGTCCGCAACGACAGTGAGGCTGAGGACATCGTACAGGAGGCCTATGTCAGGGCCTTTGCCCATCTCGGGGATTTTCGCGGCGAATCCTCGCTCGCCACATGGCTGTCGCGCATCGTCATCAACGAGGCGCTTGGGCGCTTGCGCAAAAGACGGCGAACGGTAGCCCTGCCGCAAACTCCACACGCCGAAATCATCAAATTTCCCCTCGATCCCAGCGACGATCCGGAGCGGACAATGGCGCAACGGCAAATCCTCGAGCTTGTCCAACGGGCGACCGATCGGCTTCCCGACGTGTACCGGACAGTGTTCGTGGCGCGGGTGATCGAGGGTCTCAGCATTGAGGAGACCGCCGAATTGCTTGATGTGCGGCCCGAAACCGTCAAGAGCCGCCTGCACCGCGCCCGCGCCCTCGTGCGCCAGGCGCTGGACGATCAGATCGGCCCGGTGCTGCTCAATGCCTTCCCCTTCGCCGGCCGCCGGTGTGAACGGCTGACCGCCGCGGTGATGCAGCGGCTTGGCTTTATAGACTGATTTTTCGATTCCCGGGAACGTTTGCCCCCGCCCAGCATCCAATCATCGTCAACTGAAAATGCCCGGAGCCAGCCGCATCCGGCGAAGGAGAACGTCATGTTTATTCGATCGACCACCGCACTGGCAGCGCTTTTCCTGCTCAGCGCGGCGCCCTTGGCGCAAGCCGCCGACAAGCCGACCGACCCGCAGATCGCGCACATCGCCTACACAGCTGGCGTGCTTGACATCGAGGCAGCCAAACAAGCGCTGGAGAAATCGAAGAACAAAGAGGTTGTAGATTTCGCCAAAGATATGGTGCGAGACCATGAAGCCGTAAACAAACAAGCGCTTGACCTGATCAAGAAGCTCAACGTGACCCCGGAGGACAACGCCACCAGCAAGGCGCTGACCAAGGCGGCAGCCGAGGAACAGGCGAAGCTCGCCAAACTCGACGGCGCCGCCTTCGACAAGGCTTATGTCGACCACGAGGTTGCCTACCATAGGCAGGTCAACGGCGCGCTCGAAACCCTGCTGATCCCCGCGGCCGAGAATGCCGAACTGAAGAGCCTGCTGGAGACCGGCCTGAAGCTATTCCAGGGCCATGAACAGCATGCCGAACATGTCGCCGGCAGACTGAAATGAGAACAGCACCGACGGCGTCGAAACGGCATCTGTGGGTTGCTTGGGCGCTAACCATTGGGGCCGCACCAGCCAAGGCCGACACGATTGAGGTGACGATCGAGAAGCTTGTATTTTCGCCCGCAAGCATCGAGGCGAAGGTCGGCGACACGATCGAGTGGGTCAACAAGGACGTGTTCGCCCACACGGCGACTCTCAAAGGCGGCTGGGAGGTGATGATCCCGCCGAAGAAGGCGGCGAGCCTGACGCTGAAGACGGCGGGTTCGGTCGACTATTTCTGCCGCTTCCATCCCAACATGAAAGGCCATCTGACGGTAACGTCGCCGTAGCCATGCCAGGGGAGACCGCCCTGTGCGCACAGGGCGGCGCGGCAGCGTCAAGCCACCTGGTAGCGAGGCGGGTTCGCCGGTTTGCGTCGCGGCGAACAGGACAGCGCGGGCGGCGTCGTAGGTTTCCCACAGCGCACGGTCATGGACAGCAACCGCCGCTCGACAATCTATGTTAAAACAATCCTATGAAAGCATGGCTGGAAACGGCAAAGCGCCGGGCGCGCGACATCAGGCTTGATGTCATCGCCCTGTGGTTCGCCGCGCGTGACCCTCGGGTGCCCTGGTCCGCGAAACTCGTGGCGGGGATGGTGGCCGCCTATGCGCTTTCCCCAATCGACCTGATCCCGGATTTCATCCCGGTGCTCGGCTATCTCGACGACCTGATCATCGTGCCGCTCGGCGTAATCCTGGCGATAAAGCTTATTCCGCCGCCGCTAATGGACGAGTTTCGGGCGCGGGCTGCCGCGCTCGAAAGACGCCCGCAAAGCAGGACGGGAATGTTCTTTGTCGTGGCGCTCTGGCTGGCTTTGGCGGCTTTGCTGATCTGGGCGTTCTGGCCCACCCGCGCCAAATAGTCCTCCGCAATCGAACGCCTCAACTATCTCCGGAACCGGCTCCAGCGAGATCACAGTCCCTTTGCGCTTCACTCGCCCGCAGCAATGCGCGACCACGAGCCGGAATAGGTCGGCTTGCGGCGCGCGATCCAGGCATCGAGCCCTTCGCGCAGATCAGCGGTCGGGGCCATGCGGGCGAACTGTTCGGCTTCAACCAGCAACCCTTCCGCGATGGACTGGTTGAGGCCGCGCGTTACCGCGGTGAGGATACTGGCGACCGCCAGTTGCGAGTGCCGGGATATCCGCCGAGCCAGTTCGAGAGCGGCCGGCATCAGGTCGTCGTGTGGCACCACTTGGTTGACGAGGCCTAGTTCGAGCGCGCGTTGCGGCGAGAACGCTTCGCCTGTCAGCAGCAATTCAAGCGCGTGCTTGCGCCCTGCCAGTCTCGGCAGGCGCTGCGTTCCGCCGAAGGTCGGCGGCATGGCGAGATTGATTTCGGGCTTGGCGAACGAGGCACGCTCGCTGGCGATTGCGAGCGGCACGGCCTCGGTGATCTCGCAACCTCCGCCGAAGGCAAGGCCGTTGACTGCGGCGATGACGGGCTTGCGGAAGGCTTCCAGCCGTGCCGTCAATCGCTGCCCGCGCATGACGAAATCGCGCAAGGCGACATCGGCGCCAAGCGCCACGCTTGCCGAGAATTCGTGGATGTCGCCGCCTGCCGAGAACGCCCGCTCGCCTGCGCCGGTGAGGATGACTGCGCGGATAGAGCCATCGACCTCGATGGCGTCGAGGATGGCCAGCAAGCGATCGATCAGGGCGTAGTTCAGCGCGTTGAGTTTTTCAGGGCGATTGAGGGTCAGGACGGCAACTCCGTCGCGAACCTCGCTCAGGACAAGTCCAGTCATTGGCTTCCTTTCCGCTATGGCTGGGCAGGAAAGGATCAGGCTTTCGATTGCTTGTATATTCACTAGTCAGTATACTTCACTCTATGCCGCAAGCGCCCAGCCCTACCCGCAAACGCATTGTCGATGCCGCGATGAAGCTCTTTTATGCCGAAGGGATTGGCCGTGTCAGCGTCGATGCAGTCGCTGAAAAGGCAGGCCTCACCAAGCGCACGCTTTACTATCATTTCAAGAGCAAGGACGACCTAGTCGCGGCTTATCTCGATGGCCGCGACCAGCCAAACCTGAAGCAGATGGCCGGCTGGTTCGACACCGCCGAAGGCGGCCCCGATCGCAAGGTCGAAGCGATCTTCACCAATCTGGCACGCGTGGCGCGCCACCCCAGATGGAAAGGATGCGGTTTCCTGCGAACGGCCGCGGAACTCGCCGCCTTGCCCGGACATCCGGCGATCAAGGTCGGGGCGCGACACAAGGCGAATTTCGAAAAATGGCTGGCCGGCGAAATGTCAGGCCGCGGCATTTTGGAACCGCAGGCGCTAGCGCGCGAAATCGTACTTCTCATGGACGGCGCCTTCTCGATCATGTTGATCCACCGCAACCCTGATTATATCGAAGCAGCCGGCCGGGCTGCGGCGATGCTCGTTCGGGCGAGATCCAAAAACAGCGTCTGACGATGCGTTCATAATGCTGCCGGAACTATCCGTGCCGGCTAAAGCCCGAAAGCCAGCCATGCAGTCCCGGCCAGCAGCGTGACCAGCGTCAGCGGCAGGCCTACCTTGAAGAAGGCGGCGAACGATAGTGGTTTGCCGGAGACCCGCGCGTGCTCGGCGACAATCAAATTGGCGACCGAACCGAGCAGCGTGAAATTGCCGGCCAGCGTCGAGCTCATCGCGACGACCAGCCAGGCGCGCTCGGGGTTTTCCAGACCGGGTATGAACGGCCGCAGCGCCAGCACGGCCGGAACGTTGCTCATGATGTTGGACAACACCGCGGTGAAGCCGGACAGCCGCCAGACATCGTCCAGCCCGAGGTTCTTTGCCGAGGCGATGATGTCGGGGCTGAGCAGCGCCTTCTCGGCGCCGGCGACGACGATGAACAGGCCGGCGAACATGAACAGCAGCGGCCCGTCGATTTCGCGGTAGATGCGCGCCGGCTTGATGGCGCGGGTGACCAGAAGAATGGCGCCGCCGACGAGCGCCGCCTTGGCGACCGGCACGCCTGCGAAGAAGGCGATCGCCAGTCCGATGCAGACGACTGCCGCCTTCAGCACCTGTCCCGGCAGCATGCGGCCGCGATAAACTTCGGGGCTGAGTTCGGCCTTGCGAGCGAATTCTGCGCGATAGACGATGCGCACGATGACGATGACGGCGACGAGGCCGAACAGGGCGACCGGCGCCAGAGCCGCCGAGAAGGCCGGATAGGAAATTCCCGACAGCGCGCCGATGACCATGTTCTGCGGATTGCCGGTGATGGTAGCGACGCTGCCGCAATTCGACGCCGTGGCGGTGGCGATCAGGTAGGGAACTGGGTTGCGGTTGATGACACGGGTGACATGGACGACAATCGGCGCCATGACCAGGCAGATAGCGTCGTTGACCAGGAACGCCGACAGCACGCCGGTCAGCAGCGTCACCATCACCAGCAGCATAAACGGCGCATGCGCGTGCTCGATGGCGATGGCGCCGAGTGCGCGGAAAGCGCCCGACACTTTTAGATGGGCCACGACGATCATCATGCCGAGCAGCAGCGTGATCGTGTCGAAATTGATGGCACGGTAGGCCTCGTCCAGGCTGAGCGCGCCGATGGCGATCATCGCCGCACCGCCGAGCAGCGCGATGCCTGCCCGATCGAGGCGCAGACCGGGGAACCTGCCGATGGCCACGCCCGCATAGGTCAGGATCAGGATCAGCAGTGCCGCCGCGCCCATCGTTGTCATTCGTGGAAAGCCCCGTTCAGATCCGCCCGACCGCCATTGGCGGATATGTCCACCAACGCCCCCTCACCGCGAACATTGCATGAAGCACAGGAAGTGCCCGCGACGTCGGCGAATCTAACCTGCGAGGCGTGCAGCGATCGGTGATACCTGAAAAACGACACGGATTCACGCGCCATGTCTCCGGCGCGATCTGTCACTTACAGGGACCGGTTTGGTCCATTCCGTGGGCGCTTCACAACCTTCGGAGGCGGCCCGGCGTGCTTTTGGAAGCATCTTCAGCGCCGCTCGCGGCCCGCGGCCGGAATTAATGAAAGCCTGGCCGACGTATTTGCGCGTGCCGATCTCGCCATCGGGGCGAACGCCGGCTTCCCCGCCTCGCGCGCTCGGCCCCCGGCGGTCGAGCTTATTGCCGCATCTACCGTGCTCCCGGTGGAGTCGTGAGCAAGTGCTCGTGCTTCCTGAAGATAGCAATCTTGTCGGGATAGGTGATCCGGATATCGCGTCCGCATCCCTCGCACTTGTAATGGGAAACGACCTGAAACCAACTGCCGTTCTTGACGACGGTGAAATTGCACTGCGGGCATTGGAAGGTCAGACCGACAGAGAAAAGGCTGGGAGAGAGGGACATTGCAGCGCCTCGCGTTCTGGAGAGCTTAAGGGCGGCTTGGTTAGTCCAGCGTCTCGGCGACGAAGGATGCGGCAATCAAATCGTCGGCATCGATTCTGCCCTTGCCGTCCTCCATGACGGCTGCGACCTTTCGAAAAGTCTTCAGTTCATTCTCGGTAATCCGCGCGTCGCGCATCCTTTTGTCGAGGTTGGTCATGCGCCTTCGAAGCGCCTGCGATGCTCCAATCTCACGGTTCAACATGGTGATCATATTCCTCCCTTGCCGGCCTCCCGCCGCGCCTTTCGGCACGGCGGGATCTCCTCCTAGCCGCCAGAGCGGTTCAGCTCTTTCTAGAACCTCCGAACCGCTCTAAGTATTTGTTTTTGCGCAATTCCGGACGGAGAACCGCTACGCAGTTTCCTGGAATTGCTATGGTCATTCAATGACTTTGATGATCTTGCGTGTGCCTGGATCAACGACAACAGTCCGGTCGTCGACCACCACGTAGCTGTATTTGGTGTCGGGAACTTCATGAAGTTCTACCGTCTCGGGCAGTGTTGAGCCGATATTGAGCTCTACCCCGGGGACCTTCACCGATGCGAGCGGCTGCTTCTTCACATATTCCTTGATGACGGTCTCCTGCTCAGGCTCGATGACGACGTCCTGAGCGGCAGCGGCGCCGATACCTGCCAGCAGCAGAAATCCCGCGGCTGCAGTGGAAAGACGCATTCTCATAAGTGCCTCCTTTGTGTGAGCTCTGTTGCGCCAAACGGCGTCTTCGCGTCAGGCTCACCAAACCTGAGGCAACAGCAAACGTTCCTTGAGTGGGCTTCGGTCCTATATGAGACAGGACTTAAGTCTCATCTGTTCGCGCAATAGGCTGGATATTGCGCCATCCGGAACCGCCGTTGCTCGCGGTCGTTGCAAGCTGCGAGTTTACGGGAGGAGCCCATGGAAAAGAGGGTCCACCAAGCCCGCTGGTTACTCGCTCCGGTCCTCGCGGTCTCCTTCACCTTTATGGCGATTGGAATGATCGTTAGCTAAGGACCAACTGAGCCGTACTGAGATCTGCGCAGCTACGTCCCTTCCTGCGCTGATAAGGGACCACCCGCTATTCCTCGATTTGGCGGGTGGTCCGAACCGCATTTTGGCTGACCAAGCCGGCCAGCGTACAGAAGGCCAAGAGCGTCTTGCGGCACAAACCGTAACCTATGTGTCCGGAACGGACCTTGAAAGATTGGCGATCCCGACAGGATTCGAACCTGTGACCATCGGCTTAGAAGGCCGGTGCTCTATCCAGCTGAGCTACGGGACCGCTGGGCCGACGCCAGGGTCGACTGAACTATGCGCTGGGACGGCTGCCCGGCATTTGCCGGGTCAATGCGTCCAAGGCGTCCTGCGGTCATAGCGGAAATTCTCCGCATAGGAAATCTGGCGGCGCTTGGATTCCTTCGGCTCCTCGACACGGTACGCCAGCCCCTCTTTTTCGGCATAGGCCACCGCCTCTTCCCTGGTGTCGAACGTAAGCCTGATCTGGCTGCGCATGTCACCCGACGTGGTGTAGCCCATCAGCGGATCGATTTTCTTGCGCATCTCGGGATCGAATTCCAGCACCCAGTGGCCGGTCTTGGCCTTGCCGGACTGCATCGCGGTTTTGGCTGGGCTGAAAATGCGCGCGGACATGGCCACCTCGTTGCTAAGTGCAGCGGCACCGCCGCTGTATTCCCGTCATTACTTCGCAATGCAGCCGGCGGCAAGGCCGATGCTTGCCGCAGCACCCTTCGACAGGGGCTGGCCACCGACAATGATCGCGCCAGGGTCTTGGCAAAACGCCGTTCCCCGCCACCAGCTTGAACAGTTTGCGGCGAAGCCGTTGCGCGACTTGGCTGGCATTTTCCGCTCCGCTCTCGGCCCGGGCCTGCCGTTTGTTCCGTTTTCGTCTTTTAAGGGGTTGCGCAGCCAAGCCTGGAACCCTATAGCCCGCAAGGACTCGGAGTGTAGCGCAGCCTGGTAGCGCATCTGGTTTGGGACCAGAGGGTCGGGAGTTCGAATCTCTCCACTCCGACCATTCATCCATCGCAATCATCGGCCGTGCTGCCGGCGCACCTGCGCCTGACTGCGGCCGACGGGCAGCCCGGATCTCCGAGCGTGCCCGCCTGAAGCTCCGAGCGTCAGCTTTGGATGAACGCCAGGAGATCCGGATTGATGATCTCCGGGTGGGTGGTGCACATTCCGTGCGGAAGGCCCTTGTAGACCTTGAGCGTGCCCTGCTTCACGAGCTTGGCTGCAAGCAAAGCGGAGTCGGCGATCGGCACGATCTGGTCGTCATCGCCATGCATGATCAGGACGGGCACATCGATCTTCTTCAGGTCGTCGGTGAAGTCGGTTTCGGAAAAAGCCTTGATACAGTCGTAGTGAGCCTTGGCTCCGCCCATCATGCCCTGGCGCCACCAATTATCGACAGCCCCTTGCGAGACCTTGGCGCCCTCGCGATTGAAACCGTAGAACGGGCCGGCCGGCACATCCCTGTAGAACTGGGCGCGGTCGGCGACCAGAGCGGCACGGAAGCCATCGAAGACCGCGATCGGCAGGCCGCCGGGGTTGCTGTCGGTCTTGACCATGATCGGCGGCACCGCGCCGATCAGCACCGCCTTGGCGACGCGTCCTTCGCCACCGTAGCGGGCAACGTAACGCGCCACCTCGCCGCCGCCGGTCGAGTGGCCGATGTGAACGGCATTCTTCAAATCCAGATGGGCAACCAGGGCTGCGACGTCGGCAGCGTATGTGTCCATCTCGTTGCCGGTCGCCGTCTGTGTCGAGCGGCCATGCCCGCGCCGATCATGCGCGATGACGCGATAGCCCTTGTCGAGGAAGAACAGCATCTGGTTGTCCCAGTCATCGGCGCTGAGCGGCCAGCCGTGGTGGAACACGATTGGCTGGCCTGTGCCCCAATCCTTGTAGAAAATCTCGGTGCCGTCCTTGGTGGTGAATGTGCTCATCATCGTGCTCCTTGATGTGGATAGCTGAAGTTGTTGGGGGGAAGGTTCGTTTCCTTCTGTGGACAAGCTACTGCAACGGCGTCATGGTGACGATTGGCAAAACAGACATTTGACACGGCAAAACTGACAGATGGTTGCGGCACGCGATACGGTCGAAATCGGCCTCGTTGTTTATCCCGGCGTTCAGGAAGCGGCTGTTCTTGGGCTGACCGATCTCTTCCAGCTGGCCAACCGCCTGGCTGCCGAACGCTCGCCGGACGCGCTGAGGCTTCGTGTCAGCCATTGGCAGTGGCAGGAGGCGAACCAAACGATCATCCGCACCTTCGACAGCGAGCCCGGCGACAGCGACCCCGGCCCTGGCAATGGACCGGCCATGGTCATCTTGCCTCCGACCCTAGGTGATCCGATCCCCCGAGAGTCGGCCGCGCCGTATGCCGACTGGCTCAGGGCCCGCCATGCGGCGGGCGCGACGCTCGGCTCGGTCTGCGCCGGCGCCTTCGTGCTTGCCGAGACCGGCCTGCTGTCGGGTCGTGCTGCAACCACGCATTGGGCCTATCGCGACGCGCTGGCGATGCGCTTCCCCGACATCGCACTGGATGCCGACAAACTGGTCATCGACGATGGCGACATCATCACCGCCGGCGGCTACATGGCCTGGACCGATCTCGGCCTAAAACTCGTCGACAGGGTGCTTGGGCCGACCGTCATGATGGACACCGCCCGCTTCATGCTGGTGGATCCGCCGGGGCGCGAACAGCGCTTCTACAGCCCCTTCGCTCCCAGGCTGAACCATGGCGACGAAGCCATTCTCAAGGTGCAGCACTGGCTCCAGGCGAGAGGCGCGCGCGATGTCACGCTTGCCACCATGGCGGAGCATGCGGCCTTGGAGGAGCGGACTTTTTTGCGCCGCTTTCGCAACGCCACCGGTCTCAAGCCGACCGAATATTGCCAGCACCTGCGCGTCGGCAAGGCGCGTGAGATGCTGGAAGCGACGACCCGATCAGTAGACCAGATCGCCTGGGATGTCGGCTATGACGATCCCGGCTCCTTCCGCAAAGTGTTCGCCAGGATAACCGGCCTGGTGCCGGGCGATTACCGCAGGCGCTTTGGCGTCGAACGGACAGCGCTTGCGGGCGGCGGGAACTGAACGTGGCAGCGGTGGCGGCTCGACCTGGGCAGCAAAGCAAAATCGCGCCGCCTATGGTCCTTGCTTTGCTTCCTTAGAGAACGCTTTCGACATCGGTCCTCGAAAAATCGTCGCCGACAAAAAGCAGGCGGCAGGCATGCTCCTTCGCCACCTCATAGGCGAAGCAGTCACCGAAATTGAGCGCGGCCGGGTGAATGCCCTTACCCCATTTTGCGTAGGCCTCGGCGATGCGACGCGCAGAGGCCGGCGTCACTGCCGCGATTTCTAAACCAAGCCCGTCGATCAGTCCGGACAGCTCTTCGCCGACATTGCGCCGTGCCGCAACGATCAGCGCTTCGGCCACGGTGCCGGCGGAAATCAGGATGTCGTCTTCGGCCTCAAGGGCCGCGATGCAGGCATCAGCCTCCGGCTCGTCAAGAACGATCGCCATCAGCGCCGAAGTATCGACCACGATCATTCAGGCAGGCCATCGTCGCCGTAGAGAAAATCCTGGCTTCGCGCGGCAGATGGCCCAGCCTTCGCCCTCGCGGCGCCGGATGCCCGCATCGCCTCCAGCAATGCCCGGCGGCTTTTCCTGTCCGGCACTGCCTTGACCGGAACCAGACGCACGGCCGCGTGACCGTGACGGGTCAGAATGATCTCGTCACCTGCCTCGGCACGACGCACCAATTCGGTCAGTTGTCCTTTAGCGTCTGTAACGGATACCTGCATCGGCCGCTCCTTTATAGACCATCCTCTGGTCCATACTTGCAGGCGAAAATAGACCATTCAACGGTCCATTACAACGGCCAAGGTAAACTCGCCGGGAGGAGAACCCCAACCGCCTCGAACTCCCGGCGAGCCTACAACCTGATTGATACGCAATCAGGACCGGGGTTAGCCGGCAAGGCTGACGTTGCAAGACCGATGCCAGCACTGATTTCCCGAAATGGGACACCGGCCGAGCTGCTGTATCAAATCTCGAACTCGCCCTGCCCCTCATCCATGGCGCTGACGGTTTCGGCGGCGAGCGCCCTCGTGATCGGCGTTTTGCGCTCTAGTGCAGTGCGGTCGAGCCGCTCCACCACCCGCATCGCGGTGGCCAGCGAGCGTTCGATGCGGCGCACCAGATACTGCACGACATGCGGCTCGACCTCGACCTGCCGGTCGGCGAACAGTTTGGTGATGACACCCGCCAGCAAGAGATCGTCCGGCTCGTGGATCTCGACCGTCGCCGCAGCCTTCAGTCGCGAGGCGAGGTCCGGGAGCCTGACGCCCCAGGCGGACGGAAAGCGCCGCGCGGTCAGCAGCAAGGTCGAGCCGGCCCCGCGCACTGCGTTGATCAGATGGAACAGCCCCTCATCATCGACCGGACCGGCATCGACATCGTCGATCAGAGCCGGCCGCGCGCCGAGGCTCGCGATGCAGTCGCCGATGCGCCCGGCGTCGACTGCCACAGCCCCGGCGCGGGCGCGCCAGATCGACGCCAGGTGGGTTTTTCCAGAGCCTGCCGGACCGGCAAGCACAATGGCCGGCGACGGCCAGTCGGGCCAGCGATCGACCAGCGCCACCGCCTGGCTGTTGGTGCCGGAGACGACGAGCTCGTCGCGCGAGTAGCCGGTGCCGTGGCCGAGATCGAGCGGCAACTGGCGCGGCGGGTCGATCTTGTTGTCCGGCATCTGGCTCAACTGCGCGGCCCACCGCTCCCGCGGCGACGCGCCGGCAGCGGCGGGACAGGTTCGGTGCTGTGGCCCTTGTAGAGCGGCGATTCCAGATAACGGGCGATGGCAAAACGCACCAGCACGGCAACGGCGGCCGAGGCCGGCACGGCGATCAGCAGGCCGACGAAGCCGAACAGCGCGCCGAAGGCAAACAGCGAAAACATCAGCCACACCGGATGCAGGCCGACGCTTTTTCCCACCAGCCTCGGCTGCAGGATGTTGCCCTCGATGAACTGGCCGACGAAGAACACGCCGGCCACCGCCGCGATCATGGTCCAGTCGGGCCAGAACTGAACGAAGGCAACGCCGACGGCCAGGACCAACCCGGTCAGCGAGCCGACATAGGGAATGAAGGAGATCAGCCCGGCGAACAGGCCGATCAGGATGCCGAAATTCAGGCCGGTCAACGTGAGGCCGGTGGCGTACATGGCGCCCAGCACCAGGCACAGCGTGCCCTGGCCGCGCACAAAACCGGCGGTAGCAGTGTTGATGTCGTTGGCGATCGCCCTGACGGTCTTGACATAGTCGCGCGGCACCCAGCTGTCGACGATCGCCACCATGCGGTCCCAGTCGAGCAGCATGTAGAAGGCAACGACTGGTGTCACCACGAACAGGCTGACCACCGACACTAGCGCCACGCCGGAGCTCCAGATCGATGTGAACACCGTGGTCAGGAGGCCGAAGCCGGAGGTCAGCAGCGAATTCAAGCCTTCGCGAAGGCCATTGGCGTCGACGCCGAATTTCTCTTCCAGCCACCTCGGATCGAAGCTCGTGATCAGGGTCTGCAGCCGGGTCAGGTATTCCGGCAGCTTGCTGGCGAAATCGGCCATCTGCGAGGCCAGCACCGGAACGAGGATGACGAAGGCCAGCACCAGAACGACGATGAAGGCGAACAGGATGACAACCGTCGCCATCAGCCTGGACAGGCCGAGCCGCTGCAGCCGGTCGGCGACCGGGTCGAGGAAGTAGGCGAGGACCATGCCGGCGACGAACGGCAAAAGGATGCCGCTGAAGACATAGAGGAAGACCGCGAGGATGATGGCGCTGATCAGCCAGAAGCGGATTTGGCGGCGAAACACGCCAGACGCGGCGGCATCGGCGGCCGCAGCCTCGGCTGCCGCGTCGATGTCCTGGTCAGGTGTCCGGTGTGGAGCCTTCGCCATAGCCGCTCATATGCCTCAGCCAAGCCACGAGATAGGCCGCGGCCGAAGCCACGGTCAAGACCCCGGACAGCAATATGAGCACCGGCCTGAGCGGATCGAGGTCGAGGGCGAGAGCCAGTTCGCCCAGCACCACCGCCGCCAGCACGATCTGGATGGCGGTGTTGGCCTTGGACACGAACAGCGGCTTCATCTCGACCGGGTGGGCCATGACGGTGGACAAAAGCACGGCGCAGACGATCAGCGCATCGCGCGACACCATGGTGACGACCAGCCACAGCGGCAATTCACCGATAAAGCCCAGCACCACGAACACCGAGACCAGCAGCAATTTGTCGGCCATCGGATCGAGATAGGCGCCAAGCCGCGAAAACTGATTGAAATGGCGGGCGATGAAACCGTCGACGCCGTCGGAAATGCCGGCGATCAGGAAGCCGGCGAAAGCCCAGTCCCAGTGCGCCTGCAGCATGGCCAGCACCACGCCCGGCACCAGCACGAAACGCATGATCGTGATCATGTTGGGGATGGTCAAACGCATGTCCCGTCGTTTCTGTTTTAATGATACATGATGGAGATGGGACGCCAGGGCAAGTGGCGACGCTCTCTCCTCGCTCACCTGCTCCACCCCAGACCGAAAAATGAACCTAACGAATGACGATGGCACAGAGATTTACAATCGCCCTGCGTGTCACACTTTGCTATTTGGCCGGGGTAACAGAAAGCCTCCTAGCTTTCGCATCTTTTACAACCCCACACCGCGACGCGTCGATGCATGACCTTTTGACCAGTTTCGTTCTTGCCTTGGTCGTCGGCCTTCTGGCGTCTTGGCCTCTCTGGTTGATGGCTGCCGCCGTGGCGTTCGTTTTCGGGCGGTCAATCGCCGCAAACCCGGGTGTCTGGACTGTGGCGGCAAGTTTGATCGCCGCCGGTTTCTCCTACGGAGCCCTCCCGAGCGACGAGGTCAGGTCTTTAGCGACCGTCGGTACCCTCGCCGCTGCACTGGCGGGCACTTCTTTCTACTGCTGGAGCGTAGGGCGTCCGGTTCGGCCGATCTCCGGTTGAACGTCGCCATCGCGCGCTTGCCTTGCGAGGCAAAAGCGTTCATGCGAAGAGCCCTCAAGCAAGTGGAAACAGAGATGAGCAGGCGCCAGAAATGAGCAAGCGCAAAAACGGGCTCACCTATGCCGAGGCGGGTGTCGATATCGATGCCGGCAATCTCATGGTCGAGAAGATCAAGCCGCTGGTGCGCGCGACGCGCCGGCCGGGCGCCGATGGCGAGATCGGCGGCTTCGGCGGCCTTTTCGACCTCAAGGCCGCCGGCTTCTCCGACCCGGTGCTGGTCGCCGCCAATGACGGCGTCGGTACCAAGCTGAAGATCGCCATCGATGCGGGCAAGCACGACACGATCGGCATCGATCTCGTCGCCATGTGTGTCAACGACATCGTCGTGCAAGGCGCCGAGCCCTTGTTCTTCCTCGACTATTTCGCCACCGGCAAGCTCGATCCCGACCAGGGTGCGGCGATCGTCGGCGGCATCGCCGAGGGCTGCCGGCAGGCCGGATGCGCGCTGATCGGCGGCGAGACGGCGGAAATGCCCGGCATGTATCACGGCAAGGACTACGACCTTGCCGGCTTTGCCGTGGGCGCGGCCGAGCGCGGCCAGCTGCTGCCGACCGACGACATCGTCGAGGGCGACGTGCTGTTGGGGCTGGCCTCGTCGGGCCTGCATTCGAACGGCTTTTCGCTGGTCCGCCGCATCGTCGCCACCAGCGGCCTTTCGTGGGCCGATCCGGCGCCCTTCAATGATGAAGCCACGCTGGCCGAAGCGCTGCTCGAGCCGACCCGCATCTACGTCAAGTCGATCCTCAAGGCGATCCGCGGCACGCATGGCATCAAGGCGCTGGCCCACATCACCGGCGGCGGCTTTCCGGAAAACATTCCGCGCGTCCTGCCGAAGGATTTTTCGGCCGAGCTCGACCTCGATGCCATCGAGGTGCCGCCGGTATTCTCGTGGTTGGCAAAGACCGGCGGGGTAGCACCTGAAGAGATGATGCGTACCTTCAATTGCGGCGTCGGCATGATCCTCGCCGTCGCCTCCGGCCAAGCCGCGCAGGTCGCGGCCGTGCTGCAGGAGGCGGGCGAAACCGTGACGCCGATCGGCCGCATCGTGCCGCGCCGCGACGCCGGCGTGATCTATCGGGGGTCGATCGGCCTATGAGGATGCGCAAACGCACTGTGGTGCTGATTTCGGGACGCGGCTCCAACATGACGGCGCTGATCGCCGCGGCTAGCAACCCGGACTATCCGGCTGAGATCGTCGGCGTCATTTCCGACCGGGCCAATGCTGCCGGCCTGGGTGTCGCGGCGGCGCGCGGCATCGTCACCAAGGTGATTTCGCGAGCCGACTATACCAGCAAGGAAGCGCATGACGGGGCAATCGACGCGGCACTTGTCTCGTTCGGCGCCGAGATCGTGGCGTTGGCCGGTTACATGCGCATTCTTGGCGCGCGCTTCGTCGAGAAATGGCTGGGACGGATGATCAACATCCACCCTGCCCTGCTGCCGGCCTTCAAGGGCCTCGACACCCATGCGCGCGCGCTGCGCGCGGGCACGCGCATCCATGGCTGCACGGTGCATTTCGTAACGCTCGATATGGACGACGGGCCGATCATCGCACAGGCTGCCGTGCCAGTGATGGTCGGCGACAATGAAGACACGCTCGCCGCCCGGGTGCTGAAGGCCGAGCACAGGCTTTATCCCCTGGCACTCGGGCTGGTCGCCGAGGGCAAGGCGCGGATGGAAGATGGCCGCACCGTGCTTGCCCACTTCGCCGACGATGCCGACAACAGCACCTCCGTGGTGATGGCGCCTGATCCGCTGCGCGAGGAGAGCGATCTCGAGCATCTGGCGCGGATTACGCCCTGAGCAGGAGGAGGCTGGCATGGCGACGACGAAGCAACTCCTTCTTCTGCGTCATGCCAAGTCCAGTTGGGACGATCCTGACCTTATCGACTTCGACCGGCCGCTTTCCGGACGCGGGCTGAAGGCCGCCCCGTTGGTCGGGCGCGAACTGGCCAGGCAGGGCTGGCTGCCCGATCTGGCGCTGGTATCGCCGGCGCTGCGCAGCCGCGACACATGGCGGCTGGTCTCTGCGGAATTGCCGGCGAAAACGCCGGACAAATTTGTTCAGGCGCTCTATGAGGCTAGTGCGGCAGACGTTCTCGCCAAGATACGGCAGGCAAATGCGGGGACAAGCAGCCTTTTGGTGATTGGCCACAATCCCGGCCTGGAGGAATTCGCGCGCCGGCTCGCCGGCGCCGGATCAGATGCCGAGGCACTCAAAAAGCTTGAAGAAAAATTCCCGACGGCGGCCCTTGCCCGTTTCGCTTTCGACGGCAGTTGGGCACGGCTGGCCCTCGGCGATGCGCGGCTGACGCACTGCGTTTGGCCGAAGGATCTGCGCTAGCGCAATTCCAGGAAAAGTGCGTAGCGGTTTTCCGCCCGGAATTGCGTAAAACAAAAATAGCGCTTGATCCGAAGATCGGGACCGATTTTTGCTGCGCTGACCTTCGGTTTCGGAAAGCATCATGCGCAAAATTACGCGCCCTCTGCGCGGCGGCGCTGCATATGATTTGATTGCGCAAGCAAGAACGGCGGGTCAAACCCGCCGCTCTTTGTGCCCGGAGTTTGAGGACTTAACGGCCCCAGTTGCCCCGGCCGGATTGAGGCGCAACGGACTGATCCGCGCCGTACGGAGTCGTCGTCGAATTGGTGTTGACGGCGTTGTGCTCAGCCGGGAACAGCTTACGGATCGAACCCGTTAACGTGTTATCGACGTTGCCAGCCTGGCCAGTGGCAACGGGTGCGGCCGGCTGGTTGACGCCGTCCGAACCATAGTGGTCGCTGCCGGCAAAGGCGCTGCCTGTGGCAATAAGGATGGCAGCGGCGATGAGAGCAATCTTGGTCATTTCAGGTACTCCAGTATTTTCACGTTTTTCAGTGTTGTGTCCGTTTGGTGGCGTGCCTTGGGAGGATTTCGCGTCGTTCGGACCACCCCGAAGTGGGTTGGCAATGCCGCGATTTCCAATCACGAAGATGTTCCGCCCGCACCCGGAATGGGATGCTTGAAATCCGCTAAAGGGCTTCCTTCGCCACAATTTTTAGATTCAATTTCAAACCGTTGCGCGAATTTTCCTGCCGTGGAACTTAGTATCGGCCGAGCCGGCGTTCACACCGTCCTGCACGATGCGTCAACGGAAACGAACCGATCGGTTCGATCTCACGACAGAGTCACGACAGAGTGAAGAGTGAAAGGGACGCCTTCAGTCGCTATCACCGCCAAGCGCCACGAGCCTCCCGCCACGCACTTGGCTCCTGCAACCTCAAAGCGCGCGCAGCCAGACCTTGTTGTCGTGGAAAGCCGCACCGCCATAGGGCGCCGGCGCATCGGCGCCGGTCAGGACGTTGATGCCCTCGCCGCGCTCGTGGGCGCTGTTTGGCCAAATGCCTTCGGCGACCACGACGCCGCGCTTGATGCCGTCGAACAGTCTTGCGTGCAGCACGACTTCGCCGCGCGCATTGCCGATCTCGACGCGGTCGCCGTTGGCCAGCCCGTAAGCTGCCGCGTCGTCCGGATGCAAAAGCAGTTCCGGCCGGCCTTCCTTGGCTTTCGACACCGGCGTCTCCGAAAAGGTCGAGTTGAGGAAATTGCGCGCCGGCGAGGTGGTCAACCGGAACGGATGAGCCGCATCCGCCACCTCGATGAGATCGACGTGGTCGGGAAATTCCGGCAGGCTTGCCACCGGCCCGAACAGGCCCATGCTCTTGGGCGGCCGGTTGGGCGCCGCCTGCCCGGTCCAGTCGGCGCGGAAATGAAACTTCTTGTCGGCATGGCCGAAGCCGGTGATGAAGTGCGCGGTCTCGAAATCCGGCTGCAGGTCGACCCACTTGTCTTGCTTCAAGCTGTCGAAACTGCCCAGCCCGCGCTTGCCCAGGATGATGTCGATGTGCTGCTGCTCGGTCATGCCGAAGCCAGGCTTATCGCCAACGCCGAGCCTTTTGCCGAGCTCCTCGATAACGAAATGGTTGGTGCGCGGCCCTTCCGGCGGGTCGATAAGCTTCGGACCGAGCGTGATGTGCTGGTTGCCGCCGCCCTTATAGACGTCGTCATGCTCGAGGAACATCGTCGCCGGCAGCACGACATCGGCGAGTTTTGCGGTGTCGGTCATGAACTGCTCGTGCACGCAGGAAAACAGATCGTCGCGTAAAAAACCCTGCTTCACCAGCCGCTGCTCCGGCGCGACATTGATCGGATTGGTGTTCTGGATCAGCAGCGCCGTCACCGGCGGACCGCCATAGAGCGCATCCGCCGCCCCGGTCAGCACCGGGCCGATGCGCGAATGGTCGAGATGGCGGATTGATGAGTCGCGCATCCGCGTGCCTTCCAGCACTTCCTGGTTGAGCTTGAAGATGCCTGAATTGGAATGGAAGGCGCCGCCGCCCTCGTACTGCCAGCAGCCGGCGACCGCGGCGATCGAGGCGGCGGCATGCATGTTGACCGAGCCGTTGCGCTGGCGCGAGAAGCCGTAGCCGAGGCGGAAATAGGTTTTCTTCGTCGTGCCGACGAGGCGGGCGAAGGCCTCGATCTCGTCGACAGAAAGCCCGGTGATATCAGCCGCCCACTGCGGCGTCCTCGTCTGAAGATGCGCTTCCAGACCATGCGGGTCGTCGGTATATTTCTGGAGATAGGCGCGGTCGGCCATGCCGTCACGAAACAGCACATGCATCACCGCGCAGGCCAGCGCGCCGTCGGTGCCGGGCTTCAGCACCAGACCGAGATCGGCCTGCTTCATCGTCGCGTTCTCATAGACGTCGATGACGACGATCTTGGCGCCGCGTTCCTTGCGCGCCTTGACCGCGTGGGTCATGACATTGACCTGGGTGACCACGGCATTGGTGCCCCAGATCACCACGCAGTCGGACTTGGCCATTTCGCGCGGGTCGGGACCGCGCAATGCCCCTGCCCCCATCATCCAGCCGGTCCAGGCCAGGTTGGTGCAGATCGAACTGAAGAAGCCGGAATATCTTTTCGCATGGCGCAGCCGTTCGATGCCGTCGCGCTGCACCAGCCCCATGGTGCCGGCATAGTAATAGGGCCAGACCGTCTCCGAGCCGTATTTTGCCTCGGCCGCGATGAATTTTTCGGCGACGAGGTCGAGTGCGGCTTCCCAGCTCGCTTCCTTCCAGGCGCCCTCGCCCTTGGCGCCGGCACGGATCAGCGGTTTCAGCAAGCGGTCGGGATGATGGACGCGGTCGGCATAGCGGGCGACCTTGGCGCAGATGACGCCAGCCGTGTAGCTGTTGGCCTTGGCGCCATGGACGCGGCCGATGCGCTTGCCGTCGAGCAGCTCGACCTCGAGCGCGCAGGTCGACGGGCAATCATGCGGACAGGCCGAATGGCCGATCCTGAGCTTGGCGTGTTGATTCATGGGGCCAAACTAGCCGTTTATGGCGGCGGCGTGTAGGGCCAGACGGCGCTACTCTGCCGTGCCTTCCTCATATTCCGCCGACATGGTCAGCCATTTTTCCTCGTGGCCGGCCAGCGTCTGGGCCAGCTGCGAGCGCTCCTTGGCCAGCCGTGTCGCGGTCGAGGGATCTTTTTCATAGACTGCCGGATTGGCGAGCTCGTCTTCGATCAGGTCGATGCGCTTGCGGATGCGGTCCATCAGCGCTTCGGTGGCGCGGATCTCCTTGGCCAGCGGCTCGAAAGCGGCGCGGCGTGCGGCCGCATCGCGGCGACGGTCGGCCTTCGAGGCCTTTTCGGCCTCGCGCTTGCCGCGTCGGTCGCCGGAGACACCGGTGACCAGCGTCTTGTAATCCTCGAGGTCGCCATCATAGGGGTTGACCGCGCCGTCCTTGACCAGCCACAGCCGGTCGGCCGTCGCCTCGAGCAGATGGCGGTCGTGCGAGATCAGGATGACGGCGCCGGGAAACTCGTTCAGCGCATGGATCAGCGACTCACGGCTGTCGATGTCGAGATGGTTGGTCGGCTCGTCGAGGATGAACAGGTTCGGCCCCTCGAAAGCCGACAGGCCCATCAGGAGGCGCGCCTTCTCGCCGCCGGACAGGTCCTTGGCGGCGGTGTTCATCTTCTCGGTGGTCAGCCCGAACTGTGCGACGCGGCCGCGTACTTTCGATTCCGGCGCTTCAGGCATCAGCCGACGGACATGCTCATAGGCGTTTTCGTTCGGCCGGAGATCGTCGAGCTGGTGCTGGGCGAAGATCGCCACTTTCAGGCCGGGCGCCACCGTCATCGTGCCGCTCTCCTGCTTCAGGCGGCCCGACAGCAATTTGGCGAAGGTCGACTTGCCGTTGCCGTTGGCGCCGAGCAGCGCGATGCGATCGTCGGCATCGATGCGCAGCGTCATTTTCTTCAGGATCGGCTCGCCCTCGGTGTAGCCGACATTGACATTGTTCAGCGCGATGATTGGCGATGCGACCGTCTTCACCGGTTCGGGAAAGGAGAACGGCCGCACGTTGTCGTTCACAATCGCGGCGATTGGCTTCATCTTTTCCAGCGCCTTGATGCGGGACTGCGCCTGCCTCGCCTTCGAAGCCTTGGCGCGGAAGCGCTCGACGAAGGATTCCATGTGCCTGCGCGCGGCTTCCTGCTTGACCCTGCCCTTCTCCTGCAATTCGCGCTGCTCGGTGTATTGCCGTTCGAACTGGTCGTAACCGCCGCGCCAGAAGGTCAGCTTCTTCTGGTCGAGATGGACGATCGAGTTGACGGCGCGGTTGAGCAGGTCGCGGTCGTGCGAGATCAAAAGCACGGTGTGCGGATATTTCGATACGTAGTTTTCCAGCCACAGCGTGCCTTCAAGGTCGAGATAGTTGGTCGGCTCGTCGAGCAGCAGCAGATCGGGCTCGGCAAACAGCACTGCCGCCAGCGCTACGCGCATGCGCCAGCCGCCGGAGAACGACGAGGCCGGCCGCCTCTGGGCAGCATCGTCGAAGCCAAGGCCGGCGAGGATGGTGGCGGCGCGCGACTCGGCCGAATGGGCGTCGATGTCGGCCAGGCGTATGTGGATGTCGGCAATGCGGTGCGGATCGGTCGCCGTCTTTTCTTCCTCGAGCAGCGCACTCCGTTCAAGGTCGGCCTTGAGCACGATCTCGATCAGCGGCTCCTCGGTGCCGGGCGCTTCCTGCGCCACCTGGCCGATGCGCGTGTTCTTCGGCAGGCTGATCGATCCCGTCTCGGAGGCGAGATCGCCGGTGATCGCCTTGAACAAAGTGGTCTTGCCGGTGCCGTTGCGGCCGACAAGCCCTGCCTTGCTGCCGGCCGGCAAGGTCAGCGAGGCATGGTCGAGAAGCAAGCGTCCGGCCATACGGAGCGAAAGGTCGTTGATGATCAGCATGGCCGCGCTTTTGCACGGGACGTCGGCGCTTCGCAAGACCTTGGGGGTCGGTTGGCCGCATAAGGCGTGAAACGGCAGCCGATTTGCCTGATGCCAGAGGGGAAGAAGAGACGATTGGTCCGGATCGCCAGCCTCGGATCAGAGGGCCAACTCTGAATAGGGCCGGGAAGCTGAGGCGACATCACGCTGACGGAGCCTGGCGAGCATCGACTTCCTCGCATCCAAAAATTGCGCATTTGTCAGTTGATTGCCGGTGCAAGGCGTTAATCTTACGTGATCGCACCATGACGCAAGGGCAAGACTCAGCTATCCCTAGGCGTGCGGCGGATCTGATACCCGCCTGGCCGGCGCCATCTCCCCTCCCAAGCGGCGCCGGCCACCTTTCCCACAGCGTTCCATCCCCGCGCCCGCGCGTCCCGGTTTGACCTCCGCCTATTACTTGGGTGCAGGCTCGACCTTGGGATTTTGGTCGATGCCGGGAGCCTTCGTCGGTGGAATGCTGTTATCGCAAGCCGCGAGAGCCAGCGCCAAGACCAGCAGGGTCGGGGCCAGCAAGAGCGAGAACTTCTTCATCGCAACCTCCTGTCACGGGCAAACGAGACGGTGCCGATTTGGTTGCACCCTCAGCCAGCGGGGGGCGTTGAAGGCGGGGAACAAAATGCGGCCTTTTCGGTTGGTCAACACCAATGGAGAGAACCATGATCCGTCTGCTCATAGCCGGGGCCGCCGTCTACGTGGCCTACCGCATAACAAGGGAAATCATCGACGAGGTGCCTGACGACTTCGATCCGCTGTTGCTGCCGCCTCCCGAAGACGACAAGTCGCTGCAGCGGCAGTCGGCGGCGATGGGCGCAGAGCCCCAGCGCTAGGTCGAGTCCATCGGCTGGTGCACCAAATAGAATCGGGCCTATCGATTGCCGCGTCGAAACCGTTGCGAACAAAGCGGAAACGATGCTTGATGGGCAATGAACCTCGCTGCCCGTGATTCGACCTTCAGGCCTGCCTATCTCGCAAAGCTGAATGCCGAGCAGTGCCATGCCGTCGAGCATGGCGACGGCATGGTCGCCGGCCCGTTGCTGGTGATCGCCGGGGCTGGCTCCGGCAAGACCAGCACGCTGGCCCATCGCGTTGCGCATCTGATCGTCAGAGGCGCCGACCCGCGCCGCATTTTGTTGATGACGTTTTCGCGACGCGCCGCATCGGAACTCGCCAAGCGGGTCGAGCGCATCGCCGGCGAGGTGCTCGGCCGGGACGCTTCCGTCATCACCGATGCTCTCACCTGGGCCGGCACGTTTCACGGCATCGGCGCCAGGCTGCTGCGCGACTACGCGCTGGAGATCGGCCTCGATCCGGCCTTCACCATCCATGACCGCGAGGATTCGGCCGATCTGATGAACCTTATCAGGCACGAGCTCGGCTTCTCGAAGACGGAAGGCCGTTTTCCGACCAAGGGCACGTGCCTGGCGATCTATTCGCGCGCCGTCAACGCACAGGCGCCGCTCGGCGAGGTTCTGGGTTCAGTGTTTCCCTGGTGCGCCGGCTGGGCAGAACAGCTCAAAGCGCTGTTCGCTCGATATGTCGAGGCCAAGCAGGCGCAGAACGTGCTCGATTACGACGACCTGCTTCTCTACTGGGCGCAGATGGGGGACGAGCCCGAGATATCAGCGCATCTGGGCGGGCGCTTCGACCATATTCTGGTCGATGAGTACCAGGATACCAACCGGCTCCAGGCCTCGATCCTCACGGCACTCAAGCCGGACGGGTCCGGGCTGACGGTGGTCGGCGACGATGCGCAGTCGATCTATTCGTTTCGCGCGGCGGAAGTGCGCAACATCCTCGACTTCCCCAAACAGTTCGCGCGGCCGGCCGAAATCGTCATGCTGGAGCGCAACTACCGCTCGACCGAGACCGTTCTGGCGGCCGCCAATGCGGTGATCGGCGAGGCCTCGGAGCGCTTTACCAAGAATCTCTGGTCGGAGCGCAAATCGGCCGAAAAGCCGAAGCTGGTCAGCGTCCGCGACGAGGCCGAGCAGGCGAGCTACGTCTGCCAGGCGATCCTGGCCGAGCGCGAGGCCGGCACGGCGCTGAAGGCGCAGGCCGTGCTGTTTCGCGCCTCGCACCACAGCGGGCAGCTGGAGATCGAGCTGACGCGCCGCAACATACCGTTCGTCAAGTTCGGCGGGCTGAAGTTCCTCGATGCTTCCCATGTCAAAGACGTGCTGGCGGTGCTGCGCTTCGCCGAAAACCCGCGCGACCGCGTCGCCGGTTTTCGCGTGCTGCAGCTTTTGCCCGGCGTCGGCCCTTCGGCGGCTTCGCAGATCGTCGACACCATGGCGACATCGCTCGACGAAGCGATGGGGCTGGCGCGCTACCGGCCGCCGCAACGCGCCGCCGACGACTGGCCGGGTTTCGTGGCGCTGTTCTCGCAGCTTCGCACCGGGTCAGGAAAATGGCCTGTTGATCTCGAACAGGTCAGGCTCTGGTACGAGCCGCATCTGGAGCGCATCCACGAGGATGCAACGACGCGCCGGGCCGATATTCTGCAGCTCGAGCAGATCGCCACCGGCTACGCCTCGCGCGAACGTTTCCTTACCGAGCTGACGCTCGATCCGCCTGATGCAACCAGCGACGAAGCCGGGCCGCCGCTTCGCGACGAGGACTATCTGATCCTGTCGACCATCCATTCGGCCAAGGGCCAGGAATGGAAGAACGTCTTCGTGCTGAACACCGTCGACGGCTGCATCCCGATCGATCTCGCGGTCGGCTCGAAGGAGGACATCGACGAGGAGCGTCGCCTGCTCTACGTGGCGATGACGCGGGCCAAGGACGGCCTTCACCTGGTCATGCCGCAGCGCTTTTTCGTCCACGGCCAGGCGGCGCGGGGCGATCGCCATGTTTACGCCTCGCGTACCCGCTTCATCCCGGCCTCGATACTCGGCGCCTTCGAACAGACATCATGGGCGAGCGTTCAGGCCAGGGACGATCCGCGCCGCCAGCCGCAAGTGCGCGTCGACCTTGGCGCCCGCATGCGTGACATGTGGAAATAGCTCCTTTCGGCACGGTGTTCAGGCCACGGAGCACAGTGCGAAAATCAAAATCTCGGCAACATGGAACCTGATGCCGCAATCCGCGTTTCTGGGCGTCCGACCCGTCGGAGAGCGGCGTCCGCCGTTACCTCCGCCCAACTCGAGAGGCCAGAATGCACGACAGGACGTTCTTTACCCCGGTCGCCGTTACCGTTGGCGCCGGCCATAAGCGCATGCTCGCTTCGCTCTTCGACATGCATGAATTCCTGACCGAGTTCCCGCCATCGCGGCGACGCCTTAGCTATGGCGCGGCAGTGAAGGCCTGCGAGGCGGCCCGCGCCGGCGAGATCTCGCCCGAAGCGGCGCGCGATGCCTTGATCACCTTCGCGACGACGGCAGGCATTCTCTGGCCTTCGGCCCAGCCGGCGGTCTCGGTCAAGCCGGTCGCCCGGGGCCATGGCGGATACGCAGCCTGACGCGGCTGCTAGGCCTCTTTGCGATCGTGACCCGTCGAAGATGTTGTTCATCTTCGCAGGTTTTCGACCACAGGCATGAGGCGACGCCCTCAGTGGACCGTCATCAGATCGCCGTCGGGCACGCCGCTCGACCCCGCCGCTTCAAAGCTGACCTGGTCGCGGCCATTCGATTTAGCCTTGTAGAGGTGTTTATCCGCCACAACGAACATTTCGGAATAGGTGGTCGGTCCGCTGAAAGCGACCCCGCCGATACTTACCGAGAGGGGACAGGGCCGCCCGTCCGGGGAAAAGTCCGCCTCGCGGATACGGCGCCGGATCCCCTCCGCGACTAGCCAGGATTGCGATCGGTCGACGCCAGGAAGGAAGACTGCGAATTCCTCGCCGCCAATTCGCCCGACGATGTCGGCGCCGCGCAGCTGGTCCCGAATGGTCTTGGCGATCAGCTTGAGAGCCTGATCTCCGCAGTCGTGGCCGAGGCGATCGTTGACGGACTTGAAATGGTCGGCGTCGACGATCAGCAAGGCGCCGGAGCTGACGACGGAATGGCTGCGGGCCTGCTCGAGATAGGCTTCGACAAGCATTGAAAACGCACCGCGGTTGAGCACTGCCGTCAGACTGTCGGTCGCCGCGACAATGGCCAGTTCCTTCTGCGCGATTGCGAGCTGGCGCATTTTCCACATCAGGAAAAACAAGAGCGGACCGGCCAGAACTAGTGGCAGCAGCAGATCGGTGAGTTTCGCCCGCCACAGCGCTTCAGGCGACAGATACGGGAAATTGTAGGAATCAACGAAGAAGGCGGCGGCGATGCACACGGCGGTGCCAGTAACGGTGACCGCCACCACCCTGCCCCAACTCGTGGGGGAAAAATCGATCCGCATGCATCGCTCCCGCTATAACGGACATATTGAAGCGGGAACGCAAATGAAGTCCTAAGACTTTCCTTCAATTCGATCGTGATTGATGCGGACAATCACAAGTCAGGCGTAGGCGCGCCCCTCCTCGCTGCGCTGGAACTGCGTCAGATCGAGTGACACCGAAGGCCGGCCCAGAACGGTAAGGATCACGTGCGCCTGGCCGCGGTGATGGGTCTGGTGGTTGAAGAAATGATCGAGCGCCGGCGCCAGCCGCTGCGAGACCGTGCGCATGTCGGAGACGGTCATATAGGAAAAGCGGCCGGACAAAGCCTTATCGCTTAACGCCCCGACCCAGTCGATGATCCTTTTGTCTTCGGCCTCGCGCGCCAGCCGCAAGCCCGGCAAGGCGCGATGCAGGATCGTGTCGAGTCTGGCCGGCGCATCGCCCTCGCCGGTAAACCGCCTCATCCAGATCCGGTCGGCGGTCAGAATATGGTTGAGCGTGCCCATCATCGAGCCGAAGAAAGCACCGACATTGCGGTGGAATTCTTCCTCGTCGAGATCGGTCGCGGCATCGTAGATGCGGCTATTGGCCCATTGATTATAGGCCGCAAACATCATGAAGTGCTGTCTCATCTTTTCTCTCGACCCCGCAAGACCCCGTTCCGGGTGCCTACCGCATCGGCCCAAAAATCGGTACTGATTTTCGGAAAAGCACGGTGGACGCACGTCGATCTAAGTAGACCGCAAGGAAGCTGTCGCCAATGACCATTCTGCTCTACGACCTCGTTGGACGCGATGCCGCCCGTCCGTTCAGCCCGCATTGCTGGAAGGCGGCGATGGCGCTAGCCCACAAGGGGCTTGACATCTCAACCGTGCCGACACGTTTTCTCGAAGTGCCCAATGTTGAAGGCGGCGTGTCGAAGCTCGTTCCGGTGCTCCGCGACGGCGAGAAGGTGGTCGCCGATTCTTTCGCCATCGCGCTCTATCTCGACGAGACCTATCCTGAGCGGCCGACATTGTTTTGCGGCGACGGTGGCAAGGCGATGGCGCGCTTCATCGAACGCTGGTCGCAACTGACTATTCATCCCTATGTCACCACGGCGGCGATCATGGACCTGCACGCCATGCAGGACGAGGCGAACGCCGCCTATTTCCGCCAGAGCCGCGAGCAGCGCTTCGGTAAGAGACTGGAAGAGGTGATGGCGGCGCGCGACGCCGGCCTTGGCGCCTTCCGCGCCTCGCTGGAGCCGTTGCGCGCGACGCTCGCCCAACAGCCGTTCATCGGTGGCCAATCACCGCTGTTTGCCGACTACATCGTCTTCGGCGCGCTGCAGTGGGCGCGCATCGCCTCGCCCTACCGGTTGCTCGAAGACAACGATGTGGTGGCGCAGTGGTTCGAGCGCTGCCTCGATCTGCATGACGGCCTCGGCCGCACCGTCGCGGCGGCTACCGCCGCCGCATAGGCAGTAGGCAGTAGGCAGTAGGGAGTAAGAAGTCGCGGCGGCGGGCTTACCTACTGCCCTACTGCCTTACTCCCCTAGCAAAGGCATCACGACACCATGACATCAGGCCCGGAATTCCCGGACGATTTTCGCGCCGCGCTGGTCGACCTCTTCCGGTGGCGGCGGGACGTCAGGCGATTCAAGCCGACGCCGCTCCCCGAAGGCGCGCTGGAGCGGCTGCTTGACGTCGCCAGCATTGCGCCGTCGGTCGGGCTAAGCCAGCCTTGGCGTTTCGTCGTGATCGAGAGCGCTGAGTGCCGCGCCGCCGTCAGAGCATGCTTTGAACGCTGCAACGCGGAGGCGCTCGCATCATTCAGCGGCGAGCGCGCCGCGCTCTATGCGCGCCTGAAGCTCGCCGGCCTGAACGAGGCACCTTGTCAATTCGCAGTTTTCGCCGACCGCGCGACGGAACAGGGGCATGGGCTTGGCCGCCTGACCATGCCCGCGACCATAGACTATTCGGCAGTGATGGCGATCCACACATTTTGGCTGGCGGCGCGCGCCGAAGGAATAGGCATGGGTTGGGTCTCGATCATCGATCCGGCCGAGATGGCGACGATCCTGGACGTGCCGCCCGAGTGGACGCTGATCGGTTATTTCTGCGTCGGCTACCCCAGTGAGAATCACAGCATGCCGGAGCTGGAACGGGAAGGCTGGGAGGTCCGGCGCACCTCGACCATCATGACGCGCTGATCGAGCACCTCCCCTGTCGGTAGCTAATCAAGTTGTCCGGTTTTGGTAGCACATCACTTGTCCGCTTCAGTTTGCGTCGAAGCGGTTCACGCGGCTTGCCTGATGGGG
>NZ_JBEPMC010000012.1:0-206363 GCF_040545535.1 Mesorhizobium robiniae
TCGTCAGGCTCATAACCTGAAGGTCACAGGTTCAAATCCTGTCCCCGCAACCAAATCCAAAAACGGCCCGCCTCAAGCGGGCCGTTTGCGTTTGGGCCGCGCCGCGCGGTAGGAGCGGACAGAGAAGTCAAAATCCTGTCCCGGCAACCAGCTTCGACAACCCCAGCATCCTCAATACGGTTGCCGGGTTTTGCTTTGGTGCCGATCAATTCACACGGTTTTCCGACACCGCCGTCAGCGGTATCTCAAGCCCTCGCCGCAATCCCGTCGCAACGACCGACACCCTGAATTTTCCTGCGAGCGCCTTGTCAAAAATGGCACCGACAATGATGTCGGCGTCGGCGTCGACCTCCTCGCGTATGCGGGTGGCGGCTTCGTCGACCTCAAACAGCGTCATGTCAGTGCCGCCCGATATCGAGACGAGGACGCCCTTGGCGCCCATCATGGACGCTTCGTCGAGAAGCGGGTTTGCGATCGCCGCTTCGGCCGCCTTCCTGGCGCGGTCCTCCCCGGTTGCTTCGCCGGTTCCCATCATTGCGCGGCCCATATCGCGCATCACCGACTTCACATCGGCAAAGTCGAGATTGATCAGCCCTTCCTTGACGATGAGATCGGTGATGCAGCCGACGCCGGCGTAGAGGACGCGATCCGCCAAGGCGAACGCGTCCGCGAACGTCGTTTTGGCATCGGCGATCCTGAAGAGGTTCTGGTTCGGGATGACGATGACGGTATCGGCGCTTTCGCGGAGCCGCTCGATGCCCTCATCGGCCGCACGCATCCGACGGTTCCCTTCGAAGACGAACGGCTTGGTGACGACGGCCACCGTCAGTATTCCCGCATTGCGCGCGGCCTGCGCGATGACCGGTGCCGCACCGGTTCCAGTTCCGCCTCCCATGCCTGCGGTCACGAAACACATATGCGTTCCCGCGAGGTGGTCCATGATTTCATCGATCGATTCCACGGCTGCGGCATGGCCAACCTCGGGCAGGGATCCTGCACCCAGGCCTTCGGTAACGTGAGCTCCCAGTTGGATCAGCCGCGTTGCTTTCGACATGGTGAGCGCCTGGGCATCGGTATTGGCAACGATAAATTCGGTGCCCTGCAAGCCTTCGGCGATCATGTTGTTGATGGCATTGCCGCCACCGCCGCCTACACCGATGACGGATATTTTGGGCCTCATTTCCGAGATTTCCGGCCTCGTTGCGGTGTTCATTTGCCGTCTCTCTCCCGTTGAATGCGCAAGCGCAGCGGTCGGTGGAAGGCTTGTTCCCGGCGCACTGCAGACTTTGGACAGTGAGCGAATCAGGACAGCCCAGCGTGCCTAAGGGAATCAGACGGTTGACTCGGCTGCAAGTGCACTATGCAAACTCGCGCATGTTACGCGCCACTGGTTGGCCTCTGGGGCTTCGAAAATTGCCAGACGTCAGCGTCTCAAGGCGGGGCTCCAGCTCTACTTCACGCCGATACCGGCCGTCAGGCCGCCGTCGATCCGGTAGTCCGCACCGGTACAGAACCCGGCTTTCGACGAACATAGAAAGGCGATGAGTTCCGCCACTTCCTCCGGCTCGCCGATGCGTCCGATGGGGTGGGCTTCGCCGAAGCGCTTATAGGCCGCCTCGACATCGGCGTCGGTGCCATTCTCGCCGCGCGCCGCCTTTTCCAGGATCGGCGAGCGGATCGAGCCCGGGCTGACGGAATTGACACGAATGCCGGAGCGTGCGTAGTCGAGCGCCAGAGAGCGCGTCAGCGTGTGGATGGCGCCCTTGGTCGTGGCATAGGCGGCGACGTTCTGCTGGCAGGCAAAGCCTTGCACCGAAGCCACGTTGACGATGGCACCGCCGCCTCTCTTCATCATCTCGGGAATGCCGAAATGCGCGGTCAGGTAGATCGAGCCGACATTGACTGACATCGTCCGGGTCCAGGTGTCGAAGTCGGTGCTGACAGCGGTCCCGTACGGGTGGACCGCCGCGGAATTGACGATGATATCGAGGCCGCCGAACCGCTCGACGCCGGCAGTGACCGCGTCGCGAACCTGATCCGGAACGGACACGTCGGCGGCCATGACCAGCGCCCCGGCGCCGGATCTGTCCAGTTCCGCCGTCATCGCCGCGTTGGCCGCACGGTCGATGCCACAGGCGATGATCGCAGCACCCCCTGCCGCAAGACGTCGGGCGGTTGCCAGGCCGATTCCGGTCGTCCCCGTCACCAGAGCGATCTTGCCGTCGAAATCCTTCATTGTGGAAATTCCTTATTGGCCGTCGGACGCCTGCTCTTCCGGCAGGAATCGCAGGGCGAAATCGAGATGGCGGCTCATCAAATAGGCATAGGCCACCCTGTCGCGCGAGCGCAGCGCCGCGACGATCTCGCCATGGGCGCGTCTTGTGTCGGCCAGCATCGGGCGCATTTCCTTTCCTATGGTCATGATCCGCAGGATCACGGGTGAAAGGAAGGAATACATGTCCGCCAGCATGCGATTATCCGACAACCCGATCAGCGCCATGTGGAAATCGAAATCGTTCGCGGCCGCCTCCTCGATCGAGCGGCTCGCAACGATCTGGCCGTTGATCTCGTCAAGTGCTTCGATCTGTTCGTTCGAGGCATGTAGGACGATATGGTCGCCGATGCCGACCTCGATGATGCGCCTGAACCCCTGTATGTCGGCGAAGGATGAGCGTGAGATATCCATATGCGCCGCGAAAAAATTCTGGATGGCCATGCTCTGCCCGTTGGCCAGAACGGCGCCGACGCGAGGTTTTGGTTCGATAAGTCCGTAGGTCCGGATTGTGCGCAATGCCTCGCGTACGGTATTGCGGCTGGCGCCGGTAAGCTCGCTGAGCTCACGTTCGGTCGGCAGCACGTCGCCGATATTCAGCTGCCGCACGCGGATGAGATCGAGGATCCGCCCGGCCGTCGTGTCAACCGCGGACCCGCCGCCGACGCGCCGGGCCGCGGCGTTCTTGCGCACGGCTTGAGAGTTTTCCAAAGTCGAGCCTTCCTTAATTGTTGGACCAACATAACGCAGCCATTAGGGAAAACAATCGGCTTTGGCCCGACTTTCAGGGGCTTTCGATCAAACTTGGGGACGGTTATCTCGGAAATAAGCCCAACTTGAGTTTGACACTTGTTGTGGTCCAACAATAAGTTGCCGTTCTCTCACGAAAGGAAAGATGCAATGGAACAGTGCTGGCGCTGGTATGGACCGGACGATCCGGTGACGCTCGAACATGTCAAGCAGGCAGGTGCGACAGGCGTGGTGACGGCCCTGCACGACATATATGACGGGCGTGCCTGGCCACTCGAGAGCATTCTGGAGCGCAAGCGGACCATCGAGGCGGCAGGGCTGAGCTGGTCGGTCGTCGAGAGCATTCCCGTTCACAACTCGATCAAGATCGGCTCGGCGGAACGGCTTCGTTATGTCGGCTGGTACAAGGACACGATCCGTGCGCTCGCCAAGGCCGGCATTGCGACGATCTGCTACAATTTCATGCCCGTGGTCGACTGGACCCGCACGGATCTTGCCTATCGGCTTCCAACAACGGGTTATGCGCTGCGTTTCGATGCGATCGATTTCGCGGCCTACGACCTATTTGTGCTGAAGCGTAGGATTGCCGAGGCCGGCTATACTGCCGCCCGTATCGCCGAGGCGGAATCGCGACTGAAGGAACTGAGCGACGAGCAGATCGACAGGATCGAGCGCAATCTCATTGCCGGTCTGCCGGCGACCGAGCGCAGCTATAATCGCGAAAGCTTTCGCGAGGCATTGGCGGAATATGATTCGATCGGGCCGAAGGAGTTGCGCGACAATCTTGCCTGGTTCTTGCGCGAGATCGTTCCAGTCGCCGAAGAAGTCGGTGCGCGCATGTGCATCCATCCCGACGATCCGCCCTTCTCGCTCTATGGTCTGCCGCGGATCGTTTCGACCGCCGAAGACGCGCGTTTCATCCTCAACGCCGTCGACGGCCCGGCCAACGGCCTGACATTCTGCACCGGCTCTTACGGTACGCGCGCGGACAACGACATTGTCGGCATGATCAAGGAATTTGCCGACCGGATCCATTTCGTCCATCTGCGTAATGTAACCATCGAGGACGACGGCTCGTTCTATGAAGCCGAGCATCTGGAGGGCGGCACCGACATGGCGCATGTCATCCTCGCTTTGATGCAGGAAGAAACACGCCGCCGAAAGGAAGGCCGCGCCGACTGGCGGATTCCGATGCGTCCCGATCATGGCCATCTGCTCGCCGACGATATCGGCAAGACCAGGATCAACCCCGGCTACTCGTTGATCGGCCGCCTGAAAGGCCTTGCCGAGTTGCGCGGCATCATGCGCGCGGTGGAGCGTTTTGGACTTGCTTGACGTCGTCGGAGAGGAACGGGCACAGTTTGCATATATAAAAACGACTTGTTCAGGTGAAAATACCTGCTACTAATCGACGGACCGGCGCACGCTCGGTTCAGGGAGGAATTTCAGGAATGACAAGACTGCGCGGTCTTGCGTGGGATCATCGACGCTGCTGGGGTCCGCTTGACGCCAGCGCCGAGACGTATTGCGCAACCAATCCCGGCCTGGAGATCGAATGGGACCGCCGCAGCCTCTACGAGTTCGGCGAGGGCGCGCTCGGTCCAGTACTCGGCACCTACGATCTGGTCGTGTTCGATCATCCCTTTATCGGCGACATCGCCGACGGCGAGCTGATGGTGCCGTTCGACGGCTATCTGTCGGCGGAGCAGCGCCGCTTCTTCGAGCAAGATTCGGTCGGTGCATCCTGGCAGTCCTACGCGAGGAACGGCCGCCAGTGGGCGCTGCCGATCGATGCCGCTTGCCAGGTCGCCTCCTATCGCCCGGATCTCCTGGAGCGCTACGCAGCGGTACCCACCACTCATGAAGAGGTGCTGGAGCTTGGCCGGCGCGCACGCAAGGACGGCAAGTGGCTTGGCCTGCCGTTCGTACCGACGGACGCCATGTGCCTGCTCTTGACGCTCGGCCATCCGCAGGAAAACGGCGAGGAATTCATTGCAAGGGAGAAGGTCGAGCAGGCTATCGCGCAGCTGCGCCAGCTTGCCGAGCTGTCGCATCCGAATTCGTCGAAATGGAACCCGATTCGCTGCTATGACCACATGATCGCGCATGACGATGTCGTCTATGTGCCGTTCGCCTTCGGCTATGTGAACTATGCCTCGAAGGCCGACAGGCCGTATCTGCGTTTCGCCGATGTGCCGACCCCGCGATCCGCCGGCGCCTTGCTCGGTGGTGCCGGCATAGGGGTCAGCGCCCAATCGAAACACAAGCAGGCCGCCATCGACTACGCGCTTTTCCTATGCTCGCCCGGCTACCAGCGTGGCGACTACGTGAAGTCAGGCGGACAGCCGGGATCGCTGGCGGCGTGGAAGGACGCCGAAGTCAACGATCTTTCCGGCAATTTCTTCAGCTCGACGCTTGCGACGATCGAGGCGTCATACCTGCGCCCGACGCATCCGGGCTTCATCGCCTTTTTCCGCGAATGCGCGCCATATGCGGCCGCTGCCATAGCCGGCGACATGCCCGCGACCGAACTCGCGGACCGGCTGAACCGCCTTTACCGCGAAACCAGGCAAGGCCAACCGGAACGGAGCGTCGCATAAATGGCCGCCGACATAGCCCAGATCGTCGATGAAGGCGAAAGCGGCCGCAACGGCTATCGTGTGCCGGCAGTGGAAAAGGCGCTCGACGTCTTGGAGTTCATGGCTTCCAGCGCCGAGCCGCTGACCCAGACCGAGATCGCCGCCGGCCTGGGACGCTCCATTCACGAAATCTACCGCATCCTGCTTCTGCTGGAGAAGCGCGGCTACATCTTCAGGACGCAATCCGACCGCTTCCGTCTTTCGCTGAAACTGTTCGAGTTGGCGCATATGCATCCGCCGGTAAACCGGTTGGTCGAATGCGCCCTGCCGGTGATGCGCGAGCTCTCAACCAATACCGACCAAAGCTGCCATCTGGTCGTGCGCGAAGGCGAGAGCGCGCTGGTGGTGCTGCAGATCGATTCGCCTTTGCCGATGCGCTACTCGGTCGCGCTCGGCTCGCATTTCCCGATCCTCGAAACGAGTTCCGGCGCGGTGCTGCTCGCACATTCGAACCAGGCAGAGCGCGACCGCATCGTCGAGCGGATCGTGGCCGCCGGCGAAGGACAGGGCACGCGCGCCGAAATCGAAGCGCGGCTGAACGAAGTCGCCAGGCTCGGCTATGAGATGCGCGCCTCGCTGGCCGTTGCGGCCTGCACCAACATCTCGATGCCGGTGCGCGATCACACCAGTGCGGTCATTGCCGCGCTCACCGTCCCTTTCCTGCCGCAGAAGGCCGCGCGGTTCGATCGCGAAACCGTTTTCGAACGGGCGAAAGCGGTCGCCGAGACAATATCGGCGGCGCTGGGCGCGGGTGAAATCATCGCTTCGTCACGTACCGACCCGGAACGGCGGGACTATCCGTTCAGCAACTAACAAGATGATGTCAGGGAGAAGAAGATGAACTGGTCCAAATCAATCCTGTTTGCCTCGGCGGCCGCTCTGGCCCTGAGTGCCGCTGCCGCGCAGGCCGAAAACATGCCGAAGCGCATCGGCTACGTCACCAACTACGCCACCCATGAGTGGTATCAGAACGTCATCAAGGGCATGCAGGCCCGTGCCAAGGAACTCGGCATCGAGCTTGAGGTGCAGGACGCCAATCTCGACATCGCCAAGCAGGTTTCCGCCGCGGAAGACTTCATGGCCAAGGGCGTCGACGTGCTGATTGTCACGCCAGTCAACGAAGAGGGCGTCGTGCCGCTGCTGCGCCAGGCGAAATCCAACGACGTCCCCGTCGTCCTGGAGGGCAACCCGGTCAAGGGCATGACGACCATGGTCGCGATCTGCGACTATGATACCGGCTACACGGCCGGCGTCGAAGCCGGCAAATACGCCAAGGAAAAGCTCGGCGGCAAAGCTCAGGTGATGAATGTCGGCCTGCCGCTCCTGTCTGCCACCGTCCTGCGTTCGCAAGGCTTCATGGACGGCCTGAAGACGATCATCCCCGACGCGGTCATGGTCCACGACCTCGACGGCGGCGGCAATCCCGACCGCGCGCTCGAAGTGTCTTCGGCGGCGCTTGCCAAGAACGCCGACATCAACATCATCTATGGCATCAACGACTCCTCGTCGCTGGGCGGTCTGCAGGCCTGGAAAGCGGCAGGGAAGTCGCAGGATAATTTGTTGACGGTCGGTACCGGCGGCGAAGGCCTGGCCTTTATCAATGCGATACAGAACGAACCGTCCTACCGCATCGAAGCCGCGATGTTCCCGGAAAAGGAAGGCTACACCGCCATCGATGCCGCAGTGAAGCTGTTCAACGGCGAAGAGGTGCCCGAGCATATCGTCAGCCCGACCGCGCCGATGAACGGCGACGACTGGAAGAAGTACTACGACTACGACGGCACTGTCCGCACGATCAAATGGGATGCCGTCAATGCGCTCAAGCCGCCGGAAAAGTGCATGAAAACCTCCGCCGACCTGAAGAAGTAGGGATTCCGGATCGCCCTTCCCGCTTGGCGGGAAGGGCGGCCGATCGGATGTCGGCGGCAAAACAGGTCAACCGCCCGGTTTAGGCGGGTTTCCAAATGGCGACGGCGCCCGATGCCGCGCCGGAAATGAAATGGAAATGAGCGAGCTTACGCAATCTTCCGCGCCAAGGCGTTTCATCGGCGGCCAGCTATTGGGCAGCAGCCAGCTTGTGCTGGGGATCATCCTGGCCGTGCTCTGCATCGCCATCTCGATCGCAGCGCCACAGTTCTATTCCGAGGCCAATATCATCGCCATCCTGCGCCAATGCGCGCTGGTGCTGATCGTCGCCTCGGGCATGACCATGCTGATCATCACCGCTGAGGTCGATCTCTCGGTCGGAGCGTCACTCGCCTTTGTCGGCTGTATCGGCATGGCCGTGCTCAATTCGACGCACAGCCTCGCGCTCGGCATGCTGGCGGCGCTCGCCTTTGCCGGCGGGGTCGGCCTGTTCAACGGTCTGGTCGTCACCAGGCTCAAGGTGAACTCGCTGATCGCCACCATCGGCACGATGATGATGCTGCAGGGCGGCGTCTATCTGTTCACCCGCGAGGCGGTGCAGAACCATCACCGGCTGGTCAGCTTCACCGATCTCGGCGCCGGCTATATCGGCGCGATCCCGCTGCCGGTCGTCATTGCGGTGGCCATCTTCGCCATCGCAGCCGTGACGCTGCGCTTCACCACGCTTGGCCGTTACCTCTATGCGGTCGGCGCCAATGAGCGTGCGGTTCGTCTTTCGGGTGTGCGCTCGGAGCGCCTGAAACTGTTCGCCTTCGTCGTCACCGGCCTGTGCGTTGGGGTCGCCGGCATGATCCTGGCGTCGCTGATGAATGCGGGCCAGCCGACCGCCGGACGCGGCTTCGAGCTGACGGTGATCGCCGCTGTCATCCTTGGCGGCACCAGCCTGCTTGGCGGGCGCGGCTCGCTGTTCGGCACGCTGCTCGGCGTTCTGGTGCTGAAGGTCATCGACAACGGCATCATCATTCTCGGCTGGAACCAGGATTTGCAGATGGTGGTGCCCGGCATCGTCATCATTCTGGCAACCTATCTCGACATCATCCGGAACAGAGCCAATGTCCGTTGATTTCCTTCACCCCGGCGAAGGCGCGGCCGTCGACACAGGCGTGCCGGCGCTCGAGATGCGCGGCATCGACAAGCGCTTTCCGGGCGTGGTGGCGCTGGACAATGTCGACCTCACGCTGGAGCCCGGCAAGATCCACGCCTTGATGGGTGAGAACGGCGCCGGCAAGTCGACGCTCATCAAGATCATGGCCGGGGTCTACGACAAGGATGCCGGCACCATCCGCATGCGCGGACGCGAGCTCGACATCAAGTCGCCGCGCGACAGCCTGAGAGAGGGCATCAAGGTCGTGTTCCAGGAGATCGCGCTGATCTCCGAATTCACCGTCGCCGAGAACATCTTCCTCGAGGGCTATCCGACCGGCAAAGGCGGCTCGATCGACTGGAGGAAGATCCGCGCGGATTCGGCCGCGCTGTTCAACCGCATCGGCTTCAATGTCGATCCGGCGGCGCGGACGGGATCGCTGCCGGTCAGCCAGCAGCAAATGGTCGAGATCGCGCGCGCTCTCGCCCACGAAGCCCGCGTCGTGGTCATGGACGAGCCGACGTCCTCGCTGACGCCAAACGAGATTTCGCTGCTGTTCACCGTCATCCGCCGGCTGGCCGCGCTCGGCATCGCGGTGCTCTATGTCAGCCATAAGCTCGATGAGGTTTTCGAGATCGCCGACACGGTCAGTGTTCTGCGCGACGGCCGGCATGTCTCGACCCGACCGATCGGCGATCACACCAATGATACGCTGATCCAGGACATGATCGGCCGTCGCATCGAAAGCCTGTTTCCGCGCAAGCGCGGCGCGCCGGGCAGCAAGGTCGCCTTATCCGTGCAAGGGCTCAGCACGGCGAAGAAGCTGAAGGACGTATCGTTCGAAGCGCATGCCGGCGAAGTCCTCGGCTTCTTCGGTTTGATGGGGGCCGGCCGAACCGAACTTGCCAAGGCGGTTGTCGGCTTCGATCCGATCACCTCCGGCACGATTTCCGTCGACGGTCACCGCCTGATGCCGCACGACACACATACGGGTGTCCGGCTCGGCATCGGCCTGCTCACCGAAGACCGCAAGAGCGAAGGGCTGATGGGCGAATTGCCGGTTTACCAGAATGCCAGCCTCGCCTCGCTCGGCGCCTTTGCCCGTATGGGCTTCATCGACAAGGCCGGGGAACGCAAGGCGGTGCAGGACTATGTCGACCGCTTCCGCATCAAGACGCCCAGCCTATTCCAGGAGATCAAGAACCTGTCCGGCGGTAATCAGCAGAAGGTGCTGATCTCGCGCTGGCTGATGCGGGGCCTCAAGGTGATCGTCGTCGACGAGCCGACCCGCGGCATCGATGTCGGCGCCAAGTCGGAGATCTTCGCGCTCATCGATCGGCTCGCCGGCGAGGGCCTTGCGGTCGTCATGATGACATCGGAAATGCCCGAGCTGCTGGGCCTTTCCGACCGTATCGCGGTGATGTGCGAGGGTCGGCTCACCGCGATCATGTCGCGCGACGACGCCACGCAGGAGAAAATCCTCAATGCAGCGATCGGATAAGACGATGACACTTCGCAGCCGCATTCCCTGTCATTCGGCCGACGCCTTCGATGGGAGCATGCGATGAGCCTGGCAAGCACAGGGACGATGAGAGCCGGGCCGTCCATGCTGGCGCGGCTCTTCGCGCAGCAGGAATTGGCGCTGCTCCTCTGCCTTATCCTGGTGATCGCGTTCTTTTCCTTCACCGCGGAGAATTTCTTCTCCGTGCGCAACATGACCAATGTACTCGGGCAGGCGTCCCTGGCGCTGACCGCCGGCATCGGCTGTGCCATCGTCTTTATATCAGGCGAGGTCGACATTTCGATCGGGTCGCTGCTGGCGACCATAGCGCTGCCGCTGATCATCATCATGAACGACACCAACTCGCTGCTGCTCGGCGTTGGTGGCGCGCTGCTGTTCGGGCTGATCATCGGCGTGGTGAATGGCTATCTCACCGCCTATGCCGGGATCAACTCGCTGATCGTAACGCTCGGCACGATGTTTATTATGCGCGGCGGCGTCTATCTCTATACCGGCCAGCGCGCGATCCCCGACGATGCCGCTCTCGACAGTTTCATTGCACTGTCGGATGGCCGCCTGTTCAATGTCGTTCCCTATTCGGCGGTGATTGCGCTCGTCCTGCTTGCCGCCTTCGCCTACATGATGCGGCACCGGCCGTTCGGACGGCAGATCTATGCCGTCGGCGGCAATCCGGAAGTGGCGCGGCTTGCCGGCTATGACGTGCGCCGCGTCAAGTTCATCTGCTTCATCATCAGCGCGCTGCTGGCAACGGTTGCCGGCATTATTCTCGCGGCTCGCGTCGGCTCGGCGCAGCATACGGCCGGACTGAATTTCGAGTTCCAGGTCGTTGCCGCCACGGTGCTCGGCGGCGTCAGCCTTGCCGGCGGCATCGGCAGCCTGACCGGCATGGCGCTTGGCGTGCTGATCCTGCAGTTCCTGTCCAACGGACTGCGCGGGCTCGGCCTGCCGACCGAGTGGCAGCTCGTCATCACCGGCATGATCATCATAGCCGCGGTCGCCCTTGACGAGGCGAAGCGGCGGCGTGCGAATGGAGGCTGACATGGCTCGCTTGCAGGGAAAGACCGTCGTCGTCACCGGTGCCGCCGAGGGCATCGGCCATGCGATCTCGGAGGCGATGGCGAGAGAGGGCGCGCATGTCTTCCTGAGCGACATCGCCGACGAACAGGGCGAAAGCTTCGCTGCGGACTTGCGCACCGCCGGCCACCGTGCCGACTACCTGCATTGCGACGTGTCGAAGGAGGCCGACATCGCCGACCTCATCGACACGGCCGTCAAGAAGGCCGGACGTCTCGACGTGCTGGTCAACAACGCCGCCATCGCCATCGGCGGCATGCCGGTGCATGAGATGACCGACGAGCAATGGCACCGGCTGATCACAGTCAACCTGACCAGCGTCTTTCGCGGCTGCAAATACGCTCTGCCGCATATGATCGCGCAGAAATCGGGCTCGATCATCAACATGGCCTCGGCGCAGGGGCATATCGGGCTCGACGGCTGGACCGCCTATGCCGGCGCCAAGGGCGCGGTGATGGCGATGACGCGCCAGATGGCGGTCGAGTTCGGCCCGCTCAACATCCGCGTCAACTCGATCTCGCCGGGCACCATCAACACGCCGATGAACGACAAGCTGATCAAGGAGATCGGCGGCAATCTCGCCAAGGCCTGGGTCAAGATGCATCCGCTCGGCCGCATCGGCAAGCCCTCCGAAGTGGCCGAAGCCGCTGTCTATCTGGCTTCGGATGCCGCCGGCTTCACCACCGGAACCGACCTACGCGTCGACGGCGGGCTGACTGCCGCGCCGCGCTACGTTCCCGATCTGCTTTGAAAAACACGAAACGAGACATGAAATGAACAAGGCCCTCAAAGGCGTCCGCATCCTCGATTTCAGCCATCTGCTGCAGGGGCCATTCGCCACGCAGCTGCTCGGTGACATGGGCGCCGACGTCATCAAGATCGAGCGCGCCGGCGCTGGCGACATGTTCCGCAGCATGACCTTCTTCGCCAAATGGGTCGGCGGCTCCGAGAGCCCGAACTTCCTCGCCTGGAACCGCAACAAGCGTTCGATCGCGCTCAATCTGAAGAGCCGCAAGGTGCACGCCATCGTCATGGACATGGCCAAGAAGGCCGACGTGGTGGTGCAGAATTTTCGCCCCGGCGTACTGGCCAAGCTTGGTTATGGCTACGAGGACTTCAAGGCAGTCAATCCCGGCATCATCTATTGTTCGGGCTCCGGCTATGGCGAGGAAGGCCCTTATGTCGAGCGCCCGGGCCAGGACATGCTGATCCAGGGGCTGTCCGGGCTGATCTCCAACACCGGCCGTGGTGACCAGGCTCCTGTTCCGGCCGGCGCCGGCCTCGCCGACCAGATCGGCGCGATGAACATGGTCTACGGCATATTGTCGGCGCTCTACTATCGCGAGAAAACCGGCAAGGGCCAGAAGATCGAGGTCAATCTGCTGGCCGGGATGCTCGCTCATCTCAACCAGGAATATGTAGCCGTGCTCAATCTCGGCGAGGATTTCGTGCGGCCCAATTCCGGTATCGGCCATCCCGGAATGCAGGCTCCGTTCGGCATCTACGAAGCGAAGGACGGCGGCCATGTGTCGATCGCCATGAGCCCGTTCAAGACGCTGTATGAGACATTGGAGGCGCCGCAGCTTGCCGTCTACGACGATCTGAAGACGCTGTTCGACAAGCGCGACGAGGTGTTCGAGAAGGTCAATGCCGAGACCAGGAAGTTTGCGACGCAAGACCTGCTGGCGCGGCTGCTGGCAGTCGACATCTGGTGCGCCGAGGTGAAGGATATCCGCCGCGCTGCCGAGGATCCGCAGGTCAAGCACATGGGCATGATCACCAGTTACGATCATCCGCGCGGCGGCAAGGTGCGGGTGGTCGCGCCGGCGGTCAAAATGAGCGAGACGCCCGCAACCATCGAACGGCCCGCCCCGTTGGTCGGCCAGCATGGCCGCGAGATCCTGGCCGAGTTCGGCCTCTCCAAGGACGAGATTGCAGCACTTGAGGCGTCCGGCGACATGACCGTGGACGCTGCCTGACGATGAGCGTTTACCAGACACTCACCTTGGACATATCCGGGCGCGTCGCCGTCGTCACCTTCCGGCGCGCCGACCAGCTCAATGCCATGAACCGGCTGATGCAAGGCGAGATCACTGATGCTTTCGAAGCGCTGTCCGGGGATGACGGTGTCGGTGCGATTGTGGTGACCGGCGAGGGGCGCGGCTTCATGGCCGGCGCCGACATCAAGGAATATGCCGGCCAGACAGCTGCCGAGTTCGATGCCTTCCAAGCCGCCGGCACGCGCATGTATGCAGCGGTCGAAAACAACCGCAAGCCGGTGATCGCCGCGGTCAATGGCTTTGCGCTGGGTGGCGGCATGGAACTGGTGCTGTGCTGCGACATCGTCATCGCCAACCAGTTCGCGAAACTCGGTCTGCCGGAGATCAAGCTCGGTCTGATCCCCGGCGGCGGCGGCACGCAGCGCAGCGTCCAAAAACTCGGCCGCAACCGCGCCAATCTCCTGCTGATGACCGGCGCCATCGTGCCGGCTTCCGAATTCATCGGGGCCGGACTGGTCAGCGAAGTCGTCGACGTGGAAAGGTTGATGCCGCGGGCGCTGGAACTTGCCGAGATGATCGCCGCCGAGCCGGCTGCCGCGATCGAGGGACTGAAAGCGCTGACGGCGCATGCCGTATCGGGTAACCTGGCCGATGGCCTTGCCATGGAACGCGATATCCTGGGCGGGCTCTATCGCAGCGAGATCGGCCAGCGGCGGGTGAAGGACTTCGCCGAGAAAAGCGCCGCGCGGGCGAAGGCTGCGCAATGATATCCCTGGTCAAGCCGAACCGGCCGCGCTTCACCGATGTCGAGGGGCTGGCCGCGATGGTCGGAAGTGGCGACGTCTTCGGCGTCGGCGGCCACCATTTCGCCCGGCTGCCGATCGCCTTGCTGGGCGCCATCGCCCGCTCTGATATCAAGGATTTGCGCTACGTCTGCTGGGCCGGCGGGCTGCCGCTCGAACTGCTTCTCGAAGCGGATGCGGTAGCGGAAATCGACCTCTGCTTTTCCAGCCTGGACATTTTCGGCCTGCCGCCGCGTTTCCGCGCGGTTGCCGAGACAAATGCCGTTCCCGTCCGCGATTGGACGGCGCTGGCGATGATCCAGGCGCTGCGGGCGACGCAGCAAAACCTGCCGTCGATGCCGTTCCAGCTTCCGCAGGGCTCGGACATGCTCGCGCGTGTGCCGGGCGCAAGTGCCGCGCCCGATCCCATTGCCAGGACCGAGACCGGCTTCATCCCGCCGCTGCGGCTCGATACGTTTGTCGTCCACGCCCAGCGCGCCGACGAGAGCGGCAATGTCCAGATCATCGGGCCGCGCGCGCTGGACTTCGCCATGGCAGGCGCAGCGCGGCAAGTGCTGGTCACGGTCGAGGAGATCGTTCCGGTTGGAGCGCTGCGGCAGGATGGCAGGCAGAGCATTCTCACCCGCAATCAGGTGTCGGCCATAGCGCTGGCGCCGGGCGGCGCCTATCCGGCCTCCTGCCTGCCTTTCTATGTGACCGATTATCAGAGATTGTCGGAGGCGTTCGCGACCAAGGAAACACCTTTGGCGGACAGCTTGCGCCTGCCGTCCGAGGGCATGCCCGAGCTGCTGCAAGAAGCCGCGAAAGTTCGCGTTGAAACGGCCCTCGCAATGCCCGCGGTCGCGCACGGCGAAAAGAAAGCGTCCGTCGACGAGATCATCGCCGCCCGTATCGCCGCCGAGTTCGACAACGACAGCTTTGCCAGTGCAGGTGCGGTGTCGCCGCTGGCCAACGTCGCCTACCGGCTGGCCAAGGCGACGCACGCGCCTGACATGATCATCGCGACGATGAGCTGTGGGCACCTCGACATCGCGCCGAGCCCGATGATCCTGTCGCTGATCGAAAGTCTCGATTGCGAGACGGCGGTGGCGCATGCCGGTGGCGACGACACCTACGCGACCTACTATCAGGCCGGTGCGGTGACCCACGAGATCGTCGGCGCCGCGCAAGTCGATCGACGCGGCCGCGTTAACACGATCGCGCTACGCAAGCGCGACGGCGGCCTTATCCGGTTGCCCGGGCAGGGCGGCATGGCCGACGTCGCCAACATGCACCGCGACTATTTGCTCTATGTTCCCCGCCATTCGGTCCAGTCGCTGGTGGACGACGTCGAGATCGCCAGTTCGGCGCGCGGCTTACTCACCCAGAATGAACGCGAGCCGATGGGTTATCGGACCGGCGAGGCGCTGGTGTTCACCGATCTTTGTGTGTTTCGGCTCGACCGATCGAGCCGGGAATTGATCGTCATCGAAACCATGCCTGATATCACGCAGCAGCAGATCCGCGATGCCACCGGCTTTGCGGTGACTTTCGATGCCGACTGTCGGGAAATTCCGCTCCCCTCGAACGACATGCTTGATGTCCTGCGAAACCGAATCGATCCCCTCGGTCTGCGCCGCCTGGAATTCGTCAGCGCCAAGGAGCGTGGTGCACTGATCGCCGAGATCCTCGCCGCCGACCGCATCATGGTCGAGCGTTGCATGGTCGCGCAGACGGCAGGAGGCTGAGGTGGCAAAGCCGTTGCTTGAAATGGCCGCCGCCCGGATCTTCTTCGACGGTATCTTCACCAGTCCGCGCGTGGCCCATCCGGAGGGCGTGGCTATCCACCGCGACGGGTCGATCTGGTGCGGCACCGAAACCGGCGATCTCTTGCGGCTTTCCGCCGATGGCGGCTCGGTCGAACGCATGGGTGGCACGGAAGGTTTTCTGCTCGGCATCGCTTTCGACAGCGCGGGAAACTGTTTTGCCTGCGATCTGAAGCATTCGGCGATCTTTCGCTGGAACGCCGGGACGGCTCTTATGGAGCACTTCGCCTCGGCCGGCATCCGCGTGCCGAACTATCCGGTCGTCGACGAGACACGAGGCTGGCTCTACGTGTCGGACAGCGTAGGCGAAGACAACCGCTCCGGCATCTTCCGCTACGATTTAAAGACCGGTGAAGGCGGCCCGTGGTGTCGCGAACCCATGGCCTTTGCCAACGGCATGGCGATGGCACCGGACGGCGGCGGGCTTTATGTGGTGGAAAGCGATGCGGCGTGTATCAGCTATGTGCCGATCCTGCCTGACGGCGCGGCCGGTGCCAGGCGTGTCGTCGTCGAAGGCGTCGACAATGTCCCGGACGGATTGGCTTTTGCGCCGGACGGCTCATTATTCATTTCATGCTACGAGCCAAGCCGGATCTATCGCTGGCGCCAGGACAGAGGCCTCGAAGTGCTGATAGAGGACCCGGCCGCGACGACGCTGGCGCATCCCACCAACATCGCCTTCAAGGGCGACAAACTCTACACGGCCAACCTTGGTCGCTGGCATATTACCGAAATCGACCTGGCCACAATTCCAAACTAAATTTTGTTTGAGCATCGGATTTTCCCAAAACCGGTACCCACTTTTGGGTCCGATGCTCCAGCCACAGCTGATGGATGATGCCGGGTGGCGCTAAGGTCGATGGCTCGACGCAACAAGCTCGGCCTTGCGCCGCGCCGTTTCCAACCCGATGGCGATGAAGCGGCGGGCATGCCGGGCCAGCTCCATATTGTCGGTCCATAAATTGCGCCAGATCGCGGTTTTCTTCGACAGATTCTCGTCGACGATCTCCGACGAGAAGGATTCGAAGCTGAGGTCGTCGCTATAGCCGACCGCGGTCAGCGCATCGAAGATCGCGGCAAAGTCGATGTTGCCGGTGCCGAGGAAGCCGCGATGGCTCTCGCCGATATGGACATAGCCGATCTTTTTCGCAGCGTGGCGGATGGCCAGTCCGACATCGGCCTCCTCGATGTTCATGTGGAAGGTGTCGAGATGCAGGAAGATGTTATCTGAGCCGGTGTCCTCGATGAAGGCCAACCCTTGCGCGGCGGTGTTGAGCAGATTGCTTTCGAAGCGGTTGACGATCTCGAGGTTGAGCGTGACGCCGGCGGTCTTGGCGGTCCCCGCGACCTTGGCGAGCGTTCCGGCGCTGCGGTTCCATTGGTCGCGCGTCGGCGCCTCAGTTTGCAATCCGTGGCCGGTCGAGAGGATGCCGGCGACCTTCTGGCCGCCCAGGTCCCGGGTCAGCGAAATGGTGTCATTGAGGATTTCGACGCCGCGCGCGGCAATTGTCTTGTCGGGGCTGGAAATGTCGCCGTCGGCCGGCAACCCGATGCTGATCGCCACGCCGAGATCGAGGTCGGCGATGCGCTTGGCCAGCCCGCCAATGTCGAAATTGGCAGGGTCGAGATAGGAGAATTCGATCAAGTCGAAGCCGGCCTCTTTGGTGTTGGCCAGCGTCCGTTCGAGGTCGCCTTGCGCCGAGCTTGCCGACCAGACGAAAGAATGGATTCCAATGCGCGACATGATCGTCTCCGGTTGCGCGGGAGCATCGGACCCAAAAGTAGAAACGGGTCTGGAGAATCCGATGCTCAAACAAAAAATGGTGCGGCCGGTCAGCCCGGCCGCACCGGCCTTGGGAGGCTTAGCGGGCTGCGGTCCAGCCCTTGTAGTCCTTCAGATTCTCGGCCGTGATCAGCTTCGGGTCGAGCAGCACCGTCGCCTCGGCCGGCTTTTTGCCGGCGAGCACTTCAGCCGCCATCTGCAGCGACTGGCCTGCCATCACATAGGGATCCTGCGAGGCCGAAGCCTTGATCATCGACGTGCCGGAAGAGAGTTCCTTCTCGATATCGGGCGCGCCGTCGACCGCAGTGAAGATGAACTCCGAGCGGTTGAGTTGCTTGGCCGCGAGTTGGGCGCCGATTGCCGTCGGATCGTTGATGGCGAACACTGCGTCGATCTTGTCGAAACGGGTCAGCAGCGACTGGAACACCTTCAGGCCGCCGTCGCGCGAGCCCTCGGCATTCTGGTCGTCGGAGAGGATCTTGATATCCGGGTGCTTCGCAAGCACGTCCTTGCAACCCTTCACCCGCTCCAGGATCGACGACGATGCCGGGCCGTTCAGGATGACATAGTCGCCCTTGCCGCCGGTATGGTCGACCAGGTACTGGCAGGCCGCTTCGCCGGCTTTGACGTTGTTGGTCATCACGGTGACGTCGGCACCCGGCGCCGAAACGTCGAACGCGGCAACCACGATGCCCGCGGCCTGTGCCTTCTTGACCGCCGGTGCGATCGCCTTGGCATCGACGGCGTTGAGCATGATCACGTCGACGCCGGCAGCGATGAACGAGTCGACCTGCGAGACCTGCTTGTTGAGGTCGTAGTCGGCCGACACCGACGTCACCTCGACATTCGGGTTGATCTTCTTGGCCGCGTCTTCGATGCCCTTGATGGTGGCGACGAAGAACGGGTTGCCGAGCAGGCCGACCGAGATACCGACCTTGTTCAGGTCCTTGGCCGAAGCCGGTGCTATGGCGACGGCCGCAAGGGCGACGCCGCAGAGCAGTTTAGCGATGGTCTTCATTCTTTCCTCCTGATGCCCCGCGCCTCTCACGGTGCGTTACATGAAACCGGGTCGTTGACGCCGGCGACTAAGGTCAATCACGTTCTTGCTCCTGCCTGGAGCCTGTAGCGGTCGAGGGCGACCGCCACGATGATGACCAATCCCTTGATGATGTACTGCCAGATGTCCGAAACACCCGCCAATATGAGCCCGTTGGAGAGCACCGCGATGATCAAGCCGCCGATCAGCGTGCCCCAGATCGAGCCGACGCCGCCGACGAAGCTGGTGCCGCCGAGAATGACCGCGGCGATGGCGTCGAGTTCGTAGGACTGCCCAAGCTGCAGCCCATTGGCCGCATAGAGCCGGGCCGCCGACATGGCGCCGCCAAGGCCGGCCAGAAGGCCGGAAACGCCATAGACGAAGAGCAGCACCAGCGGCACCTTGATGCCAGTGAGACGGGCGGCCTCGGCATTGCCGCCGACGGCATAGATCCAGGTGCCGAGCACGGTGCGTTTGAGCACCAGCCACGACAGCACCACGACCGACAGAGCGATGATGACCAGCCAAGGGATGCCGAACAGCGAACCGTTGCCGATGAAGTCGAACGGCAGGTCCGAGTTGAATACCGTGGTGTCCTGGCCGAGCAGGCGGGCGACGCCGCGCACGGCTGTCAGCGAACCCAGCGTGACGATAAAGGGCGGCAGCTTGATGTAGGCGACGAGCAGCCCGTTGACGACGCCGAAGCCGAGGCCGACCAGAATGGCCGCCGGCACGCCGAGCATGCCCCACTCCGGCACCAGCGACACCATCACCGCCACCATCGCCGAGGCGGCAAGGATGGAGCCGACGGATAGATCGATGCCGCCGGTCAGGATGACGAAGGTCATGCCGGCCGCAAGCACGATGTTGATCGACGACTGCTGGGTGACGATCAAAAGGTTGGTTTCGGTGAGGAAGCGCGGGTTCATGAGCTGGAACCCGGCCGCCAAAAGGATCAGCACCGGCAGCATGCCCAGCGCGGCGAAGGCGGTGCGCAGCCGCCGGTTCTTGCCGACGGCCTGGTCGCCCGCGCTTATCTCGGTTGCCTTGTCGGTCATCCCTTGGCCGCTCTTGTCGGTCATCCCGGTGCCGCTCTTGTCGGTCATCCTTTGGCCGCTCCCGTTGCAAGTTCCATGATTGCTTCCTGACTGAGCGGCTGGCCTTCGGATGCCGTCACCTCGCCTGATATGGTGCCGTCGCGCATAACCAGCACGCGGTCGGCGACGCCGATCACCTCCGGCAGCTCACTGGAGATCATCAGGATGGCGATGCCCTTCTTGGCGAGATCGTCGATCAGCCGGTAGATTTCCGACTTCGCCCCGACATCGACGCCGCGGGTCGGCTCGTCGAGGATGAGAACCCGAGGCTCGGTCTCCAGCAGGCGGGCGAGCAGCACCTTCTGCTGGTTGCCACCCGACAGCGAGCCGGCATTGGCCTGCACCGACCTGGTGCGGATGGACAGGTCGGAAACGGCCTTGGCGGCGCGCCTCTCGGCCGTCGCAAAGTCGCGCAAGCCTCCAACCTGCGCATCCCTTGCGAGCACGCCCATGCTGATATTGTCGGAAATCGACATGTCGAGGAACAGACCGAGTTCCTTACGGTCCTCGGTGAGGTAGGCGATGCCGGCATCCAGCGCCTCGCGCGGCGAGCCGATAACTATCGGCTTGCCGTCGAGTTCCAACGTGCCTGATGTGTGCCTGTCGGCGCCGAAGATCAACCGTGCGAGCTCGGTGCGGCCCGAGCCGACCAGGCCCGCCAGCGCCAGCACTTCGCCCTTGTGCAGGTCAAAGGAACAGTCCTTCAAAAGATGGCCGTCCGACATGCCCTTTACCGATAGCGCGATTGCACGCTTTGCGTCCGGCGGGCGGTGATCCTTCTTGTAGAAGGCGGACAGGTCACGGCCGCCCATCATCGAGACGAGGCGCGAGGCATTCAGGTCGGCGCGCTCGAGCGTGCCGACATAGCCGCTGTCGCGCAGCACGCTGACGCGGTCGGCAAGCTGGTAGACCTCTTCCATGCGGTGGCTGATGTAGATGATGGCGATGCCTTGCGACTTCAGCGTCGCAATGACTTCGAACAGCCGGTCGGTCTCGCGCGAGGTCAGCGAGGTGGTCGGCTCGTCCATGACGATGATGCGCGCGCTGGTCGACAGCGCGCGGGCGATTTCGACCATCTGGCGTTCGCCGAGCGACAGGCTGGAGACCGAGGCGCGCGCCGAGAAGGAAACGCCGAGCCGTGCGATGATTTCCTTGGCGCGCCGATGGCACTGGTCGCGGTCGACGATGCCGAACCGTCTCGGCTCGTTGCCGAGGAAGATGTTCTGCGCGACCGTCAGGTTGGGCGCCAGCGACAGCTCCTGATAAATGACGGCAATGCCGTTGGCGCGTGCCTTGATCGGATCGCCGGTCGCGGCCGGTGTGCCGTCGATCAGGATATCGCCGCCTGGATCCGGCCGATAGGCGCCGGACAGCACCTTCATCAGCGTCGACTTGCCGGCGCCGTTCTCGCCCATCAGCGCGTGCAGTTCGCCGGCGTGGACGGTCAGCGACACATCCTGCAAGGCGCGGATCGGGCCGAACGTCTTCGAGATGTGACGCATCTCCAGCACCGGCTGACGCGCCGTTTCGATTTGGGCGGCGGCAGTCATCTTGCGTCTCCCGATGCTGCGGCAACGATGCCTCGATTAGCGGTGAGGCCACGCCAGTCGTCGCGATAGCCGGCAAGCCCGGCAAAGCTTGACGCACGAACAGGCTCCGGCGCCTCGGCGGCAAATTCGCATCCGACGCTCTCGAAGGCGAGAGCCGCCGCTCCGGTGGCGCTGCCTTCCAGCGTGGCGCCCTGCATGAAGGCCTGGCCGGGACGCAGCTGCGCCAGCAGGGCGGCGAGCAGGCCGCCGCTGTTCAGCCCGCCATCGACGATGATGGTATTGTCCGAATGGATCAGGTCGAGACACAGATCTACCATCAGCGCGACATAGAGCAGCGCCACGGCCGCGCGCTCCTCCGCGGTGGGTGTGCGCCCGACCAGTGCGCCGGGATGGCCAGGCATCGGCCCGCCTGGCGCGAAGCTGGGCAGCGCCATAATGCCGGCGTCGATTACCTGCTGTAGCGTGGAGCGGGCGATCGTGCCCTGCCAGCCGGCGCTGATGACAGCGAATTCACGCCCGCCCATGAAGCGGATGGTCGGCACCGGGCCACCATCGACATCGACATTGACCAGCATGTCGCGGTCGCGATCGAGCGCGTCGAGCGGGCAGTCCGGATTGAGCACCACGACCCAGGTGCCGGTCGAGACGACGGTGACCGGGCCAAGCTTCTGCCGGCGATAGGCATGGAGCGCCGCATTCGAGTCATGGACGCCGTTGTGGATGGCGATCGGCCGGGCTGCTTCGCCGAAGCGCTGCTCGCCGATGACCGTGCCGGCACGCTCGAAGGCGGGCATCTGGCTACGCCAGCCCTCGGCGTCGACCAGCGAGGAGAAATCGCGCTTGCGCGGCGCCCACAGATGCGAGTGACAGCCGAGATAAGACACTTCGGAGACCGCCCGGCCGCCAAAGCGCCAGCTCCAGTATTGCGGATAGCCGAGGATCGATTTCGCGGCAGCGAACGCGCCGGGTTGCACCGCCTTCAGCCACAGCATGTGGCGCCCGTAGTTAAAGCCGAGCGGCAGATGCGGGGAGAAGGTCTCGGCAAAATCTGGAATGCGGCGATCGATCTGCGCGGCAATCTCAGCCGGCGGCTCCTGCTCGTAGTCGAGGATCGGGTGCGTCAGCGCCGCATCGTCAATCAAGGCAAAGGTGCAGCCATGGCCCGAAACCATCAATCCTTCCACACCATGATTGTCGACCGCTTCGCCGACGGCGCGAACCGCCCAATCGTGAAGCGCCGTTTCGTCGAGCACACTGAAGCCGCCTTTGCGTACCCAGTTCGGCTGGGTCCGGCGCTCGTCGAGGATCTGCCCGTCCTGACCGAAGACGAACAGCTTCGAATTGGTCTTGCCGAAGTCGAGGACAGCCACCTTCACTGGAGGGCTCCCGAGGCAGAGGCAATCCGCACCGTGACGCCAGCGTCTTCCAGCATGCGTGCGTCGGCATCGGAGAGGGCATCGTCGGTCACCAGCGTGCCGATGCGCGACAAGGGCAGCGCGACGTTGCGCGCGTGGATCGACAGTTTGCGGCTGTCGGCCAGCACCACGATCTGGTCGGCGCACAGGCTGAGTTCGACGATGGAGCGGACCAGCAACGGGTGCGATTCCAGCAGGCCCTCCTGGCCGATGCCTTGCGTGCCAAGAAAAAACTTGGAGGCATAGAACGGCACCGCCTGGGTGAGCGAATGGATGATGCCAGGCTCGCGATGAAGCTCACCTCCGGCAATGGTCAGGCTGCAATGGCCGTGGTCGCTCAGATAAGCCACGAGCGGCATCGAGTTGGTATAGAGCCGGATGTTGCGGTCGGCGAGCTTGGCGCCGAGATGGAAACAGGTCGAACCGCCATGCACGATGACGGCGTCGCCGTCGCGCACCATGGTCGCGGCGAGAGCGGCGATCTGCCGCTTGGCTTCGACTGCGAGATCGCGGTTCTCGTCATAGGGCCTGGCATAGGCGACACCAGCTTGCGAGGCGCCATCGAGCGCCGAAATGCCGCCATAGACCTTCCGTGCTTCGCCGGCCTCATCGATCTTGTCGATGTCGCGCCGCACCGTCGCAGCCGACACGCCGAGCCGCTCCTGCAACTCGCGCACGGAGGCGAAGGGGCGATCCCGCAACAACTCGACGATCTGACGCTGGCGGCCGGAGTCGCTCAACGGATACCTCCCGAAAATGCCATTTTGCCACGGCAATTGGTGCAACTTACTCAACACGCATTGGATTGCAAGCTCGATTTGACGAGATAAGATCACTATTGACGTAACTTACTCGCATCTGCGATACCAGCGTCAAAATCCAAAGCCGTGGCCACGCGGCCGGTTTGTGGAGGACTTTCGATGGCAAACTATGCGGATGCGCAGGAATTGGCTGCTTTGCGGTCGCTTTCGGCCAGCATCGGGCGCGACCCGCATTTGACCCAGGCCGCCGGCGGCAACACTTCGCTGAAGGCCGGCGACACGCTCTGGATCAAGGCTTCCGGCACCTGGTTGAAGAATGCGCTCGCCGAGGACATCATGGTGCCCGTGGCGATCGCGCCGCTGCTTGAGGCTGTCGAACAGCGCGACCCGGCCGCCGATCAGCCGCAGGCGTTCGCCATCGAGGCGCTCAATGCCCGCAAGCTGCGTCCCTCGATCGAGACCACGGTTCACGCGCTGATGCCGCAACGCGTCGTTCTGCATGTCCACTGCGTCGAAACCATTTCGCTTGCCGTGCAGGCCGACTGCGAGGGTCAGCTGGCCAAGCGCCTCGATGGGCTCGAATGGGCGTATGTTCCCTATCGCCGACCGGGCCTGCCGCTTGCCCAGGGCATTGCCGAGCGCCTTCGGCCAGGCGTCGATGTGCTGATCCTTGGCAATCACGGGCTGGTCGTCGCTGCCGAGACCGTCGCCGGCGCCGAGGCACTGCTGCGTCGCGTTACGGGGCTGCTGGCGCGGCCGCCGCGCGAGGTGGTGGAGCCCAACGTTGTTGCATTGACGGCGCTCATCGGACGCACCGGTTACAGGTTACCGGCGGATGTGGAAGCACATGCCGCGGCGATCGATCCGGAAAGCTGCCGCATGGCATCGGGAGGCAGCCTCTATCCCGATCACGTCATCTTTCTCGGCAAGGGCTCGGTGGTGGCTAGGCCGGGCGAGGACGTTCCGCGCGTCACCGAGCGGTGCGGTGCGGCACCGGTGGCAATCCTGTTTCCCGGGGCTGGCGTGCTGATGCGTGGCGACGCCAGTGCCGGCGCCGACGCCATGCAACGCTGCCTCGCCGACGTGACGGCGCGGGTCGACGTCGCGGCGAAGCTGAACTATCTGACCGCCGCCGAGAACGACGAGCTGATCAATTGGGACGCCGAGCAGTATCGCCAGAAACTCAATGCAGCTGGCGGCTGACATGGCGCGTCCAATTGGCCCCCTTTCGATCGGCATCGACATCGGCACATCAGGTGCGCGCGCCGTCGCCATGCGGCCGGACTTTTCGATTGCCGCGCGTTCCGCCGTTCCACTCGACAGATTTGGCCAGAACGCCCGCGACCCCTCGGTGTGGTGGTCAGCGGTCGGCGCGGCGCTGACGGACCTGCTTGCAGGTGTCGATCGCGCGGCGGTCCGGTCGATTGCCGTCGACGGCACTTCGGGCACGCTGCTGCCGGTCGATGGCGCCGGCCGGCCGCTGGCCGAGCCGTTGATGTACAACGACAAGGTCGACGACGACGCCATACTGGCTGTGATCGCGCGCGAGGCGCCGGCCGCGAGCGCAGCACTCGGGGCGACGTCCGGTCTCGCCAAGGCACTGTGGTTCCAGCGCCTGCCCGGCGTCGCCGCGGTGCTGCATCAGGCCGACTGGATTGCGGGACAGTTCTCCGGCCGCTTCGACATCAGCGACGAGAACAACGCCTTGAAAACCGGCTATGACGTCGAGGCTCGCCGCTGGCCGGACTGGATCGCGGCGACCGGCATGCGCATGGAATTCCTGCCTCGCGTCGTCAAGCCGGGCGATGTCACGGGAACGCTCACCGCGAGCGCCGCGGATATGTTCGGCCTGGCCCACGACGTGGCCGTGGTCGCCGGGACGACGGATGGCTGCGCATCGTTCCTGGCGACGGGTGCTGCGGCGGTTGGCGACGGCGTCACCGCGCTGGGGTCCTCGCTGACCATCAAGATACTCTCCGACCGGCCGATCTCAGCGCCGCAGTTCGGCATCTACAGCCATCGGCTGGGAGATGCCTATCTGGCGGGTGGCGCGTCGAATTCGGGCGGCAAGGTGCTGGCGCAGCATTTTCCCCTCGCGCGCATCATCGAGTTGAGTGCGGGGATCGACCCCATGACGGAGACCGGCCTCGACTATTATCCGCTTCCCACGGTCGGCGAACGCTTCCCCGTGGCCGATCCTGCTCTGCCGCCACGCCTGACGCCGCGGCCGGCGGACGACGCCGACTATCTGAAAGCGATGTTGGAAGGCATTGCCGGGATCGAGGCGCTCGGCTATCGCCGGCTTGCCGAACTCGGTGCGCCCCGATTGACCTCGGTCAGAAGCGTCGGCGGCGGTGCGGCAAGTCCCGCCTGGACCGCTATCCGGCAGCACAAGCTGGGCGTCAGTTTCCTACCGGCGCTTTCTGACGAGGCGGCCGCCGGCACGGCGCGGCTGGCGCTGATGGGCGCAATCGAAGCGGAGCTTTTGTGAGCACGAAAACAGTTGAACATCTCGACGGTATCGGAGCGCTGGTCGAGCGCTATCAGGTGTTCCTGCTCGACCAATTCGGCGTGCTGCACGATGGCACCAACCCCTATCCGGGCGCCGTGGAGGCATTGTCGGCGCTGAAGCGCGCAGGCCGGACGATTGTGCTGGTCTCGAACTCGGGCAGGCGGGCGCGGCCCAACGAGACCCGCTTGCTGAAGCTTGGCTTCGAACCAGGAAGCTGGGATCAATTTGTCTCTTCCGGCGAGATCGCGTGGCGGTCGTTTCAGGAAATGGCGACATCCGGTAGGCTGCGCCCAAACACGAAGTGCCTGCTGATCAGCCGCGAAGGCGACCGCTCGGCGATTGAAGGTCTGCCTTTTACGTTGACCAGCGACGGCGACGATGCCGAGCTGGTACTGATCGCCGCCAGCGAGGGCGATCGCTACGACATCGACCACTATCGCAGACTTTTTGCACCGGCAGCAGCACGGCAGGTGCCATGCTTCTGCACCAATCCCGACAAGATCATGCTGACGGCAGTGGGCCCCCGCTTTGGCGCCGGCCAGCTTGCGGATCTCTACGAGAGCCTCGGCGGCAGCGTCACCCGCATCGGCAAGCCCTACGCGCCGATCTTCGATGCCGCGCTGGCGCTGGCGGGTAATCCGGACCGAAGCACCGTGGTCTGTGTCGGCGACAGCGTCGAACACGATATCGCCGGTGGAATTGGTGCCGGCGTGGCGACTGCGCTGGTCTTGTCAGGAATATTGGCAGACACCCGCGACCTGGCCGACCTTTTCGATGGGCTGAACGCATACCCGGATTACACCACCGATTTTTTCAAGTTTGCTGATTGAGGACGGTAATTTCCCCGGGTGATCACTGCCTCCTGGTCGTGCTACTTTCGAGGGCACAACTCTTGGCGCCATCGCTAGTTCGGAGGCTATTGATCCTGCATGCGTGATTTTCAGCTCCCCGGACGGTCGCCGGTTCGTGCGACGGAAGCGATGGCCGCGACATCGCACCCGCTGGCGACATTGGCGGCGGTCGAGATGCTGCGGTCCGGCGGCAACGCAATGGACGCAGCCGTGTGCGCGGCGGCAGTGCAGGCAGTCGTCGAGCCGCAATCAACCGGCATCGGCGGCGACTGTTTCGTCCTCTACTGTCCTAATGGCCAAGGCGAGGTTCTGGCCTTCAACGGCTCGGGCCGCGCACCTGCCGCAGCGACGGCTGAGTGGTATCTGGACAGGGGGCATGACGCGCTGCCTGAGTCCGGCCCGCATGCGGTCACCGTGCCGGGCGCCATCGACGCCTGGTGCCGGCTGCTCGAGGATCACGGCAGAAAGGGCATCGACGCCGCGCTCGCGCCCGCCATACGCTACGCCGAACAGGGCTATGTCGTCCAAGACCGCGTCGCCTTCGACTGGGCCGAAAGTGCTGCCCTGCTGGCCGCCGACGAACATGCGGCGCGGATTTTTCTGCCGGATGGAAAGGCGCCGCTGGCCGGCGAGTTGCACCGGCAGCCGCAATTGGCCGACACGCTACGCATCGTTTCGCGCCGTGGCCGTGCCGGCTTTTATGAAGGTGAGGTCGCCGACGACATGGTGTCGCGTCTGCGCGCGCTTGGCGGGCTGCATGCGCTTGAGGATTTCGCGGCGACGAAGGGCGATTATGTCAGGCCCGTCGGCACGTCCTATCGGGGTTACGACATCCACCAGATGCCGCCGAACAACCAGGGGCTGACGGCACTGATCATGCTGAATGTGCTGTCGGGCTTTTCGCTCGGCTCGCTGGAACCGAATGGCGCCGAGCGCCTTCACCTCGAGATCGAGGCGGGGCGGCTTGCCTATCAGGACCGCGACAATTTCATCGGCGACCAGAATCACGTCCATGTTCCCGTGGAGCAGTTGTTGTCCAGCTCCCATGCGGACCGGCTGCGTGCCGCCATCGATCCGGCGCGCGCGATGACGCATCTGCCTCGCCTTGAGCTTCAGCCAAGCGATACCGTCTACATCTCCGTGGTCGATCGCGACCGCAACGCGGTCAGCTTCATCAACTCGACCTTTCATTCGTTCGGCAGCGGGGTGGTCGGCCCCAGGACCGGCGTCGTCCTGCAGAATCGCGGCAGCAGCTTCCGTTTGGCGGCAGACCACCCAAACTGCATCGCCCCGGGAAAACGCCCCATGCACACCATCATGCCGGGGATGGTGACAGCCAACGGCCGGGCGGTTATGCCGTTCGGGGTGATGGGCGGCGGCTACCAGCCGTTCGGCCATGTTCACCTGCTCACCAACATGATCGATTTCGGCATGGATCCGCAGGAGGCGCTGGATGCGCCACGAGTGTTTTACAGGCAGGACACAGTAGAGGCGGAGCGCGGCGTTCCGGCCGATGCGATCGCCGGCCTGCGCGAGCGGGGCCACCAAGTGTCCATCGCGACCGAGCCACATGGCGGCGGCCAGCTGGTGCTGATCGACTGGGACAAGGGCACGCTTACCGGCGCGTCCGATCCACGCAAGGATGGTTGCGCGCTGGGCTATTGACGATCTGCTGCGCCCTGCACGCTGGTCCTGTTCAGTTTTGGCGCTGCCGCCACCAGCGCCTTGCCGATCGCTGACTGCGGGGCACCGATGACCGCACGGGCGTCGCCGCTCTCGGCGACTTGGCCGGCATCGAGGATGACGACACGGTGAGCGATGGCGCCGATGACGCCAAGATCGTGCGAAATGAACAGATAGGCGATACGTTCCTCGTGCTGCAGGTCGAGCAGCAATTGCAGGATCTGTCGGCGCACCGATACGTCGAGCGCGGACACTGCCTCGTCGAGCACGATCAGCGACGGCTTTGTGGCGATGGCGCGGGCAATCGCGACGCGCTGGCGCTGGCCACCCGAGATCTCGTGGATGGCGCGGCTGGCGAGATCAGCGCCTAGGCCGACACGGTCCAGCAAAGCAGCGATGCGGTGCGGACGCTCGGTGGGGGATGCTATGCCATGGATGCGCAGAGGGTCGTCAAGCACGCGCGCTACGGTGGCGCGCGGGTTGAAGGCGGCGAGCGGGTCCTGGAACACCATTTGCAGACGCGCGCGCCGCGCGCGCAAGGTAGCGCCGTTCAGGGACAGGAAATCGCCGCCTTCGAACTCGATACGACCGGCGTCCGGTTCGATCAGCCGCAGCAGCAGCCGCGCGATCGTCGACTTGCCGCTGCCGGAAGGCCCGGCCAATGCCAGCGTCTCGCCGGACCTGATGTGAAAGGAAACGTCGTCGACGGCGGCGATCGTCTTGCCGCCGCGACGATATCGTTTGGTCAGGCCGGAAACGGCCAGCAATGGACGGCTCACCCCGACGCTCCTGCCTGCTGCAGCAGCGGTTCGGCGTCGAGGCCGAGATGGGCGTCGAGCAGCGCTCTCGTGTAGGCGTGGCGTGGCCTAGCGATGATCTGCGCCGTTGCACCGAGTTCGACCAGCTCGCCGTGCCGGAACACGGCGATGCGCTGGGCCAACTCGGCTGCCAAGGCGATGTCGTGGCTGACGAACAGCAGCGTCATGCCGTCCTCGGCCACCAATTGCCGTATCAGCGCAACGATCTCGGCCTGCACGATGGTGTCGAGCGCGCTGGTCGCCTCATCGGCGATCAGCAGTTTCGGACTTGCCGCAATCGCTGCGGCAATCGCCACGCGCTGCTTCTGGCCGCCGGAAAGCTGGTGCGGATAGGCGCGCAAAGCGGCGTCCGGGTCGGGCAGGCGGACGCGTTCAAGCAGGGTTTTTGCCCTGGCATAGGATTGCGACCAAGTAAGGCCGAGATGCGTGCGCGCGACCTCCGCGATTTGCTCGCCGACTGCCATCACCGGATCGAGGCTGGCCGATGGGTCCTGGAAGATGAAGCCAATGTCGCGGCCACCGAGGGGACTGTGGTCGCGAAGACTGGCAGGTTGGCGATCCGTCGCGCCCCCCTCTGTCCTGCCGGACATCTCCCCCACTTGGGGGGAGATTGCGCTGTCATTTCCGCTTTTGCCAATCTCCAAGGCTGCAGGGGGAGTGCCGGCGACGGAATTGCCGATCTCCCCCCGTGTGGGGGAGATGTCCGGCAGGACAGAGGGGGGCGCGAAGGAATGAGGCGATCGAAGGTTCGGTAACTTCCACTCGATGCGACCCTCAACCTTGGAAGATCCCGGCAGCAGGCCGGCGACGGCAAGCGCCAGCGTGCTCTTGCCCGAACCGCTCTCGCCGATGATGGCGAGGCGCTCGCCGGCGGCGACATCCAAGCTGACATGGTTCAGCGCCGCCACCTCGCTGCCATCGCGGCGGTAGGTCACCGTCAAATCGCGGATCGAAAGCAGTGCCGTCACGACAGGCTCCTTCTCACTGCTGTCGTTTCGACGACGCCTTCGCCGGCGAGATAGACGCCGAGCACGGTCAGCACGAGCGCTACGCCCGGAATGATCGACAGGAAGGGCGCTGTGCGTAGGACTGCGCGGCCTTCGGCGATCATGCCGCCCCACGTTACGCGGTTCGGGTCGCCGAGGCCGAGAAACGAAAGGGCCGCCTCGGTGAGGATCGCGGCGGCGACGATCACAGACGACAATGCCAGTACCGGTGGCAATGCGTTGGGCAGCACTTCGCGAAAGGCGATCTCCAGCGGATGCATGCCGATGACGCGGGCGCCGGCGACAAAATCGCGCTCGCGGATCGACAGCACTTCTGCACGGGCGACACGTGCCGGTCCGGTCCATGCGCCGAGTGCTATCGCCGCGATGACGACACCGAGCGATGGGCCGACGACGCTGACGAAGGCCAGCGCCAGCAGGAAGCTCGGCACGGTCTGGAGGGCGTCGGTGATGCGCATCAGCACTTCGTCGACGCCGCCGCCGGCAAAGCCGGCCAGCGTGCCGACTATCGCGCCGACGGCAAGGGCTGCGGCTGCCGCCGCCAGCCCGACCGCCAGCGATGTACGGGCTCCGTGGAAAAGTTCGGCCAGCACGTCGCGGCCGAGCCGGTCGGTGCCGAGCGGCAGCGACCAGTCCTGAAAGGGCGGCAGCAATGCCGGCCCGGCAATCGCCTGCGGATCGCCGGGAAAGAATAGCGACGCCGACAGCGCCATGGCGAACAGCGCCGCCAGGACGATCGCGCCGGCGACCGCTTCCGGCGTGCGAAAAAAGCGGCGAAGCGGGTTCACGCGCTCGCCTCGCTGGCGCCGACACGCGGATCGAGGAAGGCGTAAGCGACATCGACGAGAAGGTTGATGACGATGACCAGAACGGCGCTGACGAGAATGATGCCGAGCAGCAGCGGCGTATCACGCGCCGCCACCGCTTCCTGTGCCAGCCGGCCAAGGCCGGGCACCGAAAAGACGCTTTCGATGACGACGCTGCCGCCGAGCATCTGCGCCGATTGCAGTCCGAGCATGGTGACCAGCGGCAACAGCGCGTTGCGGGCGACGTGAGCGAGCACGATGCGGCGGCGGGACAGGCCCTTGGCTCGAGCGGCGAGGACAAAATCCTGCCGCCAGACCTCGGCCATGCCGGCGCGCATCATGCGCAGATAGAGTGCGAGGTAGATAAATCCGAGCGCGGACACCGGCAGGATGAGATGGCGGGCGATATCCACCGCGCGGTCGAGGCCGGTCTTGGCCGAGGCGAGGCTCTCGATGCCGCCGATCGGAAACCAGCGCAGGTCGACGGCAAAGACGATGATCAGCACCAGCCCGAGCCAGAAGCCCGGTACGGCATAGAGCGCGAGCGAGCCGATCGACAGGAAGCGGTCGCGAAAGCTGCCGGGCCTGGCGCCGGCATAGATGCCGAGCGCCGAGCCGAAACCGAAGGAGAGCGCGGTGGCGCTGCCCATCAAAAGCAGGGTGTTGGGCAGGCGTTCGAGGATCACCTCGCGGATCGGCCTGGAGAAAGTCACCGACTGGCCGAGGTCGAGATGCAGCAGTGCCCAGAGATAGTTCGCCAGCCGCGTCAGCGCCGACTGGTCGAGGCCCCAACGATGGCGCAGCAATTCGATCATGCCGGCGTCGCCGCCGGTCGAGGCGATATAGGCGTCGACCGCATCGCCAGGCGCGGCTTCCAGCAAAAGGAAGGTGCCGATGACGACAATCAGCAGCACGAAGATGCTGCCGACGAGGCGGCGGCGAAGGAGGGTGAGGGCGCGGGTCATGGCGCACCGACATTGGCAGGTGGGCCAATTCTTCTGCGTTGTGTTCTACGGCGCCCCCCTCTGTCCTGCCGGACATCTCCCCCACTTGGGGGGAGATCGGCGGTCATTGTCGTTTTCGCCAATCTCCAGTGTTGCAAAGCTGCCTTTAACGCCGAAGCTGCCAATCTCCCCCCTTGTGGGGGAGATGTCCGGTAGGACAGAGGGGGGCGCCGTAGAACTCTCATCACCGAAGCTGAGCACCCGGATACACCATGTGCAAGTCTGGAGCGAACCTTGCTAAGCCTCCAGCCAGGTGTCCGCCCAGTTCGACACCGCCCAGCGCGGGTTGTTGGCGACATTCCCTACCGTGTCTCTGATAACGCTGATGAAGCTCCATTCGGCGACGTTGATCAGCGGCAGGTCGGCGGCGACCTTTTTCTGAAACTCCTTGTAGAGTTCGGTGCGGGCCGATGTGTCGAGAGTCTCGGATGCCTTGGCGATGAGGGCATCGAGTTCATCGTTCTTGTAGCCGCCCTGGTTGGAGAACGGCACGCCGTCGGGAATACCGCTTTGCACCAGGATGGTGGTCGAGATCGCAGGGTCGCCGCGGAACACCGGTGGTCCGACGGCAAGATCGAAGGCGTGGTCGGTGTAGACGGCCTTGATGTGCGCGGCGGAGTCGTTGTTGACCAGCTGGGCGTCAATGCCGATGGCGGCGAGCGCCTGGCGCAGATAGTCGCCGAACTGCTTGGTCTCGTTGAAATAGGGCGCCGGCAGCAGCTTCAGTGAAAAGCGTTTGCCGTCGTCACCCCTGATGTAGCCGGCTTCGTCGAGCAAGGTGTTGGCCTTGGCCACGTCGAAGGCATAGGTCGGCACGTCGGCCGTATAGAATTGCGGATCGTTCTTCGGCACCGGGCCGGTGGCTGTGGCAGCGTAGCCGAGGAACACTGTCTTGACGACGAAATCCTTGTCGATGGCGTGGGCGATCGCCTGGCGCACCTTCAGGTCGGCCAGTTCCTTGCGGCGATGGTTGATCTCGACGACGAGCTGATAGGTCAGCCCCTCATAACCCTTGGTGATCACCTTGAGGCCAGGCACTTTGGAGATGCGGTCGAGATCGGCCAGAGGCACGGCGGAAAAGGCGGCGAGCTGGATCTCTTCCGCCTCGAGCGCGCTTGCCGCCGAAGTGCGGTCGGGCAGCACCTGATAGATGATCTCGTCGAGGTAAGGCTGGTCCTTGCCCCAGTAGCCGGTATTCTTCTCCAGCCGGTAGTATTCGCCAGGTTTATGTTCGGCGAATTTGAAGGGGCCGGTGCCGACAGGCGCATTGTTGGCCGGGTTTTCTTCGATCTTACCTGTTTCGTAGATGTGCTTGGGCACGACGCTGCTCAGCGCCGGCAAGGCGTTGCGGATCAGCTGGAATGGTGTCGGCTTGGCGAATTTGAACACGGCGGTCAGTTCGTCGGGCGTATCGACCGCCTCAAGGTCTTTGAACACGGTACGGCCGAGATTCTGCAGCGGCTTCCATATCTGCAGCGCCGAGAACGCGACGTCGGCGGAGGTGAAAGGTTTGCCGTCATGCCATTTGACGCCTTCGCGCAATTTGAATGTCACCGACAGGCCGTCGGCGGCGCCCTCCCAGTCTGTCGCCAAGCGTGGGTCGAGCCCGCCCTTGCCGTCGAAGGACGCCTCGGCGAGCGTTTCGACGATCTTGCTCGAGATGAAGAACACGCCGTTGGAAGCCACCATCGCCGGGTTGAGGTTGCGCGGCTCGGAATCGGCGGCGACGACCAGCCGCCCGCCTTTCCTGGGCGTCTGCGCCAGACCAATGGTCGGCAGCGCCGTCGAGGCCAGAAGCAATGCCGAACCGGCAAGCACGGTGCGTCTGGAAATCGTGAACTCTGACATGATCGAACTCCGTCCCTCTCAGCCACCCGCCGGGCAGGCCACCCTCGGACGCCAGGCGGCATCCTTGCAAGGGTGATTATGAGCTTCGCCAAGGGTTTCGCCAGAGACGGATTAGGCGCATCCTTATGTGGCTTTGAAAATTTCGTCCGCTGGACCAGTTAGAGGGAAGCGGCTCATTCGGGCTGATCTGGTAGGACCAGATTAGGTTAAGCCTCGCAATATACGAGGACGAAGTATGCTGGAATGGCCGTTCCACCTGTTTCTGGCTGGACCAGGCTGGGCAAAATAGTGCAGATTTGATTGACAGCCAGAATATCATGACCAAGACAGCTGGCGATGCGACCGGCCGGCCAGGGAATTCAGGGAGAGAGAAAGATGAACGTCGCCCCGGGCAAGAATGCCATCAGCACCATCCCGTTCGATCATGCCAGGGTCGATCGGCTGATGGAGGAGGCCGGCATCGATGTGCTGCTCGCCACCTCCAAGCACAACACGCAATATCTGCTTGGCGGCTACAAGTTCATCTTCTTCGCCGCCATGGATGCGATCGGCCACAGCCGCTATTTGCCTGTTGTCGTCTACGAGAAGGGTGGGCCTGAGCATGCCGCCTATATCGGCAACCGCATGGAGGGCGGCGAGCACCAGAACAACCCGTTCTGGACGCCGACCTTGCACGCCGCCTGCTGGGGCACGCTCGACGCCGCCAACCTTGCGGTCGAGCACCTGACGAAAATCGGCAAGGGCAACGCCCGCATCGGCATAGAGCCGGCTTTCCTGCCGTCGGACGCCTACACCCTGATCCGCAAGGCGTTGCCCGACGCCAAGCTGATCGATGCGACTGATATGCTGGAGCGCATGCGTGCCATCAAAACCGAAGCGGAGCTGGAGAAGCTGCGCGTCGCGTCCGAACTGATCACCGATTCCATGCTGGCAACCATTGCCTGGGCACGCGAAGGCACGACCAAGGCCGAGATCATCGAGCAGCTCAGGCGCGAGGAGACCAATCGCGGCGCGCATTTCGAATATTGCCTGTTGACGCTCGGCGCCAGCCATAACCGTGCCGGCTCACCACAGGCGTGGAAAAAGGGCGAGGTGATGTCGATCGATTCCGGCGGCAATTATCACGGCTATATCGGTGACCTCTGTCGCATGGGCATCTTAGGCGAACCGGACGCTGAACTGGAGGATTTGCTGGCCGAGGTCGAGACGGTGCAGCAGGCCGCTTTTTCCAAGGTCAGGGCGGGCACTCTTGGCGGCGATATGATCTCCTATGCCGAGGGCGTGCTGAAGAAATCCAAGGTCGCACCGTACACCGATTTCTTCGCCCACGGCATGGGACTGATCACCCACGAAGCGCCCTTCCTGATGACCAACCATCCCGTGACCTATGAAGGCACTTACGCCGAAAAGCCGCTGGAGAAAAACATGGTGCTCTCGGTCGAGACGACGATGCTTCACCCGACGCGCGGCTTCATCAAGCTGGAGGACACGGTGGCCGTCACAGACGCCGGCTACGTCATGTTCGGCGACCGGGGCAGGGGTTGGAACAGAGGTGGGGTGGCTTAGCCACCACCCGGCGGCAGCAGCCTGAAATCAGGCAATTCCCGCAGCGCCAGCTCCGGCCCGGCTGGCGAATAGACGACGAAGAGCTGCATCGGCGCGTCGCCGGTGTTCAGCGTCGAATGGAAGCGGCTTTCCGGTACATAGATGGTGCAACCGGGCCCGACCTTCGCAACGACCGGATTGCCCTCGTCGTCTTCGACCATCTGCTCGCCATTGCCCGAGATGACGAAGATGATCTCTTCCGCACCCGGATGGTTGTGGCGCGTGTGGCCCTTGCCGGAGGGCAGGTCGACGACGCCGCCGGAGAAGCGTGTCGCGCCGTTCACCTCGGGCGCAACTGTCAGCGAGAGCTTGCCCCAGTCGAAGCCGAAGGCGCTGACGTCCTTCGGATAGACAAACATCTTGCTCTTGTCAGTCATCGTCTCATCCCTTCTTTTTCTTCGCAGTCGTTTTGGCACCAAGCGTCACAGCCTTGAAATCCGCGGTCTGCCTGGCGATCGCCGCTTCCGCCGGGAGCCGTTCCATGGAGCTCGCGCCATAGAAGCCATGCAGGCCCTTGCAGCGCTCGAGGATGTAGCGGGCGTCGTCCGGCATCGAGATCGGCCCGCCATGGCAAAGCAGGATGACGTCCTTGCGCACGACGCGCGCCGCTTCAGCGATGGCGTCGATCTCCTTGACGCAGTCGTCCAGTGACTTGGCCGACGTCGCGCCGATCGAGCCGCCTGTCGTCACGCCCATATGGGCGACGACGATGTCGGCGCCAGCCTTGGTCATGGCGCGTGCCTCATCGGGATTGAACACATAGGGGGTGGTCAGGAGGTCAAGCTCGTGTGCGGCGGCGATCATGTCGACTTCGAGCCCGAAGCCCATGCCGGTTTCTTCAAAACTCTGCCGCATCTGGCCGTCGAACAGGCCGATTGTCGGAAAGTTCTGCACGCCGGAAAAGCCCATCGTTTTCAGTTCGGCCAGCAGCAGCGGCATGATGACGAAGGGATCGGTGCCGTTGACGCCGGCCAGAACCGGCGTCTTCTTCACCACCGGCAGCACCTCATAGGCCATTTCCTTGACAATCTCGTTGGCGTTGCCATAGGCGAGCAGGCCGGCGGCCGAGCCGCGCCCGGCCATGCGATAGCGGCCGGAATTGTAGATGATGATCAGGTCGATGCCACCGGCCTCTTCGGCCTTGGCAGATAGGCCGGTGCCGGCGCCGCCGCCGACGATCGGCACGCCGCCGGCAATCATCTTGCGGAACTTTTCCAGGATCTTCTTGCGCGGTATGGCGGCCATGTCTTTTTCTCTCACTGTATGGGGATGTCGAGAAAGGCCGCTGTTGCAGCCTCGGCGAATTCCGGATCGTTGATGTGCAGCGGCAGGCGCGTCACGCGTCGCGTGTCATCAGGCAGGATCGTGCGCTCGATGGCCTCGAAGAGTGCTGCATCGGCTTCAGGGTCGAAGAAGGCGCCGCCTTCGATATCGAGTGCCGAGACGCCCTTTTCGGGAATGAGGAACCGGACCGGTCCCTCGCAGAGGCTCAGCCTTGTGCCAATCCATTCGCCGATCTTGCGGCTTTCCTCAGGTGTCGTGCGCATCAGCGTCACATTCGGATTGTGCTCATAAAACAGCCGTCCGTTGTAGCGTTCCGGAATGGTCGGCGGCGCCCAGAAATTCACCATATCGAGCGCCCCGACCGAGCCAACATAAGGCAGCCCAGTGCGAGCGATCGCGCCGAAGCGGTCTTCGGTTGCCGGCAGCACGCCACCGAACAAGAGGTCGCAGACCTCGGTCGTGGTGATGTCGATGACGCCGGACAGCAAGCCGCTATCGGCCAGCTTTTCCATGGTGCGGCCGCCGGTGCCGGTGGCGTGGAAGACCAGGCAGTCGTAAGTCGAGCGAAGCTGCTCGGCGATGGAAGTCACACATGGCGTGGTGACGCCGAACATGGTGAGGCCGATCGACGGCTTGCCGTCGGGCGGCGGCGCCGGCTTTGCCGCCATGCCTGATATCGCCTGGGCCGCATTGTGCAGCACGACACGCGAAAGCCGGTTCAGGCCGGCCATGTCTGTCACCGACGGCATCATGACGATGTCGGAGACATCGACGTAAGGCGCGGTGTCGCCCGAGGCGAGCGTCGAGACCATGATCTTGGGCAGGCCTAGCGGCAGAGCGCGCATGCCTGATGTAATGATCGACGTGCCGCCGCCACCGCCGATGCCGATCACACCTGATATGTCGGTACGCGATTGGACGAAGCGGGTAAAGGCGATGGCCATTGCCGCCACCGCGGTGCCGCGGTCGTCGATGCCCAACACGGCACTGCTGCCACCGGGATGGTGACCGGCGACCTCGTCGGCCGGGACATCGACCGGTACCGTCGGGCTGCGTGTCCCGACGTCGACGCTGGCGACAGCAGCACCGGTGACAGCGACCGCATCGGCCAGAAAAGCCAGCTCCTCACCTTTGGTGTCGGCGGTGCCCACCACATAGACGCGCTTCATTGCGTTTCCCCGATCCCTGGGCGCGCTCGGCGTTGCCGCCTGCCGCTCTTTTGCCCGGCCGTTCGGCAGCGCGAAGGGCCATTGCAATTTTTTGAGACGCGCGTATCGTATTGACATGAATGTCTCACGTCAACAAGCGGCAGTGTCCGACGACGCCGGCTCTCAAGCGGCGCGCGGACCGCGGGCGCGCACAAGGCGGTTGATGCTGGAGACGGCGACAAGGCTGATGCAGGCAGGCGCCACGCCCTCGGTCAGCGAGGTCGCCGAAGCCGCGGAAGTCTCGCGCGCCACCGCCTATCGGTATTTTCCCAGCCAGGCGGCGTTGGTGCAAGCGGTGGTCAACGAAGGCCTCGGGCCGATCCTCACCTGGAAATCAGCCTCAACCGACCCCGAGCGCCGCGTCGTCGAACTGTTCGATACGGCTATGCCGCGTATCGAGGCCTTCGAGGCGACGTTCAAGGCAGCACTGAAGTTGTCGCTCGACCAGTGGGCGCGCCGGCAGGCGGGCACGCTGGGCGGCGAGCCGGCCTTCACGCGCGGCCATCGCGTCGATCTGCTCAAGGACGCGATCGCACCGCTCAAGGATCGGCTGCCGCCGCGCGAATTCAAGCGCCTGGCGCAGGCCCTGTCGCTGATCTTCGGCGTTGAAGTGCTCATCGTGCTGAAGGATATATGGGGGCTGGACAGCCGCAGGATGATGTCGGTCGCGCAATGGGCAGCCGGGGCCCTGGTGCGAGCTGCAGTAGTGGAATCGATAGCCGGAGGGGACAGAAGCGCGCCGACGACAGCCACGAAATAGTGTCGATCTGGTTCGACCAGATGGGGATGCCGATTACTGACAATAGCCGTGGTGCCGTAGCCCGTACAAGGCTCTTGCGTATCAAGGAGTAGGAAAATTTAAGGAAAACAGGCAGATGTCGCTGGAATTCGCTTGTTTGAGTGTCTGTCATCGTCCAAGAAAGAGCTTGACGTGCGTCTGGAATTGGTAATACCAGATCAAGGCAATAAAGCGGATTGGATGTGAGGGCCATTTCGGCTGAGCGAGGAGGCTCAAAGCCGGATGGTGGCATCACGGGAGGAACTACCAGGGTCGGCCTCGCCGCCGGCTCGCATGATACGGTAGAATGCGCACAAGGGAGGAAATCATTATGCGCAAGACAATGACCAGCATGCTTGCTGGTATCGGCTTAGTGCTCGCCTGCGGAACGTCCGTCTACGCGCAGGATAAGGAACTCACCATATTCTGGGCTGAATGGGATCCGGCGAACTATTTGCAGGAACTCGTCAATCTTTACGAAGCCGAGAGCGGCGTGAAGGTCACGGTCGAAACCACGCCTTGGTCCGACTTCCAGACCAAGGCATTCACCGAGTTCAACGCCAAGGGCAGCGCCTACGACATGGTCGTCGGCGACTCGCAGTGGATCGGCGCGGCCTCCGAGGCGGGCCACTATGTCGACCTCACCGACTTTTTCAACAAGCACAATCTGAAGGAGGTGATGGCGCCAGCGACGGTCAAGTACTACGCCGAATATCCGTCCAACTCCGGCAAGTACTGGTCGATCCCGGCCGAGGGCGACGCGGTCGGCTGGTCCTATCGCAAGGACTGGTTCGAAGACCCGAAGGAGATGGAAGCCTTCAAGGCCAAGTATGGCTACGATCTCGGCGTGCCGAAGGACTGGAAGCAGTTGCGCGACATCGCCGAATTCTTCCACCGTCCCGACGAGAAGCGCTACGGCGTCGCCATCTACACCGATAACTCGTATGACGCGCTGGTGATGGGCGTCGAGAACGCCATCTTCTCCTACGGCGGCGAACTTGGCGATTATGCCAGTTACAAGGTCGACGGGATCATCAACTCCGAACAGAACGTCAAGGCGCTCGAGGCCTACAAGGAGCTCTATTCCTTCACTCCTCCTGGTTGGGCCAAGAGCTTCTTCATCGAGGACAACCAGGCGATCACCGAGAACCTGGCGGCGATGAGCATGAACTATTTCGCCTTCTTCCCGGCGCTCATCAACGAAGCCTCGAACCCGAATGCCAAGGCCACCGGCTTCTTCGCCAACCCTCCAGGGCCGAACGGCGACCAGTTCGCCGCGCTCGGCGGCCAGGGCATCTCCGTCATCTCCTATTCCGAGAACCAGGAAGAGGCGATGAAGTTCCTGGAATGGTTTATCAAGGAAGATACGCAGAAGAAATGGGCGGAACTCGGCGGTTACACGGCAAGCGCCAAGGTGCTCGAGTCGCCTGAATTCCAGAACGCAACGCCTTACAACAAGGCCTTCTACGAAACCATGTTCAAGGTGAAGGACTTCTGGGCGACGCCGGAATATGCCGAGCTGCTCATCCAGATGAACCAACGCGTCTATCCGTACATCACCGGCAATCAGGGCACGGCCAAGGAAGTGCTCGATTCGCTCGCCGCGGACTGGAACGCGACATTCAAGAAATACAACCGCGTGAAGTAAACGGCATTAACGCTCGGAGGGGGCGGGAGCTCGCCCCTTCCGTTTTCTTTTCCGGACAAGGAAGGAACGGGCCTTGGCCACTGCAGTCATGACCACTCTGGATCCAAATTCGCGCTCCGCCGCCCGCGGTATGAGCGATCTCACGATCCGCAATCTCTTCATCATTCCGACGATCGTTTTCCTGATCGTCTTCAACATCTTTCCGCTGATCTACTCGCTCGGCTATTCGTTCACCGATTTTCGCGCATCGAGCCCGGCGGCGGCCAATTTCGTCGGACTGCAGAATTACCGCGAGCTGCTCAACGATCCGTTCATCTGGTCGAATTTCGCCATCACCGCCAAATATGTCATCGTCTCCGTAGTCGGCCAGGTCATCGTCGGCTTTGGGGTGGCGTTGCTGCTCAACCGCGATATCCCGTTGAAGGGCCTGCTGACGACCCTCCTGCTGTTGCCGATGATGCTGTCGATGGCCGTCGTCGGCCTGTTCTGGAAGCTGCTCTACGACCCGTCCTTCGGCATCATCAACTATACGCTCGGCCTCGGCTCCTTCGAGTGGCTCTCCAACCCCGACATGGCGCTCTACGCGGTTGCCATCACCGACATCTGGATGTGGTCGCCCTTCGTGATGCTGCTGTCGCTCGCCGGCCTGTCGGCAGTGCCGAAGCACCTCTACGAAGCGGCCGCGATCGACCGCGCCGGATCGTTCTACACCTTCTTTCGCATCACGCTGCCCTTGGTCGCGCCGATTCTGATGATCGCGATCATTTTTCGCACCATGGAGGCGTTCAAGACCTTCGATCTCGCCTACATCCTGACCAGCCAGCCAACCACCGAGGTGATCTCGATCCGGCTCTACAAGATGGCGTTCCAGGAATGGCAGACCGGGCGCTCCTGCGCGCTAGCCTACATCGTGCTGATCATGATCCTGGCGATCACCAACATCTACGTCAAATACCTGAACAAGGTGAAGGAGCGCTAGAATGGCCGCTGTCACCACCTCTACCGAGCGTTCGCTCAACAAGCTCGCCATCGTCGGTGTGCTGATCATCACAATGATCTTCCTGGCGCCGATCTACTGGATAGCCTCGACGGCGTTCAAACCGCGCAACCTTGCCACCACCATTCCACCGACGGTGGTGTTCCAGCCTGAGATATCGCCCTTCGTGAAGCTCTTCACCAAGCGGTCGCAGTTGCGCACCGCGCCGACGCCGGAGCAATACGCCGCCGCCCCGTGGTGGGAGCGGCTGGTGTTTGACGGCGGCGAGAAGGTGGTGCGCTCGGGCAGGGGCGAGGTGCAGTGGTCCGGCTATCCGAGCCGCTTCATGAATTCGCTGATCGTCGCCATAACCTCGACCGTCCTGGCCGTCGGCATGGGCACCTTCACCGCATATGGTTTTTCGCGCTTCAAGATAAAGGGGGAACAGGACCTGCTCTTCTTCATCCTGTCGACGCGCATGCTGCCGCCAGTGGTGGTGGCGATCCCGATGTTCCTGATGTACCGGGTCGTCGGCCTCAACGACACGCATTGGGGCCTGATCATCCTCTACACCGCCTTCAACCTCAGCTTCTCCGTATGGCTGATGAAGGGGTTCATGGACGAGATTCCGAGGGAGTACGAGGAGGCAGCGCTCGTCGACGGCTACACGCGCATGGAGGCCTTCTTCAAGATCGTGCTGCCGGAAGCGGCCACCGGCATCGCCGCCACCGCCGTGTTCTGCTTCATCACCGCGTGGAACGAATATGCCTTCGCGCTGATCATGACCAACCGACGCGCCCAGACGGCACCGCCCTTCATCCCCAGCCAGGTCGGTTCCGGCCTGCCGGACTGGACGGTGATTGCCGCCGGAACCTTCCTGTTCCTGCTGCCGGTCGCGATCTTCACCTTCCTGCTCCGCAACCACCTCTTGCGCGGCATGTCCTTTGGAGCGATCCGCAAATGATCCGCCATGCTACAATCCAGCGCACGGCCGAGATCGTGATGGTGTTCGGCATCATCGCGCTCTGCCAGCCGTGGAATTTCTTCCTGCACCGCTACGGGCTGACGATCATCATCGTCGGACTGCTGACCTTCATGATCACCGGTTGGGTCGGTCCAAGGCAGAAACCGCAGGCGACCGGCGCGTTGGAAAAAGAAGGCCACGCATGACCCAGATCGAGCTTCGTGGCGTCCAGAAATTCTTTGGCGCCGTTCAGGTCATCAAGGACCTCAATCTCAAGATCGCCGACAATGAGTTCATCGTGCTGCTCGGCCAATCGGGCTGCGGCAAGACGACGACACTTCGCGCTATTGCCGGGCTGGAGACGATCGACGGCGGCGATATCCTCATCGACGGCAAGCCGGTCCAGCATCTCAAGGCCGCCGACCGCGACATCGCCATGGTCTTCCAGTCGTTCTCGCTCTATCCGCATATGAGCGTCTACGAGAACATTGCCTTTCCGCTCAGGGCCACGCGCCAGAGCAAAGCCGAGATCGACAGCGAAGTGCGCTCGGTCGCCAAGACGCTGCAGATCACCGATCTCCTCGCCAAGAAACCCTCGGCGCTGTCGGGCGGCGACATGCAGCGCGTGGCCATCGGCCGGGCGCTGGTGCGGCGGCCGAAGGCAATGCTGATGGACGAGCCGATCGGCGCGCTCGATGCCAAGCTGCGCGAGGAGATGCGGGCCGAGATCAAGCGGCTGCACATCAAGCAGGGCTCCACCACCATCTATGTCACGCATGACCAGATCGAGGCGATGAGCCTCGCCGACCGCATCGTCATCATGCATGAAGGCGTGCTGCAGCAGGTCGGTTCGCCGGACGAGGTCTATTCGCGGCCGGCCAATCTGTTCGTCGCGCAGTTCGTCGGCAGCCCGGTGATGAATGTCGCCGATGCGTCGGTGGCGGAAAAAGCCGCGTCGGCCTCGGTGACGGTTGGCGGAGCGGCCACCGGCTTCGAATTCCCGCGCGCGCTGCTGGCGAAGCTCAACGGCCATGCCAGCGCCAAGCTTGCGCTCGGCATCCGGCCGGAAGGCGTCATCGTTCGCCGCGAAGCCGCCGACGGGTTCTTGCCGGTCGAGGCGCAGATCGTCGAGCCGCTCGGCTCTTTCGACATCGTCGACCTCAAGGTCGGCTCCAAGATGCTGCGCGCGCGCACCAAGAGCGGCTTTGTCACTGGACCGGGCGAGAGGGTCTTCGTCAAGATCGATCCGGCCCAGGCGCATTTCTTCGATACGGCGAGCGGCAAGTCGCTGGGGGTGAGACTCTGATGGCCCATATCCAGCTTAAGAACATCTCGAAGACATTCGGCAATCACACTGCATTGACCGGGCTCAATCTCGACATTGCCGATGGCGAGTTCTTCGTGCTGCTCGGCGAGACCGGGGCCGGCAAAACGACGACGCTGCGCATGGTCGCCGGCCTGGAGAAGCCGACCGAAGGCCAGGTCTTCATCGATGGCGTCGACGTCGCCAACTGGGGTGCGGCCGAGCGGGATGTGGCGCTGGTGCTACAGCAATATTCGCTTTATCCCCGCTATACGGTGCGCCAGAACCTCGAATTCCCGCTGAAGCCGAAAATCCGCCGGCTGCCCGACGCGGAGATCAAGGATCGCGTCGACCGTGCCGCCAGGACGCTGCGGATAGAGCATCTGCTCGACCGCAAGACCGACCGGCTTTCGGGCGGCGAGATGCAGCGTGTCTCGATCGGCCGCGCCATCGTGCGCAAGCCGCGCGTGTTCCTGATGGACGAGCCGCTGTCGGCGCTCGACGCAAAATTGCGCGAGGCGCTGCGCACCGAGCTGAAGAACCTGCAGATGCAGCTCGGCGCGACCTTCCTGTTCGTGACGCACGACCAGATCGAGGCGATGTCGATGGGCGACAAGGTCGGCGTGCTCAACCATGGCCGCATCGTCCAGACCGGCACGCCGTATGAGATCTACAACAATCCGCGCGACACCTATGTGGCGAGCTTCGTCGGCTCGCCGCCGATGAATCTCATCGACGGCAAACTCGTCGACGGCCGCGCGGTGATGGCACCGCTGAATTTCGAACTGCCTTTTGCGGGGAGGGCAAAGACGAGCGGTGCGACCGACGGTCGCCCGCTCGTCTTCGGCATTCGTCCCGAGGATGTCTATCTCGAGAGCGGGGCGCCGGTGGAAGCGCGCGTCCACGATGTCGAGAACCATGGCGTCGAGAAGATCCTTACGCTGCGGGTCGGCGACGCCATGCTGCGGGCCACGGTGCCGGCCAGAACCGATGTCGAGATCGAGCAACCGGTGCGCTTTGCCTGGGATCCGGACAAGGTGGTGCTGTTCGACAAGAGTAGCGGAATAAGCCTCCGCCACGCGGGCTAAAGCAATTCCAGGAAAAGTGTGAAATGGTTTTCCCGGGAAAAGCGCATAGCGCTTTCCCTAGGGAATTGCGCAGAAACAAAGAGATAGAGCGTTTCGGCGTTTCCGTGAAACGGTGAAACGCTGTTGAGCGCGTCTGTTGGGCAGGAGGATGCTCGGCGGCTTGAAGCCCTTAGCCAGATTTAGCCGGCTTGACGGGTCTCAGCCTGTTCCTCGGCCCGGAAATGGCTGGGAGCCGTTCCGATGACGCGCTTGAACGCCCGACTGAAGGCCGCGTCGGATTCATAGCCCAGGCGAGCGGCGACGACGGAGATCTTCAGCCGGTCGCGGACCAGCCATTGCCGTGCCTGATGCATCCTCACCTGGGTGACGTATCTCGCCGGCGTTTCGCCGACGATCGTGGCGAAGCGCTCCGCGAAACCCGATCGCGAGGCGCCCATCATCCTGGCGAGCGTTTCCACCGTCCAGTCGCGGTCCGGTTCGAGGTGGATTGCGGCCAGCACGCGGCCGATCTCGCGGTCTCTCACCGCCGCAATCCATCCGGACGAGTCGCCGCAGCCGCGCTCGACCCACGACCGGATGACGGTGGCGGCGAGCACATCGGCAAGCCGTGCGAGAATGCCGCCCGAACCGACACGCTCCAGCGTCACTTCGCGGGCCATGGACTCCAGCAGATGTGGGATGCCGGGTTCATAGGCTTCCAACTCGTGCGCGCGCATCACGTCCGGCATCATGCCGAGCAATGGATGCAGACCGTCGAGATTGAAATACATGCTGCCGAAAAACAGCAGGGTCCCCGGCCGGCAACCTTCGTTGGACAGGCAGTAAACGCCCTTGCAGACCTCGGCGACCTGGTAGCCCTGGATCGGCGAAGCCTCAATGCCCGGCTCGCTTGCCAGGACGTGTGCTGCACCGCGTGGCAGCAACACCGCGTCGCCCGCCTTGAGCTCTACCCATTCGCCGGACGGTTGCAGCAGCCAGCATCCCTTGCGGCCGATGAAATGAAACCGTGCCGCCGTCTGGGCCGGAAATTGAAGCCCCCAAGGCTCCTGCATTTCACAGCGGCCATATTCGACGCCGTCGAGCCGCAGCCCGCGCAATATGTCGGTCAGCGGATCGCCGGTGATCGGAACTTTGGACGAATAGTCAAGCATAATGGTGTTTCTAGCATGGAAACTCCAGGCGGTCACTCCTTATGTTGCACTGCAGCCAAATGTTGCGCTGCAACCAGATCGGAGATTCACGATGACCGAACCCGTGACAGGCGTCATGGACGCCGCTGTTCTCGACTCTTCCGAATCCGAAGAACGATCCGAGCCGGCGTGGGGCGCGGTGGTATCGCTGGCGCTTGGCGTTTTCGGCCTGGTGACCGCCGAATTCCTGCCCGCCAGCCTGCTGACGCGGCTGGCGCAGGATCTCGGCATCACCGAAGGCGCCGCCGGGCAAGCTGTCACTGCGACAGCGGTCGTCGGAGCGATCGCGGCGCCGACCATGGCCATCGTCACCAAGCGGCTGGATCGCAGGCTGGTCATGTGGGGCCTGACCGTTCTTCTGATCGTCTCGAACCTGCTCGCGGCGTTCGCGTCGTCGCTTCCTGTGCTTCTGGCTGCCCGCGTCGTTCTTGGCATCGCCCTCGGCGGCTTCTGGTCGATGTCGGCGGCCATGGCGATGCGGCTCGTGCCGATGCGGCTGATGCCGCGCGCCATGTCGATTATCCTAACCGGCGTTTCGGTCGCCACCGTTACCGCAGCCCCGGTTGGCGCTTATGTCGGCGACGTCTGGGGATGGCGCACCGCTTTCATGATCGCGGCGGTCGTCGGCGCCCTGGCGCTGCTGGTGCAGATCGCCACCCTTCCGAAGCTGCCGCCGATGGGCGTGGCAAGCTTTCGAACCTTGCTGGACGTGATGAAGCGCCCGACAATCAGGGCGGCACTTCTGGTGGTCCTGCTGGTCGCCTCGGGACACTTTGCCGGCTTCACCTATGTCCGCCCGTTTCTGGAGAAGGTGCCTGCGCTGGACATCGAGACGATCTCTCTGGTGCTGCTCGCCTTCGGAATCGGTGGGTTCTTCGGCAATTTTGCCGGTGGCTTCATGGCCGAGCGCAGCCTTAAGACCGCCGTCGGCCTGGCACCTCTGCTGATTGCTCTGGCAGCCGCCTTGCTACTTACTCTCGGAGCCTCGCCAGTCGTTGCGGCGATAGCGGTTGCTGCCTGGGGCTTTGCCTTCGGTGCGGTGCCGGTCGGGCTGCAAACCTGGCTGGTGCGAGCCGCTCCCGACCAGGCCGAGAGCGCCGGCGGGCTGATGGTCGCGGCGTTCCAGGTGGCCATTGCGCTGGGCGCCGTTTTCGGCGGCGTGCTGGTCGACAATGCCGGCGTTGCCAGCGCTTTCGCCTATTGCGGGATCGCCACGTTGCTGGCGGCCTTGGCGGCGTTCCTGCTCGGTCCGAAGCACGCAGCCTAGCCCATCCGCCCTTGCGGATTCATCTTTGACCGGCCCGGAGATCGGTTACGCTCTTCGGGCCGTTATCGCCGTTACGAAACGGGTCAGGCTGTTTTCGACATAAGCGGTCACTTCGACCTTGGGGTCGAAACTCCACCACAGCAGCGAGCCTTGCCAGTGCGAAGCCATGAGCAGGCCGATGCCTTCAGGCGGATCGGCTGCTGAGGCAAAACAGGCGTCGAGCACGTCACACAGAGAAGCTTTCCACGACGCGCCGCGTTCGCGAAGCAGTGGATCGCGCAGATCCTCGCGCAGCACCAGAAGGCCTTCGGCATAGGATTCGATGCCGCCATAGTCCTGCGACAGCGCCACCAGCAGCCCAATCGCTCCACCAGGGGTTCTTGGGATCGTCTTCGACAGCCTCGCCGTCTTGTCATCAAGCCGGTCCCATGCTTGCAACAGAGCCCTCTGCTTCAGAGCGGCCTTGCTTTTGAAACGCTGCACCAGCGTCGAGCCGGAAAGTCCGCAGGCCACGGACAGCCGCTCGAAGGTGAGCGCTTCCGGGCCATGCGCGTGGATCAGCCGGTTCGCCGCTTCGAGCACGTCTTGGTCGGACTGGGTTTTTGGCCGGGGCATCTTGACATCCATTTATAACCGAATAATCATTTATATATCGCGGCACTGGCAAAGACCAGCACCTCCTGGTCGAATCGAGTTTAGGGAGAGCCTAATGACGCTTCGTGGAAAAGTCGCTCTGGTCGCGGGCGCCACGCGTGGCGCCGGCCGAGGCATTGCAGTCGAACTGGGCGCCAGCGGCGCGACTGTTTACGTCACCGGCAGGTCGACGCGCGGGCATCCGTCCGAATATGCACGTCCTGAGACCATCGAGGAAACGGCGGAACTGGTTTCGGCGCTTGGCGGCAAGGGCATTGCCGTGCAGGTCGATCATCTGATTTCGGAAGACGTGCGCAAATTGGTCGACCGAATCCGCGCGGAGCAGGGCCGTCTCGATATACTGGTCAACGACATCTGGGGCGGCGAAAAGCTGTTCGAATGGGACAAGCCGGTCTGGCAGCACAATCTCGAGAACGGCCTGCGCATGCTCAGGCTGGCAATCGACACGCACCTGATCACAGCTCACCACGCGCTGCCGCTGCTGATCGAGCGTTCGGGTGGGCTGCTTGTCGAGGTCACCGACGGCACCGCCGAATACAATGCCGACCACTATCGGCTGTCGCCCTTCTATGATCTCGCCAAAGTGTCGGTGACACGCATGGCATGGGCCCATGCCAAGGATCTCGCGGCGCATGGTGCTACGTCGGTTTCGCTCACGCCCGGCTGGTTGCGTTCGGAAATGATGCTTGAGGCGTTCGGCGTCAAGGAGGACAACTGGCGCGATGCGATAGCGAAGGTGCCGCATTTTGCCATCTCGGAGACGCCGCGCTTTGTCGGCCGCGCGGTGGCGGCGCTTGCGGCCGACCCGGATCGTTCGCGTTGGAACGGACAGTCGCTGTCGAGTGGCGGGCTGGCGCAGGTCTACGGTTTCACTGACCTCGACGGCTCGCGGCCCGACGCTTGGCGCTATGTTCCCGAGGTTCAGGACGCCGGCAAACCAGCCGATGTGACCGGGTACCGTTAGACCGCTCGAACGCTGGGAGCCGGCAATGGTTTCGGTTTCAGGCCGCGCGGCCGTCGAAGTCGAAATCGACACAGCGTCCAGATCGAGGTCGTCTACGCAATGGATGTTGACGTAGGCGCTTCGTTCGTCCCCTTCGCTGACATCCTCGGCGAAGGGATGGACGCCGCAGGCCCGGCAGAACCGGTGGGCGATGACATGGTTGCCGAAAGTGTACTTGCCAAGATCGTCGCCCCAGGCAAGCACCCGCAACGTCTCATGCGGCACGGCCCATAGCAGCGCGCCCTTGCGTGAGCAGATCGAGCAATTGCATCGCACGGCTCCGGTCAGATCGCCTTCGATCTCGAAGGCGATCTTGCCGCAGTGGCAGCTGCCTTTGTACAGCATCAGGTCTCCTCCTTCCATTCAACGGGGTGCAAATCTGTCCCTGCCAGGTTATGCCTCTGCAGTCCATGCACCAGTCGTTGCCTGTAAGACGTTGCAGGCGTCCGGAGTCCGACACCGAAATGCAATCAGCCCGCGATCGTCTTGAAGCCGTCCTTTCGCGTCTCGCCGTCCGCGCGGATAATGAAAGCGTGTTCGTAAAACTCTATCCGGAAGCCGCTCGGGCAGCAGCCGATGCCGCCGATGCCAGGCGCAAAGCCGGCGTGACGCTCGGACCGCTCGACGGAGCGATCGTATCGATCAAGGACTTGTTCGACGTCGCCGGCGAGCCGACCACGGCCGGATCGCTGTTGCTCGGCGCCGCGGCGCCGGCGCTGCGGGATGCCGTCATCGTGCGGCGGCTGCGACAGGCCGGCGCCGTCATCTTCGGCAAAACCAATATGACCGAATTCGCTTTCACCGCGATCGGCGTCAATCCGCATTACGGCACGCCCGGCAATGCGACCGACGCCAGCCGGATTGCGGGCGGCTCATCCTCCGGCGCCGGTGTTTCGGTCGGCGAAGGTACGAGCGAGATCTCGATCGGTTCCGACACCGGCGGTTCGGTGCGCATTCCGGCATCGCTGAACGGTGTCGTCGGCTTCAAGCCGACGGCGCGGCGCGTGCCGCGTGATGGCGTTTTCCAGCTGTCGGTCACGCTGGACTCCATTGGCCCGCTTGCCCGCACCGTGGCCGAATGTGCCGCAACCGATGCCGTGATGGCCGGCGAAGAGCCTCTGGCTCTCATTCCACTTCCGCTTGCCGGACTGCGCATCGGCGTTCCACGCGGCGTGCTGTTCGACGATACGGAGGAAGAGGTCGCGGTGGCGTTCGACCGATATGTTCGAACGGTAGAGCTTGCGGGTGCACGCCTCGCCGACCTGTCCATCGATGACCTCCTTGCCGATTTGCGAGGGGTAACCGGGCGGGCCTCGATCGCTGCGATGGAGGGCGCCGAGGTCCATGCAGATTGGCTGGCGACTGGCGCGACAACGCCGGTCGATCCGCGGGTGAGCGAGCCGTTGTCGCGCGCTGCCGCCGTTCCGGCCACGGCCTATATAAAGGCAATCCGCCGCCGCACGGTGCTTGTCGCCGCCATGGACGAGCGGCTGGCATCGATCGATGTGCTGGCCCTGCCGACCACGCCGGTCACCGCACCGACCATCGTGTCGATGACCAGCGACGATGTTCTCTGTGAGCGTGCGGAAGGCCTTTTGCTGCGCAACACGCAGGTTGCCAACCAGTTCGACCTCTGTGCGATCTCGCTGCCGATGCCGGGAATGACGCGCCCGGCCGGGCTGATGCTGGTGGCGCGCAATGGCCACGACCACCGTCTCCTGCGCATTGCGGCGGAAGTCGAGGCACTGCTTCGCCGTTGAGGTGCCGTCAGGCGTCGGCCGGAAACCGCCGCCTATAGTGCTCGACCACTTCGGGATTGCGCAGGTTGACCGGCAGTCTGTTGGCCAGCACGAGCAAGGCTTCACCCGCAGCGCCGACGCCCATGCGCATCATCGATTGCTCGGTGATCCCCGCCATGTGCGGGGTGACAATGACATTGTCGAAGCTGAAATAGGGATGACCTGGCGGCAGCGGCTGCGTCGAAAAGACATCGAGCGCGGCGCCGCCGATGCGGCCCTTTTTCAGCGCCTCGATCAGGGCGTCATCGTCGATCACAGGTCCACGCGAAACGTTGATCAGCAGCGCATCCGGCTTCATGCGGCCGATGCGCTCGCGGCTGATCAGGCCGCGCGTCTCCGGCGTCAGCGGACAGCACAGAATGATGATGTCGCTCTGCTCGACCAGCGCATCAATTGACAGGAAGCCGACCTTGTCCGGCGCCGGCCGCATGCTGCGGGTGGTCGCCACGACGTTCAGGTCAAAGCCATGCGCGGCGATGTGGCCGACCGCCTGGCCGACCGCGCCGAGGCCGACTATGCCAATCGTCTTGCCGGCGAGCTCGCTGTTAGAATTGGCGTGCTCTCGGCCGGCGAGCCAGCCTTTTGTGCGCAAATCGCGGTCCACCATGCGGAAGCGCCGGGAGAGTGCGAGCGCCGCGAACATCACATGCTCGGCGACCGAGCGTGCATTGACCGCCGGCACGTTTGCCACCAGCACGCCGGCTGCAGTGGCCGCTTCCATCGGGATCATGTCGAGCCCGGCGCCGTGGCGGATTGCAGCCCGGAGCTTTGTTGCCCCTTCGAAAAGCACTGACGGCAGCGGCGCGCGAACGATGATGATGTCGGCATTCCTCGCCTCAGTCGCCAGCGTGTCCGCATCGAGGCCGGAGGCGACAGCGAGTTCACCGGCACCAGTCAGCATGGCGGAGGCGCGCGGGTGCAGCGTGTGCGTCGACAGGATTTTAGGCATGTCAGACCTGCTCGAGTGCTGGGCTGTGAGGTTCTGCGCCGCCGCCCTCGATCAGGCCTTTCCAATAGCTTTCGGCGCCTTGCAGATGGGCGCTCATCAGCGCCTGGGCGAGGTTGCCGTCGCGGCGCAGCAGCGCCTCGTAGATCTGAATGTGCTCGGCATGCGAGCGAACCCCACGTTCGGGATCGTTGAAATAGATCGGCAGGCGTTGCTCACCCATCATGTAATAGACGCTGCATATGTTGTGAAAAACGCTGTTCTTGGTTGCCCGCACGATCTCAAGGTGAAACTCGCGGTCCTCCTTGGCCAGGCCTTCGCCCGCAGCAATGCGATCCTCCGAAGCCTTCAGGATTTCGCGCAGCCGCTCGAAATTTTCCTCGGTGGCACGCGAACAGGCAAGCTCAGCGGCCTTGATTTCGTGAATCTTGCGCAACTCGACCGTCTCGTAGATCATAATCGGGTCGAGCGGCAGGCCGGCTCGCGCAAACAGTGCCATCGCTTCGACGCTGGGCTGCTTGGTGTCGATATAGATGCCGGATTTGGCCCGGCGCTCGACGATACGCATGGCTTCGAGGATGGCCAGCGCCTCGCGGATCTGGCCACGGCTGACGGCGAAATGCTCGGCCAGCTCACGCTCCGACGGCGTTCGGCCCGTCTCCTTGTCGGAGTGGGAGAACAGATAGGCGGCGAGCTCCGCGAGAAGGTTCTTTTCTTTCATGATCAGCCGCGTAGCGCGTGCGCCTCCAGGAACCGTTCCGAAAGGGTGAATCCCAGCCCGGGCTTCTCGGGGATCGCTATCATACCGTCCTTTGCTTCGACAGTCTCTTCGATCAGATCGTGGATCATCGGGTTGGCGCCGAGCGAATATTCGACGGTAAAGCTAGCCGGCGAAGCAGCGCAGACATGGAGTCCGGCGAAGAAGCAAGGCGCGCCTGCCCACAGATGCGGCGCAAAGCGCAGATTGAAGGCGCTGGCGATCGTGCCGATCTTCATCGCCTCGCTGATGCCGCCGCAAAAGGCCGGGTCGGGCTGGAAGATATCGGCCGCCTTCAGCGTGGCGAGGTCGCGGAACGCATAGCGCGTCGCTTCGCTTTCGCCGGTGGCGATCGGGACGGAGCCGGATGCCCGCACTTCGGCCATGCCTGATTTGTCGTCGGCGATAACCGGCTCCTCGAACCAGGCCAGATCGAGATCGCCGGCGAGATGGATGAAGCGCTTGGCTTCCGCCACCGTATAGGTGCCATGCGCATCGACCATCAGGTCGACTTCAGGGCCGAGCGCCTGTCTCGCGGCGCGGACGCGGGCAGCGGAATTGTGCGGAGCGCCGTCCATCGCGCCGACACGCATCTTCAGCGCCTTGAAGCCGCCCTTGGCGATATAGGATTTCAGCTGGTCGCCGATCGCCTCGGAGGAAGCCCAGCCACCGGAAGCATAGGCCGGCATGCGGTCGAGCTTGCGGCCGCCAAGCAGCCGCCAGACCGGAACCCCTAGCGACTTGCCCAGAATATCCCACAACGCGATGTCGACGGCGCTGATCGCGGCGACGCTGATGCCGCGCCGCGCCAGCTGCGGCATGGCGTGGCCGTTTTTCGCGGCACTGTCGTGGCGCACGCCATTGTAGAGCATCTCCCAGATGACCCCGATGTCGGCCGGATCGCAGCCGATCAGCTGCGGGCCGATTTCGTGGTTCAGCATGTGGACGAGTGCGCCATAGCTGCCGGTGCTGCCGGCGGCATTCTTGCCTTCGCCCCAGCCGACCAGCCCATCATCGGTCTCGATGCGCAGGATGGCGGCGTCGAACGTCGTTACCTGACCGAAGTCGCTGCGATGCTGCTTCGCGGCTTCGATCGGTATGCGAACCCACCAGGCTTGGACCGTCTTGATGCGCATGTTCATCCCCGGCCCTGCCGCCGGTCAGGGCGGAAAGGCTCATTCCCAAACGGATCGACTACTTGATCAGCGGCAGCAGCGTTTCAGCGTTGATGCGCATTTGATCGGTGTAGAACTTTTCCGTCAGCACGCTGGAACCATGATCCTGAATGAACTTGAGTTGCTCGGGCGAGATGTCGACAGGATTGCGTTCGACCATGTCGGGATAGGGAGCGGCCGGCGTGCGGTCGACAGGGGCGACGAATTCGTTGGTCAGCGCGCCGTCGTAACCGACCTCCTTCAGCGTGCTGACGATCTTCGGCCAGTCGATTTGTCCGAGACCGGCGGCGAAGCGGTTGTTATCGGCGACATGGAAGTCGAACAGGCGCTTGCCGACCTGCCGGATGGCGTCATAGACGTTAAATTCTTCCATGTGGATGTGATAGGCGTCGAGGCAGACGCCGCATTCGGGGCTGACCGCATCGGCCAGCGCCAGCGCCTGCGCGCCACGATTGAACAGATAGGTCTCGAAGCGGTTGAGCGGCTCGACCGCGATCTTGACGCCGACCTTCTTGGCGTAGGTGAAGCATTCCCTGGTGGCGTCGACCACCCATTTCCATTCTTCTTCTTCGGTGCCGTCCGGCACCACCTTGCCGACGGTGGCGGGAACGAGGGTGATGATCTCGCCGTCGAGCTCGCTGACCATCGTCAGCACGTCCTTGACATACTGCACCGAGCGCTCGCGCTGGCCCTGGTCTTTGGCGGCGAGATTGCGCTCGCCCAGCATCAGCGTCACCGCCCCCCAGCAGCGGATGCCGTGCTCCTTGAGGAGCGCACGCGTCTCGTTGGTCTTGTACTGTTCGGGCTCGCCGGAAATCTCGATCGACTCATAGCCGAATTTCTTGATGCGCCTGAGTGTCGTCTCCAACGGTTCGGCCCGCATCCAGTTGTGCGTCGAAAGATGCATGGTCTGTCCTTCCCAGAATTCGCCTGTAACAATTCGCCCGCGACGCACCCCCAGATTGCGTCGCAAGATTCCTCCCCAAGGCGCTCCAGCATTTGCCGTGAACTGGTTCGACCAATTGGGCCTCCGGAGAGGTCTACAGCAATTTCATATGGACGGCAAGAAGTCCTGCATGGTAACCCTGTTAGTGGATTAGTCCATTGATTAAGCTGGTATATTTTCTCGCAATTGGGCAATCGCGGCAGCTCTGATTGCGAGCGGAGCCGCTTGACCAAATATCCACATTTGGTAATACCAGAATGGCGGCGCAAATATGCGCCTGTCGAGAAAAGACCAAAGAGGCTGGCCGTGCTTTCAATCGGCGCTATGCTTGGTCCTGACAAAAAGGGAGGATGCCGATGCCGTCGACAATGAAGGGGCCTGGGCTGTTTCTGGCGCAGTTCGCGGGCGATGCCGCACCGTTCAATTCGCTGCCGTCGATCACCAGATGGGCGGCCGGGCTGGGCTACAAGGGCGTGCAGATCCCGACCTGGGACAGCCGCCTGTTCGACCTCGAGAAGGCGGCGTCTTCCAAGGCCTATTGCGACGAAGTGAAGGGCATCTGCACGGATGCCGGCGTCGAGATCACCGAGCTCTCGACGCATCTGCAGGGACAATTGGTGGCGGTGCATCCGGCCTATGATGCGCAGTTCGACGGCTTCGCGCCGTCTGCGGTGCACAACAATCCGAAGGCGAGGCAGCAATGGGCGGTCGAGCAGATGAAGTTCGGTGCCAAGGCTTCAAAAAATCTCGGGCTCAAGGCCTCGGTGTCATTTTGCGGAGCGTTGGCCTTCCCTTACCTTTATCCTTGGCCGCAACGGCCGGCGGGATTGATCGAGGAAGCATTTTCCGAACTCGGCAAACGCTGGAAGCCGATCCTCGACGTCTATGAGGACAATGGCGTCGACCTCGGTTACGAGATCCATCCGGGCGAGGACGTGTTCGACGGTGCGACGTTCGAGATGTTCCTCGACGCGCTGGGCGGCCACAAGCGCTGCAACATCAATTACGACCCGTCGCATTTCCTGCTGCAGCAGCTCGACTATCTCGAATTCATCGACATCTATCACGAGCGGATCAAGGCGTTCCACGTCAAGGACGCCGAGTTCAATCCGACCGGCCGGCAGGGCGTCTATTCCGGCTATCAGAGCTGGACGAACCGGGCCGGGCGTTTCCGCTCGCTCGGCGACGGGCAGGTGGATTTCGGCGGCATCTTCTCCAAGCTGGCCCAATATGACTACGATTCATGGGCGGTGCTGGAATGGGAATGCTGTCTGAAGCATCCGGAGGACGGTGCGGCCGAAGGCGCTCCCTTTATCGAGCATCACATCATCAGGGTGACGGAAAAGGCGTTTGACGATTTCGCCGGCGGCGCGACCGACAAGAAGGTGCTGCGCGCCATGATGGGCATCTAGCGCGGCTTTCCCTCCCCCTCGAGGGGAGGGTGGCCCGAAGGGCCGGGTGGGGTCGGTTCATGCCGAGCTCCACGCCCGGCGACCCCACCCGATCCGCTGCGCGGATCGACCTCCCCTCAAGGGGGAGGTAAGCGACAACGAGGGAGAAAATCATGGTCGGCGCATCGAAGTCGGAAACGGGAGGCGGCCCGATCCGCTACGGCATGGTCGGCGGTGGGCAAGGCGCCTTCATCGGTGCGGTGCACCGGATCGCGGCGCGCATGGACAATGAGTTCGTGCTGGTCGCCGGTGCCCTGTCGTCCGATCCCGCGCGCGCAAAAGCGTCGGCCGCGGAACTCGGGCTCGATCCCACGCGCAGCTATGGCTCCTTCGCCGAGATGGCAAAGGCCGAGGCGAAACGGCCCGACGGCATCGAGGCGGTGGCCATCGTCACGCCCAACAATGTGCACGTGCCGGCGGCGAAGGCTTTTCTCGAAGCCGGCATCCACGTCATCTGCGACAAGCCGCTCGCGACGACGCTGGCCGAGGCGAAGAGACTGGCGGCACTGGTCGAAAAGACCGGCAAGGTCTTTGTGCTCACCCATAATTACACCGCCTATCCGATGATACGGCAGGCGCGCGAAATGGTGGCCAAGGGCCAGCTCGGCGACATCCGCATCGTGCAGTCGGAATATCCGCAGGACTGGCTGACCGAAGACCTCGCTGCCACCGGTCAGAAGCAGGCGGCCTGGCGCTCAGATCCCAAGCAGGCGGGTGCGGGCGGTGCGCTGGGCGACATCGGCACGCATGCCTATAATCTCGCGCGTTTCGTCTGCGGGCTGGAACTCGATTCGCTTTCAGCCGATCTCGACGCCTTCGTGCCGGGGCGGCAGCTCGACGACAACGTCAACGTGATGCTGCGCTTCAAACCGGTCGGCAAGGCGCACCCGGCCAAGGGCATGATCTGGGCGAGCCAGGTGGCGCCCGGCCACGAGAACGGGCTGAAGCTGCGCATCTATGGCTCAAAGGGCGGGCTTGAATGGGTGCAGGCCGACCCGAACTATCTCTGGTACACGCCGTTCGGCCAGCCGAAGCAGTTGCTCACCCGAAATGGTGCCGGCGCGCTGCCCGTCGCCGGGCGCGTCAGCCGGGTTCCGTCGGGCCATCCGGAAGGCTATCTCGAAGGTTTCGCCAACATCTACCAGGAGGCCGCCCGCGCCATCCGCGCGGCGCGCCGCAAAGGCGGCAAGCCGGCTAAGGACGTCATCTTCCCGACCATCCAGGACGGTGTCGAAGGCATGGCGTTCATCGAAGCCTGCGTGAAGTCGTCGAAGAAGAACGGAGCTTGGACGAAGCTCTAAAAAACACCGGAACTCATGGGGAGGGGCGTCGATGAAAATCGGCATGTGTATGTTCTTGTGGACGACGGCCGTGTCGAAGAAACACGAGCCACTGCTCAGGGACATCAAGGCGACCGGTTTCGATGGCGTCGAGATACCGATCTTTTCAGGCACACCGGACGATTACAAAAAGCTCGGCGCGCTGCTCGACCGCATCGGACTGGAGCGCACGGCGGTGTCGGCGATGGGCGATCCGTCGATGAATCTGATCTCGGCCGATGGCGCAACGCGCAAGGCCGGCATCGACTATATGAAATGGGCGATCGACTGCTCGGCCGCGCTCGGCGCCAAGACGTTGAGCGGCCCGCTGCATTCGACACTCGGCGCATTTTCCGGCAGCGGGCCGACGGCGGCGGAGAAGAAGCGCTCGGTCGCCTCGCAACGCGCCATCGGTGACCACGCCGGCAAGAAAAACGTCACCATCGGGCTGGAAGCGCTCAACCGCTTCGAATGCTATCTGCTCAACACGATGGACGATCTGTCGGAGCATGTCGACGCAATCGACCGGCCGCATATCAAGGCGATGTACGACACGTTCCACGCCAATATCGAGGAGGCCGACCCGATCGGCGCCTATACGCGCAACCGCAAAAATGTCGTCCATATCCACATCTCGGAGAACGATCGCGGCGTGCCGGGGCGCGGCCACATTCCGTGGAAAGAGACGTTTTCGGCCATCCGCAAGAGCGGCTATGACGACTGGCTAACGATCGAGGCCTTTGGCCGCTCGCTGAAGGACTTGGCGGCGGCAACCAAGGTCTGGCGCGATTTTTCGGAAAGCCCGGAAGCCGTCTATCGCGACGGCTACAAGCACATCAAAAGCGGTTGGAAGAAGGCTGGTCCTTAAGACGCAGCCAAGTCTTCCTCTCAGGCGATCTGAGCCGCCGGCAGCGGGCCGGCGGGCGCGCGTCCGGGCCGTTCGTCATTGGCGTTTCCAGCTGTCCCCATCAGTTTGCGGCGGAGAAGGCTGGAAATGTTGTCGAAGATAAAGACGACAACCAGGATCAGCAGAACCATGTAGAAGACATTGGCCCAGTTGGTGTTGGTGCGCATGGCTTCCCATAATTTCAGGCCGATGCCGCCGGCGCCGACAGCGCCTATGATCGTCGCCGACCGCGTGTTCGATTCCCAGAAATAGAGGGATTGGCTAAGGAATACCGGCAGAACCTGGGGCAGCACGCCATAGCGCTGCACCATTGCCGGCGCGGCGCCAACCGAGCGGATACCCTCGCGCTGCTTGTCATCGATGTTTTCCAGCGCCTCGGAGTAGAGTTTGCCCAGGGTACCGGTGTCGGTGAAGAAGATCGCCGACATGCCGGCCAGCGGCCCCGGACCGAATCCGCGCGTGAAAAACAGCGCCCAGATCAGCATGTCGACCGAGCGGAGGAAATCGAAGAAGCGTTTTGTTGCCTGATTGGCAATCCAGCTCGGCGTGACGTTGCGCGCAGCCAGGAAGGCGAGTGGGAAGGCGACGATCGAGGCCAGCACCGTGCCGACGAAAGCCATGACGATGGTTTGCAAAAGCTTCAGCCAGACGTCGCCGTGCTGCCACTCGGCGTTGTTGAGGATGTTGTCCCAGGCGAGCGCTGCGTTTGACCGCGACGGATCGATGCGTGCCCCTGATATAATCAGTGACGCGACCTCGCCGAACGGCTTTCCCCAGAATGGCGAGTTCGTGTCGAACACAAAATTGGCCCAGCCAAAGAAACGTCTCCAGGCGACGACTTCGTCGTTTTGGACTTCAGCGCGGCCGAGAAAACCAAACGAGACATAGGCCGTCGAGCCTGGCCTGCGTTGCTCGATCCAGTCAGGCAGCGGTGTGCGTGGCGTCACAGAGCTGTCCTTGGCAATGTCGAAAATGACGCTTTCGCCGCCGCGCGTCACGGTGACAAGGTTTGGCGTGATGGCGATCTGGCCACTGCCAAGAGTGACAGTCGCCGCCACAACTGCGTTTTCGCGCACCGTTTCAGGCACAGCCGGAGCGGATTGGTTTGACGGGGCGGCCGGGTTCTCGGCAGTTGGCGCACCAGGCGCCATAAACGAATCCTGCGACGACTTGTTCGTCGCGGCCGCCGGTGCAGGTGCGGCGTCGACCCGCCGCTCGATCACCGCCGTCTGCTTGGCCACCCAGTCGGGATTTGGATTGGATCCCAGTTTGGAAAAGCGGGAGTAGTCGATCGTCAGATGGTTGTCTTTGAATTCGATGTCGGGCCGGATTTCGTAAGACACCCAGTCGGCGAGATACGCGCCGGCAAGGTTCCAGTTCGCTTTTTCGAGAACGGTGACGATCGAGAAGAACCACGCGCAATAGAATGTGTAGAGGATGCAGAGAACGATAGCGAGCGGGGTGGCGTAGCGCTTCCATAGGGATCGCCGGAACGCATCCGGATGGCGAGTGGCGATGTCGTCGATAGCGTCGGCGTTCATGCCTTACTCCCCGCGCCCATATGCGAACGCTTGCCGGCCGACAAGACGGTGCCTCAGCCACGCCGAAAACTGATCGACGGCGACAATCGTACAGAACAGCAGGAAGACGATGGCGATTGTCTTGGCCTCATGGCCTCGGCCGATCGAAAGGCGCAGGGATTCGCCGATCCCGCCGGCGCCGACGGCGCCAAGTATGGTCGAAGCGCGCACATTGATCTCGAAACGAAGCAGGAAATAGCTCATGAAGTTGGGCAGAACCTGAGGCACGATGCCGAACCACACCCGCTCGACCCAGTTGGCGCCGACGGCACGTAAACCTTCTTCAGGCTTCATGTCGGCATTCTCGACCACTTCGAAGAACATTTTTCCAAGCGCGCCGATAGTATGGATGCTGACCGCAATGATCGCAGGGATGGGCCCCAGCGAGAAAATCGCCAGGAAAAAGCCGGCAATGACGATTTCCGGAAAGGCGCGGACAATCTCAAGGAAGCGGCGCGTGGCAAACCGCAGCCAACGACTGGCCGTGATATTGCCTGCGGCGAAGAAGCAGAGCAGGAAGCCGAATGTGGCGCCCACCAGCGTCGAAAACAGGGCGATGTTCAGCGTCTCGATCATCCGGTGGAAATACTCCGGAATGTAGATGCTTTGGGTCAGGTAGACCCGGCCTTCTGGATAGTCGAACTTGAGGCTGCCATCGTCGTAAGGGGATGGCAGGTCGAACAGCGCGCGCACCGGGTCGAACCAGTCGCGCGGCTTCAACTCGCCGAAAAAGTCGGCGACGTGGGGAAGGCGGTCGAAGAACTTTCCGGCGTTGGTCTCGTTGGCGAACCAGAGCGAGCCAGAGAGTGCAAGGAGCAGGAAAACCAGGCCGCCGATCGTGTAAAGGCGCCGGCGGGCTGCGAGGTCGCGCCAGTGCCGCTCGACAGTGGCTCCCTCCGGTGAAAGCGCAGGTGCTCGGTATACGTCGGTCGCACTCATCGATAGATCCCCGGCCCCTGATGCGGCAACGCCGCCGGCGGCGCATGGCCCCGGCGGCGTTGTGGCAGTTTGCTTACGAGCCGATCTTCGCCTTACGGGCGTCGATGATCGGCTGATAGAACTCTGGGGTGACCGGTGAATAGCCCTTGTAATCGCCGCCTTGGATCGCCGAGAAACAGGCCGGATCGGTTTCCGGAAGCTTGGTCAGGAACTCGGTGATCTTCTGCTTGGCGCCGGCGTCGATCGACGCACGCAGCACCAGCGGGCCGTTCGGGATCATCGGCGACTGCCACAATTCGACGAGGTCGTCCATCTTGAGCACGCCCTTGTCGACCATCTTGCGCAGATTGCCCGAGCTGTAGCCGTCCTTGAAGTCGCCGACGCCGGAAGCCCAGGTGGTGCCGGCATCGAAGGTGCCCTTCAGGACTTCGAGGACAAGCTGTTCATGGCCGCCACCAAAACCGGTCGACGCGAAGTAGCTCTTCACATCCATGCCGATGTCCTTGGGCAGTGAAGTGACCGGGATCAGGTAACCCGAAGTCGAATCGGGATCGGCGAAACCGAGTTTCTTGCCCTTCATGTCGGCGAGCGTCTTGATGCCGGAATCGGCACGGGCGACCATGACCGAATGATAGCCGGTCGAACCGTCGGTCTGGACCGTCGTCAGGATCGGTTCAACCGCGTCCTTGTTTTCGAGATAGATCTTGGCATAGGCGGAAGCGCCGAGTTCGGCATAGTCAAGCGTGCCGCCGAGCAAGCCCTGAATGACGCCGTCGTAGTCGGCGGCCGGGAACAGCGAGACTTTCTCGACACCGAGGACATCCTTGATGTGGTCGGCGAAGCACTGGTAGTTGCGCAGACGGTCGGCTTCGTTCTCGCCACCCAGAATGCCGACGCGGAATTCCTTCAGGTCCTGTGCCTGAACCGCGCCCATCGCCATGGCGACGATGGAAACAGCACCGAAAAGCATCTTTCTAAACATGTCGCGTCTCTCCTGTTGGTTCCGGCATCGCGCCGGTAGCGTTCGAATTTTGACGGCGCCTTTGACGCGGGCTGGCGATCCAGGCGCTCTTTTGCTGCCCATGGTTTTCCGGATACCGGTATCCACTTGTCGGGGCCATGGAACTAATAGCCGGGAAAAGCGGGCTCGAGCGGTCCGGCGGATGCGGCGATTTTTTGCTTGATGGTCACGCTGGTCGAGGTGATGGCCTCGGAGATCTCGCCGCCATTGCTGTCGGCGCCATAGACCATGCGCACCGCCTCGCGGTTGAGGTCTTCGGGCGGGCCGTCGAACACGACCTTGCCGGCGGCCATGCCGATGATCCGGTTGCAATAGGTGCGCGCGGTGTCCAGCGTGTGCAGATTGGTGACGACGGTGATGCCCTCGCGCAGATTGATGTCCTGCAGCGAATCCATCACCACCTTGGCATTGAGCGGGTCGAGCGAGGCGATCGGCTCGTCGGCGAGGATGACCTTCGGCTGCTGCATCATGGCGCGGGCAATCGCAACGCGCTGCTGCTGGCCGCCGGACAAGGTGCCTGCCGGCTGCATCGCCGTGCGGGCAATGTCGAGACGCTCGAGCGCCGCAATCGCCTCGGCCCGTTCTTCGCGAGAGAAGACACCGAGCAGATTGACAAGGGTCGAGCGGTGATTGAGCCGGCCGAGCAGCACATTGGTCAGCACGTCGAGACGCGGCACCAGGTTGAACTGCTGGAAGATCATGGCGCAATCGCGCTGCCAGCGCCTGAGCAGCGAGCCGCGCAGGCTGGAGACTTCGGCGCCGTCAAAGAAAATCGACCCTTGGCTGGGATCGATGAGGCGGTTGATCATGCGCAAAAGGGTCGACTTGCCGGCACCGGAACGGCCGATGATGCCGACCATCTGACCGTGCGGGATCGAGATATCGACATTGCTGACGGCGGTGTTCTTGCCAAACCGGCGGGTGACGCCGCGGATTTCCAGCGTGGCTGTGGTTGCTGACATAGGCTAGTTCCAGTCCGGTCGCAGTGAAGGTCTGTTAACCTTCGCTAGCGCAACGCCATGAACCTGCGGTGTCGGATTGATGTCAGTTTTGTTACTGCCCACAGGCGCGTCGAGTAGGAAGGCGAGTCCACCCAAATCGCTATCGCCTGGACAGCCTGCATGGGATCAGCCGAGAACCAGCAGCTCCTCGAAATGCTTCATGTCCTTGAAGCGGCAAAATGCCGGAGACCGCAGCTCGATCACCGGAGCCTGACGGGCGAGCAGCGAGAGGCAGTCATCGAATAGCTGTTGCCATTGTGATGCCCTTCGTCGTCGAGACGGCGGATCTGATAGGCGAAGGTTATGTGGAACGTGTAGCTATCGTGATCGGGATGCCGGTATCCGAACGGCACCGACAGGGCATCGCGCCACGCGCGCATGATGCGCTCATCCTCGTCGGAGGCGCCGGCAACGGTCAGGCCGGTTGGCACGATGTCGACAGCCCTGACCTTGAACGCGCCATGGTCCTCGACGGCCCTTAGGCGCTCGAGATAGAGCCGGGTCATGTCGTCGATGCTGGTATCGAGAGGCACATCCTCAGGCCAGTAGGCAAGACGGCGGCGATATTCGATGATGCCCTGGAACAGCGTCATATGCAGGCTTGAGATCGGCGTGAAAGCCAGCCGGTCGGCATCGGGCATGGCACGCATCCGTTCCCGCACTTCGATGACCGCCGCTTCGGAAGCTGAACCACTGGCGAGATGGCAGACGACCGTGTTGCCGGGCTCGATGAGAAAATTGCCTGACGTGTCGTAGCGCGTGCCGAGATGCACGGGAGGGTTCAGGTTCGAGCCGGCGAAGAATCCGGCGAGCGATGGTTTGATGGATTGAAGCATGGCGATCTCCAGGGGAAGACCGTCTCCTGTCCGAGTCATGTGTCAGGGATGTGAAACGGCGGGTCGCCCTCCGTCAGCCGTATTTTTCCAGAAAGGCTTCCGCCGAAAGCGCGCGAAAATCCTCAAGTGCGGCGCGCAGGCGGACATGGTCCCAATTCCACCAGGCAAGTGCCTGATAGCGTTCCGCCGTGCGGCGGTCGAAGCGTTCGCGGATCGGTTTCGCCGGCACGCCGCCGACGATGGTGTAGGGCGCGACGTCCTTCGACACCACGGCGCCGGCACCAACCGCTGCGCCATCGCCGACGGTGACGCCGGGCAGGATGGTCGAGCCGTGGCCAAGCCAGGTGTCATGGCCGATGGTGACGCGCTTGGCGCGGCGCTGGGCGAAGAACTCGCTCTCGTGTTCGGCGTCGTCCCAATAGTCCGACGCGCGATAGGTGAAGTGGTGCAGCGTCGGCCGCCAGGTCGGGTGGTTGGTGGCGTTGATGCGGACGCTGGCGGCGATGTTGGCGAATTTGCCGACCGTCGCGCACCAGACACCGCAGTCCTGCATCATGTAGGAATAGTCGCCAATCGTGCTCTCCGAAACCCGGCAGCGGTCGGCGATCTCGGTCCAGCGGCCAAGCGTCGAGTTCTCGACTTCCGCCGTCTCGTGGACGAGCGGCGCTTCCGACAGCTTTCTTGTCATGCGGCGATTTTCCCGGCGGCGAAAGCGGTCACATCGATGACGCGATCGGCGACCGCCTCGCGCACGTCGTGATCGTGGAAGATGCCAAGCAGGGCGACGCCGGCCGCTTTCTTGGCCGCGATCAGCGCAATCACCACATCGCGGTTCCTGGCATCGAGCGAGGCGGTCGGCTCGTCGAGCAGCAGGATCGGGTGCTCGGTGATGAAGCCGCGCGCGATGTTGACGCGCTGCTGCTCGCCGCCTGAGAAGGTCGCCGGCGGCAGCATCCAGAGTTTTTCCGGCAAGTTGAGCTGCGCCAGCAAGGCGCGCGCCTTATTGCGCGCGACCTCACGGTCGGCGCCGCGCTCGACCAGCGGCTCGGCGACGACATCGAGGGCAGAAACGCGCGGTACGGTGCGCAGGAACTGGCTGACATAGCCAATCGTGAGCCGGCGCACGGCAAGCACGGTGCGCGGGCTAGCCGTCGCGAGATCGATGAGCCCGTCTTCGTGCTGGACGATGATCTGGCCTTCGTCGACGGCATAGTTGCCGTAGAGCATCTTCAGGATCGAGCTCTTGCCGGCGCCGGACGGGCCGCCGAGCACTGCGCATTCGCCGCTCCTGATCGAGAACGACACGCCGGCGACGACAGGCAGTTTGATGCCGTCGCGCAGATGCATGGTGAAGCTCTTGGCGACGTCGGAGACGACGAGCGGGGTTGCCATCAGAAGGTGCTCCAATCGTCGTTCGTTGGCGGGACAGCACCCCCCTCTGGCCTGCCGGCCATCTCCCCCTCAAGGGGGGAGATCGGCTGTCGTATTCGGTTTCGCCATTCTCCTGCGTTGCAGAAGGGGCGAGGCATGAAAGCTGCTAATCTCCCCCCTTGAGGGGGAGATGGCCGGCAGGCCAGAGGGGGGTGACTTGGCGCCATCGTCAAACCTGCAAAATCGAGGAAACCAGCAATTGCGTATAAGGCGCGCGCGGATCGTCGAGCACGCGGTCGGTGAGGCCGCTTTCAACGACGCGGCCGTCCTTCATCACCATCATGCGTTGCGACAGCAATCGCGCCACGGCGAGGTCGTGGGTGACGACGATGGCCGCAAGGCCGAGATCGGTGACCAGGCCGCGCAACAGATCGAGCAGGCGCGCCTGCACCGAGACGTCGAGGCCGCCAGTCGGCTCGTCCATGAACACCAGCCGCGGCCCGGTGACGAGATTGCGAGCGATCTGCAGGCGCTGGCGCATGCCGCCGGAAAAAGCGCGCGGCTCGTCGTCGATGCGGTCCTCATCGATCTCGACACGCGACAGCCAGTCGACCGCTGTAGCGCGGATCCTGCCGTAATGGCGGTCGCCGACCGCCATCAGCCGCTCGCCGACATTGGCGCCTGCGGACACCGTCATGCGCAGGCCATCGGCGGGGTTCTGGTGGACAAAGCCCCAGTCGGTGCGCATGAGGAAGCGGCGCTCGGCCTCGCTCATGCGGTAGAGTTCGCGGAACTGACCGTCGCGCATGCGGTAGCTGGCGGTGCCGGAGCTCGGCAACAATCTGGTCGAGAGGCAGTTCAGCAGCGTCGTTTTTCCGGAACCGGATTCGCCGACCACCGCCAGCACCTCGCCCGGCCACAGGTCGAAGGTGACGTTTTCGCAGCCGACACGCGACCCGTAGAATTTTGACAGCGCTGAAGCACGCAGCAGCGGTTCGTCGGTCATTGCGCCGGCTCCGTTTTTTCCAGGGCAAGAGGGGCTTCGGGCGCAAGATGGCCGCGATGGCCTTGTTCGCGCCGCTTCTCGCAATGATCGGTGTCGGAGCAGACGAACATGTGGCCGCCATGGTCGTCGAGGATGACCTCGTCTAGATAGACGTTCTCAGCCGCGCATAGCGCGCAGGGCTGGTCGAAGGTCTGCACCTCGAACGGATGGTCCTCGAAGTCGAGACTGACCACCTCGGTGAAGGGCGGCACTGCATAGATACGCTTTTCGCGGCCGGCGCCGAACAGTTGCAAAGCCGGCGAACGGTGCATTTTCGGGTTATCGAACTTCGGCGTGGGCGACGGGTCCATCACATAGCGGCCCTCGACCTTGACCGGGTAGGCATAGGTGGTGGCGATGCGACCGTGCCTGGCAATGTCCTCATAGAGCTTCACATGCATGAGGCCGTATTCCTCCAGCGCATGCATCTTGCGCGTTTCGGTCTCGCGCGGCTCGAGGAAGCGCAACGGTTCGGGGATCGGTACCTGATAGACCAGCACCTGGCCCGCACTCAGCGGATGTTCGGGGATGCGGTGGCGGGTCTGGATGATAGTCGCCTTCGCCGTCTCGGTGGTGACGGAGACATTGGCGACCTTCTTGAAAAAAGCACGGATCGAGACCGCATTGGTGGTGTCGTCGGCGCCCTGGTCGATGACCTTCAACACGTCGTCCGGGCCGATGATCGAAGCGGTGACCTGGACGCCGCCAGTGCCCCAGCCATAGGGCATTGGCATTTCGCGCGAGGCGAACGGCACCTGATAGCCGGGAATGGCTATGCCCTTGAGGATCGCCCGGCGGATCATCCGCTTGGTCTGCTCATCGAGATAGGCGAAGTTGTAGGTGGCGATGTCGGTCGGTTGTGCGGTCATTCCGCGGCCTCCCTTTTCTCTTCCTTGCCGGCGTTTTCGCGGGCGTCGTGCTCGGCGCGCATGCGGCGCACCAGGTCGAGCTCGGCTTGAAAATCGACATAGTGCGGCAGCTTCAGATGCTCGACGAAGCCGGTCGCCTGGACATTGTCGGAATGCGAGATGACGAACTCTTCGTCCTGGGCGGCGGCGACGACATCTTCGCCGAATTCCGAAGCGCGTAATGCTCGGTCGCACAGCGCCATGGCCATCGCCTTGCGCTCGCTCTGGCCGAAGACGAGGCCGTAGCCCCGGGTGAACTGCGGCGGCGCCTTGGCCGAGCCCTTGAATTGGTTGACCATCTGGCACTCGGTGACGCGAACGGAGCCGAGCGGTACTGCGAAGGGCAGCTCCGGCACGTCGAGTTCCAGCTCGACCTCGCCGATGCGAACCTCGCCGACGAAGGGATGGTTGCGGGCATAGCCGCGCTGCGTGGAGTAGCCGAGTGCCAGCAGAAACCCTTCATCGCCGCGTGACAGGGCCTGCAGGCGGATGTCGCGCGCCATCGGAAATTCCAGCGGCTCGCGGGTAATGTCGCCGGGGACATGATCCCCAGGCATGTCGCCATCAGGCTCGATCAGGCCTTCGCGGGCGAGGATCGCCGAGACGCGCGGCATGGCTTCCGCCTCGCCGGCGCGCTGCAGCGGCTCGGCGACGTCGCCGCCTGCTGCGAGTTCGGGATCGAGCAGCCGGTGGGTGTAGTCGAAGGTCGGGCCGAGGAGCTGACCACCGGGCAGGTCCTTGTAGGTCGCCGAAACGCGCCGCTCGACCAGCATCGCGCCGGTGTCGATCGCCTTGGTGTAGCCGAAGCGCGGCAGCGTGGTGCGATAGGCGCGAACCAGGAAAATCGCCTCGATCATGTCGCCGCGCGCCTGAACGATGGCCAGTGCCGCCAATTCCCTGTCGTAGAGCGAACCTTCGCTCATCACCCGGTCGACGCCGAGCGCCAACTGCTCGACGATCTGGTCGAGGCGAAGCGCCGGCACCGAACGGTCGCCGCGGCGGCGGTCGGCGAGCAGGGCGTGGGCGTTGGCAATGGCCGCTTCGCCGCCTTTTACTGCGACATACATATCACGCCTCCATCGTCTTGATGCGCGTCGTGCGCGGCAGGCAGGTAACGCCGTCGGGGGTGGCAAGGATCATGTCGACGCCACGCGGAAAGCGCTTGATATTCTGCTTCCACTGTTCGACGAAGTGGCGCGGCATCTGCGCCGGCGCGATGGTTGCAGTCTCTTCGATGCCAGGACCTTCGAGCAGCAGAGGGGCGCCTGAAACGAGATCGCTGACTTGCAGGATCAGCGTCGTGGAGCGGTCGGGGTAGTCCTGAGTACCTTGCGAAAAGCCGTCGAGCGCCATCATCTCGGCCGGCGTGGCGATCAGCGCGAAATGCGCGTCAGCCGGCGTGTTGGCCAGCGGCGCGCCGGTGTGGAAGCCCAGCCAGGATTTCACCGCTGCTGGGGCTTGCAAAACGGGGTCGAGCCAAAGCGGCGTGTCGTTGTCGCACAGCGCCAGCGCGATAGCGCCCGCGGTGGCCGACAGCGGGGCCGGCGGGCGGGCAAAGACCGGCAGGGGCTGCAGAGTGCCCGGCCGCGCCATCGCATCCATCACGGCGCGGAACACCGTCTGGGCATTGAACACCGGATCGGCAAAGCCGCCCTCGATCGCCTGCGTTGCGATGTCCATCAGTCTTCTCCGCGTACCATGGTGAAGAAATCGACCTTCGTTGCCGCCGTCTCGGCGCGCCGCCGTTCACGTGCGCTGGCCAGTGCGGTTTGTAAGGGCGCGATGAGCTTGGTCTCGACCTCGTTGCGGCGGGCGGGGTCCTGCCAGAGCGCGTCGGCGATTGCCGCCAGTTTTGCTTTCTGCTTGTCACGGCCCAGCGCGTAGCAATGGCCGACTTCTCCCGAGGCAAGCCGCACCGTCGCGCGGGTGACCGTTGCCTCGCCGACATTGAACGGCGCGCCGCCGCCGCCGATGCGGCCACGCACGGTGACGAGGCCGGTTTCGGGACCGCGCAGGAGTTCCGCTTGCGAAGGCAGGCCGGCCTCGTTCCAGAGGCGGACGATATCGTCGCCGGTCGATTGCGCCAGCGTCGCCATGATGGCCTTGCGCTCGGCCTGATCGCGCGCTTCCTGTCCTCGCATGACCGCCATTCCTTCTCGCAAATTTGTCTATTGATTTAGACAATTATACAAATTATACCTATTCTCTAAAGCGTGTCCATGACGGATGGATGACAGGGCAAAAAAGATCGGGGCAAGAAATGAGCGGGCAGCAGATTGCCAGCAGCATAGAGCGGCGCAGCGGCGTCTCGCTGTGGCGGCAGATCGCCGATCAAATCCTGCGTTCGATCGCCGTCGGCGACTTTGCCGAGAATGCCGCGCTGCCGCCGGAAGTCGCACTGGCCGAGCGCTATGGCGTCAACCGCCATACGGTGCGCAGCGCCATCGCAGCACTTGTGCAGGATGGCGTGCTCAGGGCCGAGCAGGGGCGCGGCACTTTCGTGCTGTCGCGCAAGCGCCTGTCCTATCCGATCGGCGCCCGCACCCGTTTTTCGGAGGGCTTGCAAGGGCAGACGTCGGAGCGCCGCAGTGTGTTGCTCGAATCGGCGGTCGAGCCGGCCAGCCGGCGCGTCGCAGAAGGGCTGGGGCTTGCCAAGGGTTCGAATGTCATACGCCTTGAGACACGCGGCGAAGCCGATGGGCGGCCGGTCTCGCGTGCCACCGGCTGGTTCGACGCGGGACGCTTCGCCGGCATCGATGCCGCCATGGCTGAAACCGGATCGGTCACCGCTTCTCTCGAGCGTTTCGGGGTCAGTGACTATCTCAGGCAATCGACGGTCTTGTCGGCGCGCCACGCCGATGCCGCCGATCTTGCCGATCTCGATCTGCAGCCCGGCTCCATCATCCTGGTCACGGTCGCCGTCAATGTCACGCTGGACGGCCAGCCGATCCAGTTCGCCGAAACGCGGTTTCCGGCTGAGCGTGTCGAGCTTAAACTGTCGGCGCTTTAAGGTGACTCACGCTGATTTCATACCAGCTCGGTCGCGCTTACTTGTCAGCGGTTTGGCGTTTGAGGACCGCCTTCCCCCACTCCGTCTCGGCTTCGCCGAGCCACCTCTCCCCCCTCCGGAGGGAGAGGAAGGGAGCCCGCTGACGGCGAGAGAAGGAGGGAGTCTGGTTGAGGAGCGTTGGCTGCAATAGGCTCGCACCCTTCCTCTACCCCGTCGATCGGGGGAGAGGTGGCTCGGCGAAGCCGAGACGGAGTGGGGGTCGACCTGCGCGGGGGCGTTGTCAATTCGGGCCGGGTTCACCGCCTGCCGTGTTATGACCCGACTTCGATCACAGCCTTGATCAGGCCGGACTTCTCGTGCGCCCAGCGGGCGAGGTCGCGCGGCGTCTCGTCAAGCGTCGTGCGATGGGTGACGAGCTTTGCCAGCGGCACAGCACCGTCGCGAATCGAGGCAGCGACATGGTCGAAATCGGCACGCAGCGCATTGCGGCTGCCGATCAGCGTCATTTCGCGCTTGTGGAATTCGGGATCGGAAAAGAGGATGTCGTCCTTGACGACACTGACCAAGACCAGCGTTCCGCCATGCGCAATATGGGCGAAGGCCGACTGGACGGACTGGGTGTTGCCGGTGGCGTCGAAAACCACGTCAAAACCTTCGCCGCCGGTTGCCTCCCGCACCAGATCGGTCGCAGACGCCTGCGAACCGTCGAGGGTCGCGAAACCGAGTTCGCTTGCGGCGAAATCCAGCCTCTCCGCGCTCATGTCGAGCAGCGTCACGTCGTGACCGGCGATGCGGGCAAACAGCGCCGTGCCGAGCCCGATCGGCCCGGCGCCGATGACCAGGGTGCGCGCGCCTGGCTGCGCCAGCGAGCGCCGCACGGCATGCGCTCCGATCGCCAGGAATTCGACGGCGGCGGCATCCGCCAGCGACAGGCCGTTTGCCGGATAGAGATTTTGCGCCGGCACCAGGATGCGTTCGCACATGGCGCCGTCGCGATGCACGCCGAGCACCTCGATCCTGACGCAGCAATTCGGCTTGCCTTGCCGGCAGGCGATGCATTTGCCGCAAGCGAGATAGGGGTTGATGACCACCGGTTCGCCGACGGCCAGATCGACGCCGTCGCCCGCCTCGATCACAGTGCCGGAAACCTCGTGGCCCATGATGCGCGGGTAGGCCAGGAACGGATGCTTGCCCTCGAAGATGTGGTAATCGGTGCCGCAGATGCCGACATGACTGACCGCGACCAGCGCCCAGCCCGGCGGTGGTGTGCTCGGCGCCGGACGGTCTTCCAGAACAAGCTCGCCGGGCGACCGGCAGACGACGGCTTTCATGCTTCAATCCAGTCTGTTCATGGAACCGCCGTCCCCGCTAGCGCCGGGCCGGCGGTTGCTAATATGGCCTACTTGCCGCGGCGGCGCAGGCCGTCGAAATAGACGATGACGATGATCAGCGCCCCGGTGATGATGCGTTGCCAGAAGGCGTTGACGTTGAGCAGATTGGCGCCGTTGTTGATGGTGGCCAGGATGAAGGCGCCGAGCAGCGGTCCGTGCACGGAGCCGACGGCGCCGAACAGCGAGGTGCCGCCGATCACCGACGAGGCGATCGCCTGCAATTCCCAGCCCTCGGCCTGCGTCGGATTGCCGATGCCGATGCGCGACGCGAGCAGCACGCCAACGAAAGCCGCGCAGAGGCCTGAGAGCGTATAGGCCATGTAGATGGTGCGCTGGACATTGACGCCGGACAGACGCGAGGCCTCGGCGTTGGAGCCGACCGAAAACAGATATCGGCCCCAGCGGCTGTGATGCAGGAAGATGTAGGCCGGGATGCCGACCAGGATCACCATCCAGAACAGATTGGGGACGCCGAGAAACGAGCTGCGCGAAAACAACTGGAAGGCGTCGTTGTTGATCGAGATCGAGTTGCCGTTGGTCATCAACAGGCCGATGCCGCGCAAGGAGGTCAGCGTCGCCAGCGTGATGATGAAGGGCGGCAGACCCATCCTGACGATGCCGAAGCCATGGAACATGCCGATGGCGACGCCGACCAGCAAGGTGATCAGGATGGCGAGGAAGAGCGGTACTCCGGCATTGATCAGCATCGCCACGATGACGGTGGCGAAGCCGACCACGGCGCCGACGGAAAGGTCGATGCCTCCGGTGATGATGACGAAGGTCTGGCCGACCGCCAGGATGGCGATCATCGAACCCTGCCGCAACAGGTTCGAGATATTGTTGGCCGAGGCGAAACTCGGCGTCGCCACCGACAGGATAATCCACAACAGCACCAGCAGGGCCAGCAGCGTCAGCCCGAACAGGGCGTTGTAGTTGCGCTTCGGTTTTTCGGCCGGAATAGCCTCCGTGCTCATATCTGTCCTCCCGGTTTTTCTTGCTTCTCGGCGAGCGCCTGTGTGAGAATTTCCTCGTGATCGGCGGTGCGGAACCCATGCGTGGCCACCAGCTTGCCGCGCCGGAACACATGGAGCGTGTCGGCGAGTTCATAGACCTCGGGCAGGTAGGACGAGATCAGGATGATGCCGGCGCCCTTGGACAACAGTTCGCCGAATAGGCGGTAGATCTCCGCCTTGGTGCCGACATCGACGCCAACTGTCGGCTCGTCGAAGATGAACAGCTTGGCGCCGTGCGCCAGCCATCTGCCGATGACGATCTTCTGCTGGTTGCCGCCGGACAGGCTGGAGGCGAGCGCGTTGCGCGTCGGCGTCTTGATCCTGAGATTGGCGATCTGGCGATCCGCCTCGGTCTTCTCCTGTGCGCTGGAGATCAGCAGATTGCTGGAGATGCGCTTGTAGATCGGCAGATTGAGATTGAGGCCGACCGGCAAATTGAGGCAGAGGCCCTGGTCGCGGCGGCTTTCCGGCGCCAGCGCCATGCCGAGCCTGATAGCGTCATGCTCGGAGTTGACCTGAACCTCCTTGCCCTCCCAGAGGACCTGGCCTGCCGACTTGCGATGGCGGCCATAGAGCGTGGTGACGAACTCGCTGCGCCCGGCACCGATAAGGCCGTAGAGCCCGACGATTTCGCCGGCACGGACCGTCATCGAGACATTTTCGAAGCCCTTGCCGGAGAGATTCCTGGCTTCGAGAAGCGTCGCGCCCGGCGTAAAATGCTCTTTGTGGTAGACTTGCTCGATCGAGCGGTTGATCATCATCTTGACCAGTTCGGCGTCGTTGGTCTCGGCGATGTTCCTGGTACCGACAAGCGTGCCATCGCGCAGCACCGAGACACGGTCGGCAAGCTCGAACACTTCTTCCATGCGGTGGCTGATGTAGATGATGGTGACGCCTTCGCCCTTCAGCCGGCGGATCAGCGTGAACAGCTGGTCTGCCTCCTTGCGCGTGAGGTAGGCGGTCGGTTCATCGAAGATGAGGAACTTGGTGCCGCGCACCGTGGCGCGGGCGGCGGCGATCAGTTGCTGCTGGCCTATAGTGAGATCGCCGAGCACTACATGCGCCGGCAGGTCGAAGCCGAGATCGTCGATGATGTTCTGCGCCTGCCTGACCATGGCCCGCTGCTGCAGGATACCGAAGCGGGAATCCTCCTCGCCGAGGAACATGTTGGCCGCAACGGTGAGGTGGCGGCACAGCACGACCTCCTGGTGCACGGCATTGATGCCGAGCGCCATGGCTTCATGCGGAGTCGCCAACGCCGCCGGTTGGCCCTCCCACATGACGTCGCCTGATGTGCGCGGCATGACGCCGGTCAGAAGCTTGATCAGGGTCGATTTGCCGGCGCCGTTTTCACCGACAATGGCGTGGATCTCTCCGGCCTTGAAGGCGAGGTTCACCGGCTTTAGCGCGTGCGTGCCGGGATAGCGCTTTTCCAGCCCCTTGAGTTCGAGGATCGTCCTGCCGGGCTCCAGCGTTGGGGCCGGGTGCAATTCCTGCGCCGTGGACGTCATGACAATCCTCCCAGATTGGCCTCACGATTGACGCGAGTGTAGGTCGTTTCCGGGGCAAAAGCCCCGGAAACAGTGCGCTTGTGGCGATGCTCAGTCGAGCTTCGGGTTGAGCAGCGCGTCGATCTTCGGATCCTTCATATTGGCCTTGGTCACCAGATTGGCGCCGGTGTCGACATTGGCTTCGACCTTCTCGCCTTTCGAGGCGGCGAGCGCCGTCTTGATGCCGTCATAGCCCATCCGGTACGGGTCCTGCACGACGAGCGCCGAAATGACGCCGTCGTTGAGGAACTTGATCAGCTTCTCGTCGCTGTCGAAGCCGACGAGCCCGACCTTGCCGGCCAGGCTGTTCTCGGCGATCGCCTGACCGACGCCCTGCGCCATGATCAGGTTGGAGGCGAAGATGCCCTTGAGGTTCGGATTGGCGGTGATCAGGTCGGTCGCGATGTTGAGGCCGGTCGTGGCCTGGCCGTCGGCATATTTGTCGGCGACGAGCTTGAGGCCGGGATATTTAGCGGCAAGCTGCTCCTTGAAGCCCTGGGCGCGCTGTTCGAGCGAACCGGCACCCGGAAGAGCGGTGATCAGGGCGACGTCGCCCTCGACTTTGCCGCCATTGGCCTCGCCGATCGCGGCCGCCAGGCCGTCGGCGGCGACGCGTCCACCCTGGATGTTGTCGGTGGTCAGGAAGGAGGTGAAGGCCTTGGAGTCGGCGCCGGAGTCGATGCCGATGATTTTGACCTTGGTGGCAGCCTCGTCGATCGGCTTGCCGAGCGCCTTGGCTTCGGTCGGCGCGATGACGACCGCGGCCGGATTGCCGGCGACGGCGTTTTCAAGGATCGAGATCTGGCCGTTGACGTCGGTCTCGGCCTGGGCGCCGAGCTCCGGTACGTTGACACCGAGGTCCTTGCCGGCTTTGCGGGCGCCCGCCAGAACGATCTGCCAGTAGAAAGAGGTCGTGTCCTTGACGATGATCGGAATGGTCACGTCCGCCGCCGAAGCCGGCGCCGAATGCATCACGCCGGCAAGCATCGAGGCGGCGGCGAACGCCACGAATGCGCGGCGGTTGAGAATGCTGGTCACGAATTTCATTAGGTTTCCTCCCTAAGTCGCCCGGTGAACGTTAAGGAAAGCTCCACTCGGATAGGCGCTGGCCAAATAGAACTTTATCAATAAAAAACATTTGCAGTGTTTTGATAATGCATCGATTGGCGCGACGCAAGCTGTGTTTCGAACCGGCCTCCGGATGGCTTGATGAGAAAGAAAGTCTCCTTCCTGATCCCGTCGCCACGCTTCAGGGCTTCCCGCTCGGTACGGAATATTAATTCCACTTTATAGTCAATATGGAATGTATATTCTTTCTAAAAATCGTGAGACTGTGATGGCATGCCAGTCATTGATCGCACGCTCGCCGCCTGTCGGCGTCTTGTCGGCGGTGCTAGGTCGGCGACGCCCTGGATCTTTGTTTTTGCGCAATTCCGCAGGGAGAGCGCCACGCGGTTTTCCCGGGAAAACCGTTTCACACTTGCTAAAGGGTCGCGCCGAGGTGCCAGGGGACGAATTCGTTGTCGCCGTAGCCGAACGCCTCGCTCTTGGTCTTGCGGCCGGAAGCCGTCTCGACGATCAGTTCGAAGATCTCGCGGCCCATGCCGGCGATGGTCTTTTCGCCCGAGGCGATGACTCCGCAATTCACGTCCATGTCCTCCTCCATCTGATGATACATGGTCGAGTTGGTGGCGACCTTGATCGACGGCGTCGGCCGGCAGCCGAAGCAGGAGCCACGGCCGGTGGTGAAGACGATGACGTTGGCGCCGCCCGCAACCTGGCCGGTGGCAGAGACCGGGTCGTAGCCGGGCGTATCCATGAACACCAAGCCGTGTCCGCTGACTTTTTCCGCGTAACCGAAAACGCCGTTGAGCGGCGTCTGGCCGCCCTTGGCGACCGCGCCGAGCGACTTCTCAAGAATGGTGGTGAGACCACCGCGCTTGTTGCCGGGCGAGGGATTGTTGTCGATGGAGGCGCCGTGCTTGGCGACATGGTCTTCCCACCACTTGACATAGCCGTCGAGCTTGGCAGCGATCTCGGGGGTCGCCGCGCGATAGGCGAGCAAATGCTCGGCGCCGTAGATTTCCGTCGTTTCGGAGAGGATGCCGATGCCGCCGACGCCGGCCAGGATGTCAACGGCGGCGCCCAGCGCCGGATTGGCTGTTATGCCGGACATGCCGTCGGAGCCGCCGCACTGCAGGCCGACGACGATTTCGCTGACCGGGATCGGCTCACGCTCAAGCTTGCCGATCTCCTCAGCGATCTCGGCCAGCACGGCCATCGCCTTCTCGACGGATTTGCGCGAGCCGCCGGCTTCCTGGATGTTGAAATGGCGTTTTCCGGCGGCGACGCCCTTCTGGCCATAGAGGGTGAGCTGGTTGACCTCGCAGCCGAGCCCGACCATCAGCACGCCGCCGAAATTCGGATGGCGGGCATAGCCGGCAAGCGTGCGGTGCAGCACCATCATGCCGTCGCCGGTGGCGCTCATGCCGCAGCCCTGGCCGTGGACGATTGGAACGAAGCCGTCGATGCCGGGGTATCTTGGCAGAAGCGTGCGGTTCGCCTCGTCGGCGATGGCATGGCAAACGGTGGCCGAGCAATTGACGCTGGCGAGAATGCCGACGAAGTTGCGCGTGCCGGCACGACCGTCGGCGCGACGGTAACCCATGAAGGTTCTGATACGGTCGGCTTCGGTCGCGTGCACGGCCTCGCTTGGCGGCACCACCGGCAGCCGGCCAGACTCAAAGACCAGATTGTGCGAATGAACATGCTCGCCGGGTGCGATGGCTTCAGTGGCTCGGCCGATCGCCTGGGCGTATTTCACCACGGCCTCCCCGGCCGCAATCGGCCTGATCGCCACCTTGTGGCCGGGCTCGATCAGCGCGGCGGCGACGGCACCGCCCGGCAATGGCGTACCGATCTCGATGCGGCCATTAGCGACCGCGACATTGTCGGCGGGAGACAGAAGAATGCTGTTTGCGGCGTTCACGGGCGGTTTCCTGGGTATGGTCCTGGGATGGGCGCGGATTGACACGCGCCACTTAACATATAATGTCTTTTATCGTGAAAAAACATTTTTGCGTCAATCGTTTTTTCATGGATGCGCGGGGCGTCTTGGGTCTTCAAGGACGCTCCGGCATCGGAACTGCGTATTCCTTTTGGAAAGCGATTCCGCTTTTCGAGGGCATGCGTTAGGAGCATCTGTCATATCGCGCTTCAAGCCAGCCGCTGCAAGCGTCGGCGCGCAACGGGGCAGGGGATGTCGAAGAGCAATAACGTCTACAAGGACGCCTATAATCGCGGTCTCAGGCTGCTTGACGAAACGAAAAGCCTGCCGTCGGAGCCGGAACTCGGCGCGCTGCTCGGCGTCAGCCGCACGACCATCCGCACCATCCTGGCGCGCATGGAAGAGACGGGGCTGATCGCCTGGAACAAACGCAGCAAGACGGTATTGCGCGCCCCGCGGCCGGACGATTTTTTTCCCGAGGAAGAGACCGACACGCTGTCGCAGATCATCGAGCGCTCCTTCATGCGGCGGCTTCTCGCGGGCGGCGCCGAGGCCGGAATGCAGATCAACGAGCTCGAGCTGGCGCGCGAGATCGGCGTTGGCACCACCAGCGTGCGCGAGTTCCTGATCCGCTTTTCCCGCTTCGGGCTGATCGAGAAACGCCGCAACAGTCATTGGGTGCTGAAAGGTTTTACCCGCGCTTTCGCGCTGGAATTGACCGAGATCCGCGAGATGTTCGAATTGCGCTCGGCCGCCGCCTTTGCCGCTCTGCCGCAAGACAGTGCGGTTTGGGCCGACCTCGACCTCCTGGAAGACGAGCATCGCTTGCTGGCGCGCGAAATCGCCACGCGCTTCAACGAATTCTCGGAGCTCGACGAGCGCTTTCACCGGCTGATCCACCGCGCGTCGCACAATCGCTTCATCGTCGATTTCTACGACGTCATCGCCATGATCTTTCACTACCACTACCAGTGGAACAAGGCACAGGAGCGCGAGCGCAACGAAGTGGCGGTGGCGGAACATTTGGCCTATATCGCCGCGCTCAAATCGCGCGATCTCGGCAAGGTCGACATCGCCTGCCGCAAGCATCTGAAGTCGGCGCGGCACACGCTGCTGACATCGATTCCGGAAGGCCAGCAGCCGCAAGCCTAAGCGTGCCGCGTTGCCGCAGCCGTGATTTGGCGATTTTCCGCTCGCTCGCCGCGTGCTAGGTATTGCCGTTGCTGCGCAATGAGGCAGGTCTTTGAATATCCGGCGGAGACGATGGAGCATGCCGGCCGCTTTCGCTGCGGCCTATTTGCTCGTGCTCCAGTCGGTGCTTGGCGCATTCGCCTCCGGCTTAAGCCCAGCTGCTTCGCAACTCGACGCCTTCGGCAATGTCATCTGCACCCAAGAGGGCGCGGCCGAGCTTCCAGGCGGCGATCCGCACCAGCAGCACGTGCCGGCCTGCTGTGCGCTTGGCTGCAGCATGGCCTCGGTGGCTTACGCACCGCCGCCCGCTAACGCCGCAGTGCCCGGTATTTTTTCCGCCGAAACCGTCGCGTTTGTGCTGCCGGCGTTCAGGCACCTCGACTTCAGCCGCGACCGCTCGCCGTCGAATCCGCGCGCGCCGCCGGCGTCAGCCTGATCATTTTCGGTTAGACTCGCAGAACCTTTCGCGGGTGCGTCCGTCGACAATTGAAATTGTTCGCGACGGGCCACCGGCGCTATCTCGCAATTCTTGGAGCTATCATGTCTCACTCTTTCCGCGCGCGGTTCGGCCGCAACAGGCTTTTCCAGCGCAGCTTCGAGGAACGACTCGGCATCGCCATGTTCCTCTTCGCCCTTCTGTTCGTCAGCGCCCAGGCCGTTTTCGCACATGAGTTCAGGGTTGGCGACCTTGAGATCGTGCATCCCTGGTCGCGCGCCACGCCGCCGGGCGCCAAAGTGGCCGGCGGTTACTTCACCATCACCAACACCGGCAGTTCGCCGGATCGGCTGCTGTCGATCTCCTCCGATGTATCGGACAAGGCCGAATTGCACGAAATGGGCGTCAAGGACGGCGTCATGACCATGCGGCCGGTCACCGGTGGCCTCGAGATTCCGGCCGGCGGCAAGGTCGCGCTGGCGCCCGGCGGCTATCATTTGATGTTTATCGGCCTCAAGCGTCAGCCCAAACAGGGCGAGGCGTTTTCCGCTGCGCTGACCTTCGAAAAGGCTGGCACCGTCACCGTCGAGTTCGCCGTCGAGAGCATGGGCGAAATGGGCGGCATGGACGACCATGCCAATTGATCCGGCCAAAATCTTAACATCCGAAATCAGAAGCACCATCATGGACGTCAGAGGGACCATCATGAACAAGTATCTTTTGTCGGCCTGCGCGCTTTTCGCTCTCGGGACTGGCGCGGCTTTCGCTCATGTCACGCTCGAAACGCAGGAGGCGGCGGTCGGTTCGACCTACAAGGCGATCCTGCGCGTGCCGCATGGCTGCGAGGGCAAGGCGACGACCGCCGTGCGCGTGCAAGTTCCGGAAGGGGTGATTTCGGTAAAGCCGATGCCGAAGCCCGGCTGGACGCTGCAGGTCAAGAAGGGCAAATACGAGAAGTCCTACCGGCTCTATGGCGAGACGGTGACGTCAGGCGTTAGGGAAGTCGACTGGAGCGGCGGCAGCCTGCCCGACGAATTCTACGACGAATTCGTCTTCCGCGGCACACTGGCGGCGGAACTGCCGGCCGGCCAAACGCTCCACTTCCCGGTGGTGCAGGAATGCGACGGCGCCGCCGAACGCTGGATCGAGATTCCGGCGGCCGGCCAGGATGGGGATGCGCTGGAATATCCCGCGCCTGGCCTCAAGCTGCTGCCGAAGAAATAATCCTTCTTGCGGCGCGCTCCGTTCGAAAGAGCGCGCCGCCGTTTTCGTGACAGCGATATATGACCATGGTATCTTTTCGGAGGGCGATCTACAGGGTCGGCAAGCGCGCCGGTTGGCCTGCCATTGGCCTTCTGGCCGCGATCATGCTCGCCGTCATTGCCGTGCCAAATCAGGCCTTTGCCCATGCGGCAATGGTCACAACCGATCCGGTCGACGGCACGGTGCTGGGACAAAGCCCGACGCAATTTTCGCTGACTTTCAGCGAGCCGGTTTCCCCACTGGTGCTCACTCTGGTGCGGCCCGATGGCACGCCGCTCCCGCTGACAGCGTTCCGCCTTAATGACCAGACGGTCGAGATCGACAATCCGCAAACGCTCGGATCCGGCACGCATGTGCTGAGCTGGCGGGTGATTTCCGCCGATGGTCATCCAGTCGGCGGCTCGGTGCTGTTTTCCATCGGCGCGCCGAGTGCTGCGCCGGCCGTCTCCGAAGCTGCCGACCGGGGCCTGAGGTCGGCGATATGGATCGGCAAGGTCTTTCTCTATGTCGGCCTCTTTCTCGGCGTCGGCGGCGCCTTTGCCATCGCCTGGCTGGCAAAGGGCGGGCGTTCCGGCCAGCGCTTCGTCATCGCCGCAATCCTGGGCGGCCTTGTCGCGGCGTCGGTGTCTCTCGGCTTGCAGGGACTGGACGCGCTCGGTGCGCCGCTCGTCCGGCTGACGCAGCCCGGCGTCTGGCAGGCCGGGCTCGGCACAAGCTTCGGCCGGACGGTGCTGGTCGCGCTGGTGGCGCTCGGGCTTGGCCTGCTGTCGCTGATCGTGCCGCGCGGCAGTGCAAGACTGTTTGCCCTTGCCGGCTTGGCCGGTGTCGGTGCCGCCCTTGCCGCCAGCGGGCACGCAAGTGCCGCCGAACCGCAATGGCTGACACGGCCGATGGTGTTCCTGCACGGTGCCGGCATTGCCTTCTGGGCCGGGGCGCTGGCGCCGCTTGGCCTGGCCATGTGGCGGAAGCCGGTCGAGGCCACGCCTTTCCTGCGCCGGTTTTCCCTGGGGATACTGCCTGTCGTGGCCGTGCTTGCGGCCACCGGCATCGTGCTGGCCATCATCCAGGTGGAAGCGCCCGCAGCTTTGCTCGACACCGCCTATGGCCGGCTGCTGCTGATCAAGCTGGGGCTGTTGTTCTTCCTGTTCACGCTGGCCGCGACCAACCGTTGGAAGCTGACCGGTCCGGCCGAAGCGGGGGAGACGGAAGTACAGAGGAGGCTGGTCCGCTCGATCGGCATTGAGATGCTGATCGTTCTGGCGATTTTCGGTGTTGCCGCCGGCTGGCGCTTCACGCCGCCGCCACGCGCCCTGGCGATCGCAGCAGCGCAGCCGGCATCGGTCCATATCCACACGCCGAAGGCGATGGCCGACCTCAGCATCACGCCCGGCCATGTTGGGCCGGTTGCCGCGTCTATCGTCATCATGACCGGCGATTTCGGCCCGCTCGACGCTAAGCAAGTGACGTTGGTGCTGTCAAAACCCGATACCGGCATCGAGCCGATCAAACGCGCGGCGACAAAGCGCGACGATGGTACCTGGCGTGTCGTCGATCTCGTCGTCCCGGTCCCCGGCCGGTGGACGGCGCGGCTCGATATTCTCGTCTCGGATTTCGAGATCGTGAAGATCGAGGCGCCGATCGATATCAGGCGGTGAGGACCAGCCGGCAGTCTGCGCAACACATTTCGGCGAGGCGGTTGACGCAGGCTTGAAGGCCCGTCATTCATTTCGGCAAGATTGGCATTTCGACAAGAATGGCATCCCGAGAAAAATGGGCGTCGCCACAACTCGTCGCCTCAACAAAAGATCCGAAAGCAGGGAAGAAACGATGGAAAAAGCCGAAATCGGCCTGATCGGCCTTGGCACGATGGGTTCCAACCTGGCGCTCAACATCGCCGAGAAGGGGCACCGCATAGCCGTCTTCAACCGCACCGCCGCCCGCACCGACGCCTTTGTCGAGAATGCCGGCGCGCTGAAGGACATGGTCGTGCCCTGCTACAGCCTGGAGGAACTCGCCGCCGCCATCCGGCCGCCGCGTCCGATCATCATCATGGTGCTGGCCGGCAAGCCGGTCGACGAGCAGATCGCGGCGCTGCGCGGCGTGCTCTCGGACAACGACATCGTCATCGATGCCGGCAACGCCAATTTCCGTGACACGATGCGGCGCTTCTCCGAGCTTGCCGATTCGGGCCTCACCTTCATCGGCATGGGCGTGTCCGGCGGCGAGGAGGGGGCTCGCCATGGACCGTCGATCATGGTCGGCGGCACGGAAGAGTCCTGGAAGCGCGTCGAAAAGGTGCTGACCGCCATTTCGGCCAAGTTCACGGATGAGCCCTGCGCGGCATGGCTTGGCACCGATGGCGCCGGGCATTTCGTCAAGACCATCCATAACGGCATCGAATACGCCGACATGCAGATGATCGCCGAGATCTACGGCATCTTGCGTGACGGCTTAGGCATGGGGCCGAAGGAGATCGCACAAGTCTTCGCCGACTGGAACAAGGGCAGGCTCAGCTCGTACCTGATCGAGATCACCGCAAAGGTGCTGGCCGCCGACGATCCGAAGACCGGCAAGCCGATGGTCGACATCATTCTCGACCGCGCCGGCCAGAAAGGCACGGGTAAATGGTCGGTCATCGAGGCGCAGCAGCTCGGCATTCCGGCCACCGCGATCGAGGCCGCGGTGGCGGCGCGTGTGCTGTCATCGATCAAGGACGAGCGGCTGGCCGCCGAAAAGGCCTACGGCAATGGCGGCGTGACCAAGATTTCCGGAGACAAGGACGCGTTCCTGAGGGATCTGGAACTGGCGCTGTTCGCCGGCAAGATCGCTGCCTATGCGCAAGGCTTCGCGGTGATGAGCGGCGCGTCGAAGGAATTCAACTGGAACCTGCCGATGCCGACCATCGCCAAAATCTGGCGCGCCGGCTGCATCATCCGCTCGCAAATGCTCGACACGATGGCGGAAGCCTTCGGCGCGAGTGGCGGCACGACCAATCTCCTGATGGCGCCGGCCTTCATCACGATGATGCAGGAGGCGCATCCGTCGCTCAGGCGCATCGTGGCAAGGGCGTCGGAGGCTGGCTCGCCGGTGCCGGCGCTGTCGTCGGCGCTTGCCTATTTCGACAGCTACCGCCAAGGCCGCGGCACCTCGAACCTGATCCAGGCACAACGCGATTTCTTCGGCGCGCACGGCTTCGAACGCATCGACGGGCCGGGCGCATTCCATGGCCCATGGGGCAGCGGAGCGGCGGGTTAGCGCCGCGACTTGGACCTAGAGCCCAATTTTGCGGTTGCCAGAAAGCAGACATCTCCAGCCAACAACTGGGTGTCGGGTCGCGCCAGGAACCTGCTATGCCGGTAGAGACGATTGACGGTCTCATCGGTATCGGCGGAGCCGCGAATCTGTGGTAAGCCGCCGCTCAATCAACCAAAGGATGACATCTGTGAGCGAACCGACCGTGGCCCAGGCAACTGAAAATATCTATGCCTCGCTGCGGGCGGACAATGCCGACATCGACGCACATATCGCGACGCTTAAAGCGGCGCTGATACGAGAAGGGTTAAAACAGGCGGTGTTCGATCCTACCAAGTTGGCGCAGAACAACCGCTCGGGGCGCAAGTTGATGCAGGCCTATTTTCGGCAGCGCGGCGTGAGCGTGAGGTTTTCGGACCAGTAGAGCCGCGCGCGGGTGATCTCAAGCGTGCCGTTTCTCGGGCCGGTCCGGCGGTTCGCCATCCGGGCCTCGGGACTGCGCACAATCCCGGTCATTCCGCTGGCCCCTGCCGTCCTCCAGAAGCGGACATCGCTAGTGACCAGGAGGACGCTTCAGTTTTTCGATAACCGCTGAGCCGACAGCAACCGGTATCGCTCCCACTCCATCCGGGTTACGATGCGTGGCTGAGAACGGGCGCGGGCGCCTCGTCGAACCACCTACGTCAGGAGGGCAGCATGAAATCGCCGACGGTGAGAGTTATGGCCGCAGCCGATGAAGATTCAGCGGTCGAGATAATCGTGCTGGCGTTTGCAGCGGACCCTATGGCGCGATGGACCTGGCCGCATGCACACCCGTACCTTGCAGCCATGCCGCGAATGGCCCGCGCGTTCGGGCGCAAGGCATTCTCTAACGGAAGCGCCTTTTGCACCGACGGCTACGCCGGGACGGCGCTGTGGCTGCCGCCCGGCGTGCATTCCGACGAGGAAGAGCTTGGCGCCGTGCTCGAGAGCACGGTTGAATCCTCTCTCGCCCCTGAAACCGCGGCCATATTCGAGCAGATGGCCACGTACCACCCGACCGAACCGCATTGGTACCTGCCCCTGATCGGCGTCGACCCGGCGCATCAAGGCGAAGGTCACGGCGATGCCCTGATGGCGTACGCGCTCGCGCAGTGCGACCGCGATCACGCGCCGGCCTATTTGGAATCCTCGAACCCGCGCAACATATCATTCTACCAGCGGCATGGCTTCGAATCGCTCGGCGCGATCCAGGTCGGTTCGTCGCCGACGCTCATTCCGATGCTGCGGCGACCTCGTTGAGCGTCAGTTTGATCAGATAGTTTGACCCTGTGGGACGTTCAGGGCGGCCACGGAGCGGTCGAGCACGCCGTCGAAGCCGCGCACGAGATCCGAGATCAATTCCGGAAGCTCGGTTTCCGAATTTCTTGTCCGCCCCCATGTGGAGCCCAGTTCAATTTGAACACACCAGCTCTAGTCGGGACGGCGATAGGCCAGAACTTCGGTCGGCACGCTCAGGCTCTGCAGTGAGCCAGGTGCCGCGCCGCCGATCCAGCCCAGCACGGAACGGGCGAGCTCGGCGCCGGCCAGCCGGAAGTCCTCGTTGACGACCAGCAATTCCCTGCGAAACAGATGCAGCAGGTCCGACGACTGCTTGGACACCACGTCGACGTCCCGGCCGAGCTTGAGGCCGGCGTCCTCGATGCCGGCAACGATGGCGAGCGTCGCGGCGGCGGCGCTGCTGACGAAGCCATCCGGCCTGACGTCGCGGCGCATCAGCTGCGCGGTCCTCATCCTGATCTGCTCAATCGAGTGGTCGATCGAAACGGTGTTGAACGGGATCTCGCTGGCGCCGACCTCGCTCAGCGCATCGGTGAAGCCATTCAGCGCATGGCGGTGATAGGTCAGCTCGACTGGCGGTGCCAGCAGGGCCAGCCTGCGGCGGCCGATGCCGGCCAGGTGGCGCACAGCTTCGGTTGCGAACGCGTAGTTGTCGAAATCATGATAGGGGTGGATCAGCCCCATATCGGTGCGGCCGTGCGTGGCAAACGGGATTCCCCGCTCCAGCATGTAGCGGGCCCTGGGGTCATTGGGCTGGGTGCGCGAAATGATGACGCCGTCGGCGGAGCCGGTCTCAACGAGATAACGTATCGGGTCGAGGGGATCCTGCGAGCGTGAATAGGGTGTGACGATCAGGTGATAGGGCGTGTCGGCGATGACTTCCGAGACGCCGTAGATGATGTCAGAGACAAAGCTCATGATCTCGTGCTCGGTGTTGAGCACGAGGCTGATGACGTTGGTCTTGCCGGTCCGCAGGCGCACGCCGGCACGGTTGGGGCGGTAGCCGATCTGCCTGGCGACGAGCTGGACGCGCCGCCTGGTCTCGGCGCCGATTTCGGGCGCGTCCTTCAGCGCCCGCGACACGGTGGTGACGCCCAGCCCGGTCATGAAGGCAAGCGTCTTCAGCGTCGGCCGGCCCTGTCCCGACGCCTCGTCGTCCTTCTCCGTCTGATGTCTGTCCATTCATCCCGCCCGTCAGGCGCATAGCAGTTGCCGTGCAGACCGGCAATCGGCGGACTGTGGCTCGCCCGCGACTCTCCGCCTGATGAGCATCCTATACACTGAAACGTTACAGATTGTCACTTGCCATCGCCCAGCGGTTTGGGGCAGGTGCTCTGCACGAGCGACATTCCAGTTGAGGCGAAGTCGCTGGGCGTCGGCAAGATCTGCCTCACGAAGCAATTTTCGCCTATTTTCAGGCATTGCAGCATCCTTTTTGCAATGCAACCTGTCTTTCTGCGGTGCAGCGGCCGGCAATTGCAGGAGCGGATTTATTCGCGGCTCGAAAAAATGGCCAACCTCTCCTATTGAGGGGTTGCACCCCTAACGCAATTGCCGTATCGAAAATCTGTAACGTTTCAGATTCTGGGAGGAGCCGAAATGCGATACCAATTCATCACCGCTGCGTTGGCAGTGACAACTGTGCTGCCAATCGCCGGCCCGGCGGCAGCGACGGATCTGGAAGTCACCCATTGGTGGACTTCGGGCGGCGAGGCGGCAGCGGTCGCCGAACTCGCCAAGGCGTTCGACGCGACAGGCAATCATTGGATCGATGGCGCTATCGCCGGCTCCGGCGGCACGGCGCGGCCGATCATGATCAGCCGCATCACTGGCGGCGATCCGATGGGCGCGACCCAGTTCAACCACGGCCGGCAAGCGGAAGAACTGGTGCAGGCCGGTCTGATGCGCGACTTGACCGATCTCGCCACCAAGGACAAGTGGGCGGAAATCGTACAGCCCAAGAGCCTGCTCGACGGCTGTACCCTCGACGGCAAGATCTATTGCGTGCCGGTCAATATTCACTCCTGGCAGTGGCTGTGGCTGTCGAACGCTGCCTTCGAAAAGGCCGGTGTGCCGGTGCCGAAGGATTGGAACGAGTATGTCGCAGCCGCCCCTGCACTGGAAAAGGCAGGCATCATACCGCTCGCGGTCGGCGGGCAGCCCTGGCAATCCTCCGGGACCTTCGACGTGCTGCTTACGGCGGTCGGCGGCACGGATACTTTCTTGAAGGTCTATCGCGACAAGGACGCGGAATTCGCTGCCGGGCCCGAGGTCGCCAAGGTGTTCAAGGCCGCCGACGATGCCCGCAAGATGGCGAAGAACACCAATGTGCAGGACTGGAACCAGGCCACAAATCTCGTCATTGCCGGCAAGGCCGGCGGCCAGATCATGGGCGACTGGGCGCAGGGCGAATTCCAGGTAGCCGGCCAGACCGCCGGCAAGGACTATACGTGTCTTCCTGGCCTTGGCCTGAACGAGGTCATCGCCACCGGCGGTGACGCCTTTTACTTCCCGCTGCTGCAGGACGCTGAAAAGTCCAAGGCGCAGGAAGCGCTGGCCGAAACGCTGCTCGACCCCAAGACGCAGGTCGCCTTCAACCTCAAGAAGGGTTCGCTGCCGGTGCGCGGCGATATCGACCTCCAGGCGGCGAACGACTGCATGAAGAAAGGGCTCGCCATCCTGGCCAAGGGCAGCGTCATGCCCTGGACCGACCAACTGCTGACGCAGGACACCCAAAAGCAGAAGGAGGACCTTTTCTCCGAGTTCTTCGCCAAGCCTGACATGACCGTGGAAGAGGCGCAAAAGCGCTTCGCCGACATCGTCGCCTCAGCGGACTGACGATCGACGAACCGCTCGCTCCCGACCCGCCGCGGGGCCGGGAGCTCAAGGCCCTGACCCTTCGGCCTTGACCCTTCGGCCTTACCCGATCCAGCCCGGCTGTGCAGATGAGCAAGAGCGAACGCCCCAACCAACTCTTCCGCAATCTTAACGCCAAGATTGCCTCTATTCCGATGGTCCTCACCGCACTGGTGATCTTCGTCGGCGGCAGCGCGTGGACGGTCCTCTATTCCTTCACCAATTCGAAGCTCCTGCCGCGGCTGAACTTCGTCGGGCTCGACCAGTATTATCGGCTGTGGTCGACGCAGCGCTGGCTGGTCTCGATTGAGAACCTCCTGATTTACGGCGTGCTGTCGCTGGTGTTTTCTCTCGTCATCGGCTTCGTGCTGGCGGCGCTGCTCGACCAGAAGATCCGCTTCGAGGATACGTTCCGCACGATCTTCCTCTACCCCTTCGCGCTCTCCTTCATCGTCACCGGTCTTGTCTGGCAGTGGCTGCTCAATCCGGAGTTCGGAATCCAGGGGGTGGTGCGCGGGCTCGGCTGGGAGAGCTTCAATTTCGATCCGCTCTACAACTCCGACATCGTCATCTACGGCATATTGATCGCCGCGCTATGGCAAGGCACCGGGCTCATCATGTGCCTGATGCTGGCGGGCCTGCGCGGCATCGACGAGGATATCTGGAAGGCCGCGCGGGTGGATGGGATACCCACCTTGAAGACCTATCTCTTCATCATCATCCCGATGATGCGGCCGGTCTTCATCACCGCGCTTGTCATCATCGCTGCCGGTATCGTCAAGGTTTATGACCTCGTCGTCGCCCAGACCAGCGGCGGTCCCGGCATCGCCTCCGAAGTGCCGGCCAAATATGTCTACGACTATATGTTCTTCGCCCAGAATCTGGGCCAGGGCTTCGCCGCCTCGACGATGATGCTGCTGTCGGTGGTGGTCGTCATCGTGCCGTGGGCCTATCTCGAATTCGGAGGCAAGAAGCGTGTCTGACCTTGCCGTTTCCCTGCCCGCCGGTACGGGCTCTATCGGGTTTGGGCCGCGAGGGCCGAAGCCGCGGCATGTGTTCTCGCGCCGCAACATCTTCCTGTATGGCACGCTCATCGTCGTGGCGCTGTACTATGTGCTGCCGCTCTATGTGATGGTGGTGACGTCGCTCAAGGGGATGCCGGAGATACGTCTCGGCAACATCTTCTCGCCGCCGCTCGAGATCACCTTTGAGCCTTGGGTGAAGGCCTGGTCCAGCGCCTGCACCGGCCTCAACTGCGACGGGCTGTCGCGCGGTTTCTGGAATTCGGTGCGCATCACCGTTCCTTCGGTTATCCTGTCGATCGCGATCGCTTCGGTGAACGGCTATGCGCTTGCCAACTGGCGCTTCAAGGGGGCCGACACTTTCTTCGTCATCCTGATCGTCGGCGCCTTCATTCCCTATCAGGTGATGATCTATCCGATCGTCATCATCCTGCGCGAAATCGGCCTCTACGGCAGCCTGAGCGGCCTGGTGATCGTCCATTCCATCTTCGGCATGCCGATCCTGACACTGTTGTTCCGCAACTATTTTTCTTCGATGCCGGAGGAGTTGTTCCGGGCGGCGCGCGTCGACGGCGCCGGCTTCTGGGGCATTTATTTGCGTATCATGCTGCCGATGTCGCTGCCGATCTTCGTCGTCGCCATCATCCTGCAGGTGACCGGCATCTGGAACGACTTCCTGTTCGGCGTCGTCTACACCCGTCCCGACACCTATCCGATGACAGTGCAGCTCAACAACATCGTCAACTCGGTGCAAGGCGTGAAGGAATACAACGTCAACATGGCTGCCACCATCCTGACCGGCCTGGTACCGCTCATCGTCTACTTCATTTCCGGCAAGCTCTTCGTGCGTGGCATCGCCGCCGGCGCGGTGAAAGGATGATGATGACAAGACTCGAAAATCCCATCCAGAATCCCAGTGTCTCGATCCAGGACCTGTCGCTGAATTTCGGCGCGATTTCGGTGCTGGAGACGCTCAACATCGATGTCGCCGAGGGCGAGTTCATCGTGCTGCTCGGTCCGTCCGGCTGCGGCAAGTCGACCTTGCTCAACTGCATCGCCGGCCTGCTCGACGTTTCGGACGGCCGCATCTTCATCAAAGGCAAGAACGTCACCTGGGAGGAGCCCAAGGACCGCGGCATCGGCATGGTGTTCCAGTCCTATGCGCTCTACCCGCAGATGACGGTGGAGAAGAACCTGTCGTTCGGACTGCGCGTCGCCGGCATCGCCAAGGACGAGATCGCCAAGCGCATCGCGCGGGCCGCGGAAATCCTGCAGATCGAGCCGCTGCTGCAACGCAAGCCGTCGGCGCTGTCGGGCGGCCAGCGCCAGCGTGTGGCCATCGGGCGGGCGCTGGTGCGCGACGTCGACGTTTTCCTGTTCGATGAGCCGCTTTCCAATCTCGACGCCAAGCTGCGTGCGGAACTGCGTGTCGAAATCAAGCTGCTGCACAGCAAGCTGCAGAACACCATGATCTATGTCACCCACGACCAGATCGAGGCGATGACGCTGGCCGACCGCATCGCGGTGATGAAGGGCGGCGTGATCCAGCAGCTCGACGCACCGCAGACCATCTACAATCGCCCGGTCAACCGTTTCGTCGCCGGCTTCCTCGGCTCGCCGGCGATGAATTTCCTCGACGGCCGGCTGGAGAAGGACAACGGCAATTGGCACTTCGCCGCCGAGGATGTGCGGATCCCGCTTGCCACCTACGCTTTCGAAAAGGAGCCCGTGCCGGGGGCTGCCGTGTTCGGTATCCGGCCCGAGCATGTCGCGTTCAACAGCGGCACTGGATGGCCGTTCACAGCCACGTCAAATGTCGTGGTCGTCGAGCCCATGGGTTCCGACACGCTGGTCTGGCTGAAGCTCGCAAATCAGAATTTCACGGTGCGGGTGACATCCGAGCGGACGCCAACCAACGCCGACACCGTGAGCATCGGTTTTGATCCGATGCGCGCTTCGCTGTTCGACGCCGCAACTGGTAACCGCCTGTAACGCCCCAGACCTCGTTCCCAAGAACTTCACCTCAAGCACATCCATCCCCCAGAGAACGGACAGAGACGATGAATTGGTCATTCCAACTTTACAGCGCCCGCAATTTCCAACCTTGGGACGGGGTGCTGAAGATGCTGGGCGAGCTCGGCTATGCGCAAGTCGAGGGGTTCGGCGGCGTCTATGACGATCCCAAGGCATTTCGTGCCGAACTCGACAAGAACGGCCTCACCATGCCGACCGGCCATTTCTCGATCGATGCGCTCGAGAAGGATTTTGACGGTGTGCGCAAAATCGCCGACGCGCTCGGCATCACACTGCTGATCTGCCCCTATCTAGTCGCCGAGAGCAGGCCGACCGACACGGAAGGATGGCGCAATTTCGGCGCCCGCCTGGCCAAGATCGGCGAGACGGCAGGCAAAGCCGGCTATGGCTTTGCCTGGCACAATCATGATTTCGAGTTCAAGAAGCTTGCCGACGGCTCGGTGCCGCAGGAGCATATCCTGGCGGCAGCGCCCGATATCGGCTGGGAGATGGACGTGGCCTGGGTGGTGCGCGGCGGCGACGATCCGATGCCCTGGATCGAGAAATATGGCAAACGCATCGCTGCCATTCATGTCAAGGACATCGCCAAGCCTGGCGAGGGCCTCGACGAGGACGGCTGGTCGGATGTCGGTCACGGCACGATCGACTGGACCGGCCTGATCAAAGCACTACGCGCCAAAAGCGCCGCCAAATACTACGTCATGGAACAGGACAATCCCAACGACGCCGAGCGCTTCGCGCGCCGCTCGATCGCAGCCGCCAAGACCTATTAGGAGCAAATCAGCATGGCAAAAAAACTCGGGGTCGGCGTCATCGGCTGCGGCAACATCTCGCAGGCGTATTTCTCGTTTGCGCCGCTGTTTCGCGGCATCGAGATGCGCGCCTGCGCAGATATCAACATGGATGCGGCCAAGGCGCGGGCGAAGGAGTTCAAGCTGCGGGCCGAGACGGTCGAAGGGCTGCTCAAGGCCGGCGACATCGACATCATCGTCAACCTCACCGTTCCGGCGGTGCACTACGAAGTGTCGAAACAAATCCTCGATGCCGGCAAGCACGTCTATTCTGAAAAGCCGTTCGTGCTGTCGGTCAAGGAGGGGCTCGACCTGAAGAAGCTGGCGGAGAGAGACGGACTGCGCATCGGGTCAGCGCCCGACACTTTCCTCGGTGGCGCGCACCAGCTTGTCCGCAACCTGATCGATACCGGCAAGCTCGGCAAGATCACCAGCGGCACATGCCACGTGATGAGCCATGGGATGGAGCATTGGCACCCCAATCCGGACTTCTTCTTCCAGCCTGGCGCTGGGCCGGTGCTCGACATCGGACCCTATTACATCACCAATTTAATCCAGCTGATCGGGCCGGTGAAGCAGGTGGCAGCCTTCGCTTCGATCCCGACGACAGAACGCACCATCTCGTCCAAGCCTCGCGCGGGCGAAAAAATCCTGGTCGCCACGCCGACGACGATTCACGGCGTGATGGAGTTCGAAAATGGCGCCGTGGTGACGCTCAATACGAGCTGGGACGTGTGGAGCCACGGCCATGCGCCGATGGAGCTCTACGGCGAGTTGGGCACGGTGTTCTTGCCGGATCCGAATTTCTTCGGCGGCGACGTTCGCATCACCGACGCCGCCAAGCCGGTCAAGAAGCTGCCGAAATGGAAGCATCCGTTTGGCGTGGCCAACCAGATGCATTCGCACGGCATGATGGCCAACTACCGCACCGCCGGTCTCGCCGACATGGCGCTGGCGATTGCGGAAGGCCGGCCGCATCGGTGCTCGATGGAACTGGCGCTGCATGCCGTCGATGTGATGACCGGTATGCTGCGATCGGGCGCGAGCGGAAAGTTCGTCGCCATGCAGACCACCTGCGAACGGCCTGCGGCACTGGGCGTCAAAGAGGCGAAAGAGCTGTTGGCCAAGAAGAAATAAGACGCGCGCTTCAGTGATTGCGACACGTCTAGTTTACCGTCGACCCCTCTCCCCATAGAAACGGGGAGAGGCTAAGGGTGAGAGGCAGAGCCGACTCCCCCTTTTCGCGGTGGGAACTGCCGGGCTTGCTTTTAATTTGAGGATCTCCCATGCCCTATGTGCCCGCCGAAAACCGCTACGAGAAGATGATCTACAATCGCTGCGGGCGATCCGGCCTGAAATTGCCGGCGATCTCGCTCGGGCTCTGGCACAATTTCGGTGACGACACGCCGCACCGGACCAAGCAGGCGATCGCGCGCAAGGCCTTCGATCTCGGCATCACGCATTTCGACCTCGCCAACAATTACGGTCCACCGCCCGGTTCGGCGGAGACGGCTTTCGGAGAAATCCTGCGGGCGGATTTCTCTGGTTATCGCGACGAGCTGATTATCTCGACCAAGGCTGGCTATGAGATGTGGGCCGGGCCCTACGGCGAATGGGGCGGGCGCAAATATGTGCTGGCCAGCCTCGACCAGAGCCTGAAGCGGATGGGGCTCGACTATGTCGACATCTTCTATTCGCACCGCTTCGACCCCGAAACGCCGCTGGAAGAAACGATGGGCGCGCTCGATCACGCGGTGCGCTCGGGCAAGGCGCTTTATGCCGGCATCTCCTCCTACAATTCGCAGCGCACGCGCGAGGCCGCCGACATATTGAAGCAGCTCGGCACGCCATGCGTCATCCACCAGCCGAGCTATTCGATGCTCAATCGCTGGGTCGAGGACGACGGTCTGCTCGACACGCTGGAGGGGCTCGGCGTCGGCTCGATCGTGTTCACGCCGCTGGCGCAAGGCATGTTGACCGACAAATATCTCGGCGGCATCCCTGAGGGCAGCCGCGCCAGCCAAGGCAAGTCGCTGAAGGCGGCTTTCATCAACGACAAAACCATCGCCAACATCAAGGCGCTGAACGTCATAGCCGGCCGCCGCGGGCAGACGCTGGCGCAGATGGCGCTGGCCTGGGTGTTGCGCAAGGGCCGGGTGACCTCGGCGTTGATCGGCGCCAGCCGGCCGGAGCAGGTCGAGGACTGCGTCGGCGCGCTGAAGGCGCTCGACTTCAGCGATGCCGAGCTCGCCGAAATCGACACCTATGCGCGCGAAGCCGACATCAATCTGTGGGCCGCCTCCGCCGAGCGCAAGGGTCCGCCACGGAAGTGACTGGAAACGCATAGATGCGGCGGAAACTGCTCCCGCCGTTTTCATTTACTCGGCCGCCAATAACTGCTCGACGTTGGGTCTGCTCGGAGTTGGCCGGCTTCTGGGCATGCCGGCACAGAAACAGTAGCAAAGAGGCCCGTTCGTCGCTATCTGGATAGGATTGAAGCCGCTTGCATGCGGAAATGACGTGCGAGCGGCGCGAACGGGTTGGATACGGAATCATGGCGGCAAGGGATGTGCTGACGAAAAACCAGTTGTGCGTGCTCGAGAAACTCGAGGCCGCCAGCGGTCCGCTCAGCGCCTATACACTGCTCGACCAGCTTCGCGAGCGGGGCTTCCGCGCACCGCTGCAGGTCTATCGCGCGCTCGACACGCTGGTGAAGTCCGGTTTCGTGCACAGGCTCGAAAGCCTCAATTCCTTTGTCGCCTGCGCCGAGCCGCACGACCACAGCCATTCGATGACCGCCTTCGCCATCTGCGACACATGCGGGCAGGTGACGGAGTTCTCCGACCATGATGTCGGACACCGGCTCGACGAATGGGTGCGCTCGACCGGCTTTGCCGCCAAGAAGGCAGTGATCGAGTTCCGCGGCACCTGTGCGAAATGCCGGGCCGAGGCAGCTTAGATCAGGAAGCGGATCGGTCTTCGAACTGCCAACGATGGGCACTTAGGAAACGGGTCTTCTTGAGGTATGCCGGATGTGCAGGATCTCGATTGCATCGGCACGGGCGCGATAGAAAACTTTTGTAGGGATAGTGACCTATGAAGAGAACGCGAACGTCAGGGATATCGGTCGCGTGACCACTTTCTGGAAATTCGGCAAGTCGCGAAATCCCAGCTTGGATCCGGGAAATGACTGAATAGGCACCCTGAGGCGATCGCTCTTCGAGGTAGTTGAAAATCGCTTCGCTCGGCAAAGGCTTGCCGCGTGAATCGGACCTTCATAGCCTGCGGCGAATGTCGGCAGCGCGAACCGTATCCTCATCTACGAAGGTGCCGTGATCGGCCTCTGCGAGTCCTGCTGTTACGGCGCGGCGCTCTGTTTCCGACGTGGCATATAGACCGGTTCGGCGCGCTTCAATGACGCGGGCATAGTCGGCGAGTTCTTCTTGGTCTTCGCGAGGCCAAGCTTCCGCGTGCTTTACCAGATTTTCGAGTGTCTTGGTGATCATGGGGGGCAATATAGCACACCGCTGCTTCTCGTGAACCTTGAACCGAAATATGGCTCAACGGCAGGCGCGCAACCTGAGGAAGTGAGCCACACCAGATACTTGCCGTCCTAGACTAAACGGGAAGTCGATAGCGGCCCCGAACTAATGCGCCTCTTCCCAATTGTTGGCGGCGCGGGCGTCGACATGCAGCGGCACCGACATCGACACCGCCGGCATCGCGGCGTTCTCCATCACATGGCGCACGACGGGGATCGTCGCCTCGACCTCCGCCTCCACCGTCTCGAAAACCAGCTCGTCATGCACTTGCAGCAGCATGCGGGCCGACAGCTTCGCCTTTTCCAGCGCGTCGTCCATGCGGATCATTGCGCGGCGGATGATGTCGGCCGCGGTGCCCTGCAGCCGGGCATTGATCGAGGCGCGCTCGTTGAAGGCGCGGACTGAAGGGTTTGACGACCGTATTTCCGGATAGTGGATGCGGCGACCGAAGATCGTTTCGACGAAGCCGTGCTCGCGGGCATAGGCCTTGGTCGCGTCGATATAGTCGCGGATGCCGGGGAAGCGCTCGAAATATTTCTTGATGTAGGCGCCGGCCTCTTCGCGCGGGATAGACAGCTGATTGGCGAGGCCAAAAGCGGAAATGCCGTAGATGATGCCAAAATTGATCGCCTTGGCGCGGCGGCGTATCTCCGAGGGCATGCCCTCGACCGGCACGTTGAACATCTCCGACGCGGTGATGGCGTGGATGTCGGCGCCGTCGGCAAACGCCTGCTTGAGCTGCGGGATCTCGGCGACATGGGCGAGCACGCGCAGCTCGATCTGGCTGTAGTCGGCGGAAACCAGCTTGTTGCCCTTGTCGGCGATGAAAGCCGTCCTGATCTTTCGCCCCTCGATCGTGCGGACCGGAATGTTCTGCAAATTGGGATCGGAGGACGACAGCCGGCCCGTCGTCGTCGCGGCAAGGGCATAGGAAGTGTGAACGCGTTTCGTATCGGGATGGACGAAACCGGGCAGCGCGTCGGTATAGGTCGATTTCAATTTGGTCAGCTGCCGCCAGTCGACGATCTTGCGCGGCAACTCGTGGCCTTCGGCGGCGAGGTCTTCGAGGAGCTGCGCCGAGGTCGACCACTGGCCGGTCTTGGTCTTGGAGCCGCCGGGCAGGCCCATCCTGCCGAACAAGATGTCGCCGAGCTGTTTTGGCGAGCCGATATTGATGCGCTCGCCGACGAGCTGGTAGATTTCATCCTCCAGCCGCGCGGCGCCCTGTGACAGTTCTCCGGAGAGCCGCGACAGGATCTGCCGGTCGACGGAGATGCCGCGCTGCTCCATCCTCGCCAGCACCGGCACCAGCGGCCGTTCCAGCCGCTCGTAGACCGAGACGAGGCCCTTGGCGGCAAGCCGTGGCTTGAGCACCCGCCAGAGCCTGAGCGTCACATCGGCGTGCTCGGCGGCATAGGCCGTGGCCTTTTCGATATCGACCTGGTCGAAGCCAACGAAGCTCCTTCCCGAGCCGGCCAGTTCCTTGAGCGGAATGGTCGAGTGGCCGAGCCACTTTTCCGACAGGGCGGCCATGCTGTGGCCGCCGGAGGTGCCTGCGTCGAGCACGTAGGAAATCAGCATGGTGTCGTCGAAGGGGGCGACGTCTATGCCGTGGCGGCTCATCACGACGAGATCGTATTTGAGCTCCTGAACGATCTTGAGAACCGACTTGTCCTCCAGCAGCGGCTTCAGAATGCCAAGCGCCTCGCGGATCGGGATCTGGTTTTCGACCACTCCGCCGCCGAGCAGGTCACCGTTGCCGCTTTTATGGGCGAGCGGAACATAGGCGGCGCGGCCGGGGGCGGTGGCCATGGAGAGGCCGATCAGTTCGGCCTGCATAGGGTCGGTTGAGGTGGTCTCGGTGTCGAAGGCGACGACGCCGGTCTCCACCGCCTCTGCCACCCACGCCCTCAGCGCTGCTGTGTCGCGGATGGTGACGTAGGCGCTGGTGTCGATCTTCCTGGCGGTGGCGTCCTCGAAGCGAAGCGCCGAGAGAAGAGAAGGGGTGTCGCCTTCCTTGGGCTCCACCTTGATGGTGGCCGGCACCGCTTCCCCGGCTTCGTCTGTCGCTGCGCCCGCCGCGCTTTCGGCGGCTGCCGGCACTCCAAACCCCACATCGGGGCCATGCGCCGTGTCGGCGCGCTCGACAATGACGGGAACGGCTTTGACGTCAGCCGCTTCCGTTCCGGTCGCTTCGGCCACGCGGCGGGTCAGCGTGGAGAATTCCATGGTCTTAAGGAAGCCGATCAGCTTTGGTCCGTCGGGCGGGTGCAACACGAAATCATCGAGCCCGCCGACCACCGGCACATCGTTCTTAAGCGTCACCAGGTCACGCGAAATGCGCGCTTTGTCGGCATTGGCGATGATCGATTCGCGACGCTTGTCCTGCTTGATCTCGCCGGCGCGCGCCAACAGCCCGTCGAGGTCGCCGAACTGTTCGAGCAATTGTGCCGCCGTCTTCGGCCCGATGCCGGGTACGCCCGGTACATTGTCGACCGAATCGCCGGTCAGCGCCTGCAGGTCGATCATCTTTTCGGGCGGCACGCCCCATTTCTCGACGACTTCAGGAATGCCGATCTGACGATCCTTCATCGGGTCGTACATGCCGACCGTTGCGCCGACCAGCTGCATCAGGTCCTTGTCGGAAGAGATGATGGTGGTGTCGGCGCCGGCCTCGCAGGCAAGCCGGCAATAGGTGGCGATCAGGTCGTCGGCCTCGAAGCCCTCCATCTCGATGCAGGGCAGGTTGAAGGCCCTGGTCGCCTGGCGGATCAGGCCGAACTGCGGGATCAGATCTTCCGGCGGCGCTGAGCGGTTGGCCTTGTATTCGGGGTAGAGATCGTTGCGGAAGGTCTTCGACGAATAGTCGAAGATGACGGCAAAATGCGTCGGCACCACGCCGACATCGGTGTTGCGGGCGTCCTGCGTCAGCTTCCACACCATATTGCAGAAGCCAAGCACGGCACTGGTCGGCAGCCCGTCGGATTTGCGGGTCAGTGGCGGCAGTGCGTGATAGGCACGAAAGATGTAGCCGGAGCCGTCGACAAGGAAGAGATGATCGCCTTTTTTCATGGGACGAAGGGATAGCGCGGCGCAGCGCCGTGGTCCATGCCAAAGGCGGCCTCACCACCGGTTCCTGCAAACTCCCTGACAAGTCGATCGATCACGGGGTCGATCGATCACGGGTCGAGCGATCACGGGCATGTTACGAAAGTGTAATCTTCGTGCCCTTGAATCGCCACGTTCGGAGACACAGATAAACGCCATCGGCATTTTTCGCCGACGTCCGGAGCAAGGCCCGTCCCCCGCCTATCCCGGACACTTGCGGCAGCCTATCCCCCCTCTCCGGGCTGCCGCATCGTTTCGAGAAAAGGCCGCCGTGGTTCCCCCTCCACCACGGCGGCATTTTTTTTGCCTTTGGGCGCCCGTGGTCCAACGACCACCGGCTTTGCGTTTCTGCCTCGCGGCTTTAGGGTTGCCGCTCAGAATCGAAAGGCTGATAAAATGTCCGCAGTTTCCCCCGTCCTCGACCGCCTCGACAAGAACCTCGACGAGAGCCTGGAGCGCCTGTTCGGCCTGCTCAGGATCAAGTCGATCTCGACCGATCCAGCCTACGCCGCAGACTGCCGCAAAGCGGCGGAATGGCTGGTGGCGGAGCTCAAGCTGATCGGCTTCGATGCCAGCATGCGTGACACGCCGGGCCATCCGATGGTGGTGGCGCATCATGACGGGCCGGCGGGCGCACCGCATGTCCTTTTCTATGGCCATTACGACGTGCAGCCGATCGATCCGATCGAGCTCTGGGACAACGACCCGTTCGCGCCTTCGATAAAGGAGATCGAGCCCGGCCGCCGGGCGATCACGGGGCGTGGTTCGGCCGACGACAAGGGGCAGTTGATGACCTTCGTCGAGGCTTGCCGCGCCTGGAAGCAGGTGCATGGCGGGTTGCCGTGCCGCATCACGATCCTGTTCGAGGGCGAGGAGGAGTCCGGCTCGCCATCGCTGAAGCCGTTCCTCGAGGCAAACGCGTCCGAGCTCAAGGCCGACTTCGCGCTTGTCTGCGACACCGGAATGTGGGACCGCGATACGCCGTCGATCTGTGTCGCGCTGCGTGGGCTGGTCGGCGAGGAGATCACGGTGAAAGCCGCCGACCGCGACCTGCATTCCGGCCTCTATGGCGGTGCTGCCGCCAATCCGATCCGCATCCTGGCCAGGATCCTGGCCGACATCCACGACGAGAACGGTCATGTCACCATTCCTGGGTTCTATGACGGTGTCGAGGAGACGCCTTCGCAGGTCCTGAAGTCGTGGGAGACGCTCGGCGAGACCGCCGAGACATTCCTTGGACCTGTCGGCCTGTCGATTCCATCCGGCGAAACGGGCCGCTCGGTGCTCGAACTCACCTGGGCGCGGCCGACAGCCGAGTTCAACGGCATTATCGGCGGCTATACCGGCAAAGGGTTCAAGACCGTGATCGCGGCGGAAGCCTCGGCAAAGGTGTCCTTCCGCCTCGTCCACAAGCAGGATCCGGAGAAGATCCGCGCCGCTTTCCAGGCCTTCGTCAGGGAGCGCGTCCCGGCCGACTGCTCAGTCGATTTCCACCCGCATGGCGGCTCGCCGGCGATCCAGCTTTCCTACGACTCGCCGTTCCTCGCCAAGGCCAAGGACGCGCTGTCCGACGAATGGCCGAAGCCTGCGGTGACGACGGGAAGCGGCGGCTCGATCCCGGTGGTCGGCGATTTCCAGACCTATCTCGGCATCGAATCCCTGCTGGTTGGTTTCGGGCTCGACGATGATCGCATCCATTCGCCGAACGAGAAATACGAGATGAGTTCCTTCCATAAGGGGCAACGCTCCTGGGCACGCATTCTCGATGCACTGACACGCTGACAGGACCCGAGAATTCAACTTTCTGTTGATTTTTCATCGGATCGCGGCGAGGACGGGCTATCGCGTTGTGCGTCCAGTTGGACGCACAACGTATGCATGGGCCGCGACCGGAGAAGACGATGAGCGAAATCCGCTTCCATAAGAACGACCTGCCGGGGCTCTTGCACTACGACGTCGGGGCGGTCGCCATCGACACGGAGACGCTGGGGCTCAATCCGCATCGCGACCGGCTTTGCGTGGTGCAGATCTCGCCGGGCGACGGTTCCGCCGACGTCATCCAGATCGCGCCCGGCCAGAAGAAGGCGCCAAACCTCGTCAGCCTGCTCAGGAACCGCAGCATAACCAAGCTCTTCCATTTCGGCCGTTTCGATCTCGCCGTGCTCTACAATGCCTTCGGCGTCATGCCGGAGCCGGTGTTCTGCACCAAGATCGCCTCGCGGCTTACCCGAACCTACACCGACCGGCACGGGCTGAAGGACATTTGCTTCGAGCTTCTCGGCGTCAGCCTGTCTAAGGCGCAGCAATCGTCGGACTGGGCGTCAGAGACGCTGTCGCCCGAACAGCTCGAATACGCAGCCTCCGACGTGCTCTATCTGCACCAGCTGCGCGATGTGCTGACGGCGCGGCTGGCGCGCGACAACCGGACCAAGGAGGCCGAGGCCTGCTTTCGCTTCCTGCCGACGCGTGCGAAGCTCGACCTGATGGGTTGGGATGAGACGGACATCTTCGCCCACAGCTAAGAGAACCGTTTGGAAATTCTACTCTGGCGGCCATCTGATGGCGTTTCCTGCGCTTCCGGTGCTCACGGACCAGATGTCCGCTGCGCTCCGGTTCTCGAAACCACCATCATATGACTCGCCAGAGCGAATTTCGAAACAGTCTCTAGGTGGAACCAGATGTTCGCCGCGACGTTCTGTCGGTCCATGGAGGGGATGAAATGGCTGCCCGGGAACCAATCGAAACGGCGCCTAAGGACGGCTCCAAGGTCACCGTCTACTGGAAGGACAGCGACGGCGTGATGAACGAATCCATCGCCCAGTACCGGTCGATCGACCGGCTGAAAGCGGCCGGCGGCGACTGGGACGAGAACGACACCGGCTGGTGGGCCTATACGGACGGTCATACGCAAAGGAAGATCGAGCCGATCAGCTGGCGGCCTGCATCCGGGGATGACGACGACGAATGATGCCGCTGGCGGGAGCGGTTGCTTTCCAATAGTTTGGACCCATTGCAATCGGTGGTCGATTCGGAGTTTTCTGCTCCGCGACCGTTCGCTCAGGAGGGAACTGCAATGGGTGTTGAGAGCCTGCTCGTCTTCATCATCATCGGCGCCATCGCCGGCTGGCTCGCCGGCCTGATCGTCAAGGGTTTCGGCCTCGGCCTGGTCGGCAATATCGTCGTCGGCATCGTCGGTGCCTTGATTGCCGGCTGGCTCTTTCCAAGGCTGGGGTTCGCCATAGGCGGCGGTATATTTGCCTCCATCATCCACGCTACGATCGGCGCGGTCATCCTGCTCGTGCTGATCAAGCTGGTGAAGCAGGCCTGATCCTTCCAAGCACATCAAGGGCGCGCCATGAAACAGAACACCCTCTATCTCGTCATCGGCGCGCTCGTTGTCGTGGTCATCGCGCTCGGCATCTATGTCTATCGCGAGCAAACCAGACCCAAGGGCGTGGAACTCAAGATCGACGATAACGGTATTTCGATCCAGGAGAACTGAGTGCGGGGTTTGGGCGGCAGATGCGAGAGCGCCGCCTGACCTGTGGGTCGATGTCGGTGCGGCGCCAGGTGCCCGCAGGCCATCAGCGCAACCCTGAAGCGATTGCCTCGATACAGTATATTTGTTCTTGCTTTGTGCCGTCAGTTATGCTAGTAATTCCAGTACGGTGTTGATTTGCGCCAATGATCCGTCCCCGCCCGCCCAGGCGGGCTTTTTGTTTGTGCGCCAGCTTTCGCAGGTTGCCGGTCGCAGCCGTCTCGGAAGCGACTGAATACACTTAGCCTCAATTTTTCCCGACTTAACCCGCCTTTAAACCGCCGCATCTACTCTTCACCCCGAACGCCATAGGCATCGGGACAGACAGCACAGCGCATGGCGAACCGCAGAGACAGCCGCATCGAACCCAGTTTCGAGGGACCGCCACGGGCGACATCCTCGGCCGGTTTTTCGGTGAGCGAGGAGGATCGCGTCGTGCCGAGCAACCGCAAGACCTCTGCAAAGCGCCAATCGGCCAAGACGAAATCGTCGCGCCGCGGACGCGGCAAAAGCCGGCGCGGCCTGTTCGGCGTGTTCGGCCGGTTGTTTTACTGGTGCTTTGTGCTGGCCATCTGGGGCGGGATCGCGACTGCCGGCATCGTCGTCTATTACGGCGCGAAAATGCCGGCGGCCACCACTTGGGCGATTCCCGACCGCGCGCCAAATATCAGGATCGTCTCCGTCGACGGAAACCTGCTTGCCAATCGCGGCATGAGCGGCGGCGAGGCCGTCGGCCTGCATGAAATGTCGACCTATATTCCCGAGGCCGTCATCGCCATCGAAGATCGCCGCTTCTATTCGCATTTGGGCATCGATCCGATCGGCCTGACCAGGGCCATGGTGGCCAATATTCTCGGCGGGCGTTTTTCGCAGGGCGGCTCGACGCTGACCCAGCAACTGGCGAAGAACCTGTTCCTGACCCCCGATCGCACGCTGGAACGCAAGGTGCAGGAAGTGCTATTGGCGCTGTGGCTCGAGCACAAGCACACCAAGGACCAGATCCTCGAAATGTACCTCAACCGGGTCTATTTCGGCTCCGGAGCCTATGGTGTCGAAGCGGCCTCGCGCCGCTATTTCGGAAAGAGCGCGCGCGATGTCACGCTGCCTGAGGCCGCACTCCTCGCCGGCCTGTTGAAAGCGCCGTCGCGACTGTCTCCGGCGCGTGACCCGAAGGCGGCCGAGCAGCGCTCGCAACTCGTGCTGGCCGCCATGCGCGATGAAGGCAAGATCAGCGCCAAGGAGCTGACCACGGCGATGAGCGCGCCGGCGGCGCGGGTGGCGTCCTACTGGACGGGCTCGGAAAACTATGTCGCCGATACAATCATGGAAGAACTGCCCGACCTGATCGGCGACGTGCGCGGCGACATCATCGTCGACACCACCGTCGATCTCACGCTGCAGAAGCTCGCTGAACAATCGATCCGCCGACTGATAGACGGCAGCGGCAAGAAGCTCAATGCCAGCCAGGGTGTGTTGGTGTCGATCGACAATTCAGGCGCGGTACGTGCCATGGTCGGCGGCTATGATTATTCGACCAGCCAGTTCGACCGTGCCTCGGAAGCGCGCCGCCAGCCGGGCTCGGCGTTCAAGCCCTTTGTTTACATGGCGGCGCTGGAGGCCGGCCGCACGCCCGACAGCGTGCGCAACGACGCGCCAATCAAAATAGGCAAGTGGACGCCAACCAATTACGGCGGCAAGTATTTCGGCAAGGTGACGCTGGCGACGGCGCTGGCGAAGTCGCTGAACTCGGTGGCCGCCCAGCTGACCATGGAAGTCGGACCTGATGCGGTCGTCGAGGCGGCGCATCGGATGGGCATCGGGTCCGACCTCACGGCCAACACCTCGATCGCGCTTGGCACCTCTGAAGTGACGCCGCTGGAATTGACGTCGGCCTACGTCCCCTTCGCCAATGGCGGCTACCGGCCGGAAGTCCACTTTATTCGCCGCGTGACGACAGCCGGCGGCAAGGTGCTCTACGACAACAATGGTGGCGGCGCCCCGCGCGTCGTCAAGCCCGAGATCGTCGGTATGATGAACTCGATGATGACGGGCACGGTCGAAATCGGCACCGCCAGGAAGGCGGCCTTCGCCTGGCCGGCCGCCGGCAAGACCGGCACCAGCCAGAATTCGCGCGACGCCTGGTTCATCGGCTATACAGCCAATCTCACCACCGGCGTCTGGTTCGGCAATGACGATGGCAGCCCGATGAAGAAGGTCACCGGCGGCGCGCTGCCGGCGCAGGCCTGGCATGAATTCATGGTCGCCGCGCATGAAGGCGTACCGGTGCGGCCGCTGCCTGGAACATGGAGGTCGACGCCTGCCGATACAATCGTGCAGGATGAAATACCGTCCAACACTGCGCAACCGGTGCCGTCCGCTTCGGTTGGCCAATCCGCGCCGTCCGCCAAAAAAGCCTCATCGCCTCGCGCTGTGCATCCGGCCGAAACGGTCGATAGCGGCGGCTTCGGCATGCCGGGCGGTGACAGCGCCACCGCATCGATCAAACGCCCGGTGCCGCCCGGCGATGTCGGCGGCCCGGTCAAGAAGCGGCAGACCTCGATCCTCGACATCCTTACCGGCGGCTGATCCCCCTCGTCATCGCGGCAGTGTTCCGCTACATCTCCACGTGACGCATCGGTCCGAAAGTCGAGATCGATTTTCGGAAAGCACGATGCATAGCTTAAATTGCTAGAGCGTAGGTCGCCCTAGAGAGACCGTGATATGGCCGAGACCGACCCCAGAAAGACCATCGTGCTGACCGGCGCCAGCCGCGGCATCGGCCATGCTACGGTCAAGCGCTTTTCGCGCGAAGGCTGGCGCGTCATCACCTGCTCGCGCCAGGCGTTTGCCGAGGACTGTCCGTGGCCGGCCGGCCCGGAAGATCATATCAAGGTCGATCTTGCCGACCAGGAGGACGTCGGCATCGCGATCTCGGAAATCCGCCATCGGCTGGAGGCTCATGGCGGCCAGCTTCATGCGCTGGTCAACAATGCCGGCATCTCGCCGAAGCTCAAGGACGGCAACAGCCGCATGAATTCGATCGACACGCCGATGCATGTCTGGCGCGACGTGTTCCAGGTCAATTTCTTCGCGCCGATCATGCTGGCGCGAGGATTGTTTAGGGAATTGGCGTCGGCCAAGGGCTCGATCGTCAACGTCACCTCGATCGCCGGCACACGCGTGCATCCCTTCGCCGGCACCGCCTATGCGACGTCGAAGGCAGCACTCGGCTCACTGACGCGCGAAATGGCGCATGACTTCGGCCCGCACGGCATCCGCGTCAATGCGATCGCACCCGGCGAGATCGACACGGCGATCCTGTCGCCGGGCACCGAAAAGATCGTCGAGACCATTCCGCTGCGACGACTGGGCACCACGGCCGAAGTCGCTGACATCATCTTCTTCCTGTGCTCGCAGCAGGCCTCCTATGTGACGGGCTCGGAAATCCACATCAATGGCGGCCAGCACGTGTGAGCCGGGTGGCCAAGGAATTGCTCATCCGCTTATGGTGAGAACAGCCTTGCCGCTGATGCTGCGCTGTCGCAGTGCGTTGAGGGCTTGGGCAATGTCTGTCCATTGCACGGTCAAGGCCACGCGGGTTTCCAGCAGCCCAGCCGAGACCAGAGCGAGCAGCGAGGCGATGTCCGCGCCTATGCTCGGACCAGAGGCGTAGTACGCGAAAGTCTGAAGCCTCGCGCCCTCGTGACCCGGAACGAACTGGCGGAATCCAACTGGCGTGAGTTCACCGCTGCTCGAGCCGAACATGACGATGGTCCCGCCGGGTGCGACACGCTCGATTGCGTGTGCGAGGCTTTCACCGCCGACTGACTCGGTGATCAGCGAGAAAGGCCCCTCAGCCAGCTCGATCGACTCGACTACTTGCTCGGCACCTAGGTGGCGCAGATCCTCGCCGTGCCGGGAGGCGGCGACTGCGGTCACGCGCCCGCCCTGCTGGCGGGCGATCTGGATCTGAAAGCGGCCGACCGCGCCGCTTGCGCCGGTGATCAGGACCTGCTGGCCGGCCAGGTCGCCGCCATGGCGCAAAGTCCTTAGCGCCGTCGTGGCGGCCACCGGAAGCGTGGCTGCCGAAACGAAGCTGACGTTATCCGGCAGGACGGCGAGACGGTCGGTTGGAATGGCGACACGTTCGGCCCAGCCGGCCTGATCGACCAAAGCCGCAACCCGGGTGCCCATGGCTGGCCCGGAGCCATCGGCTGCCGCCCGTTCGACAACCCCGACGACGTCCTGGCCGGGTATCCAGCCGTTCGGACGTATGCTGAGCAAGCGCAGTTCGCCGCGGTTCAACGAGGTTGCATGGACCGAGATTAGCGCTTCGTTGGCGAAGGGCTGAGGTTCCTCGAACTCGGCGAACTTCAGTCCGGTGGCGCTGTCGGTAGACGTGACCAGGGCGAGCATGGTCGTACCTTCTTACTGGTTTGTGTCATGCAGGCGATGGGCGCGCAGCCTCGTCGCGATCAACTGGGCCACCAAATTTTTGACCAGGGTGTAAACCGGACCCTATCGACTTTTCCGTTCAAAGAATTTAGCTATCATGGCGTTTAATCGCTAAAAGCCGTCAATTATGAGACAGCCTCTTCGCTGGCCCTGGCCGGATTTCGATGTGGATGATGTGCTCGCGCCGGCGATTGCGGTGCGCGTTGACGTCACCGAAACCAGAGCGGAGGTCCCCGCCCACCGGCATCGCAAAGGCCAACTCGTATTCGCGCTCGGAGGCGGCGTCACATGCCACGTCCCAAGCGGCCTATGGATGGTACCCCCTCATTGCGGGGTCTGGATTCCCGGCGACATGGAGCACAGCAATGTTGCGACGGCCAACGCCCGGATTTTTTTCGTGTATGTTGAGCCGGGAGCCGCCGATCTGCCGCACCGGTGCTGCACCCTTTCGATCTCGCCGTTGCTACGCGAACTGATCATCGAGCTGTCCGATGGCGTGGGGGATGACGAGGCGAGGGACGGACTTTTGATCAGGACGCTGCTCACCGAACTGCCGCGCATGCCTGTCCAGCGGCTATACCTGCCGATTTCATCCGAGCCACGCTTGAGGAGGATCGCCGAAGCGCTGGCGCAAGACCCTGCCGACCGCAGCACATTGGCGGAATGGGCCAACCGCGTAGCGCTCAGCGAGAGCAGCCTCGCCCGCCTCGTCGTGAAGGAGACAGGGCTGAGCTTCGGGCGCTGGCGCCAGCAATTGCATTTGATCGTCGCAATTCGAGAACTGGCCTCAGGTGCGAGCGTACAGCAGGTCTCGGGTGATCTCGGCTATGGCTCCGTCACTGCTTTCATCACCATGTTCAAGAAGGCGCTTGGGAAGCCGCCGGCAAAATACCTCGACAGTATCGCTCAAAACGGTGGCTCCGCATTCGTGGCGTGATCAATTCGCCCGCGGGCGGACGGTTCAGATCGACTTTGCAATCTTTCGCTGGCCATCGGCCAGACCAGCACGTGCAGGATCGGCTCAGGCAGCGGACGGTTAGGCCGCCTCTGGCTTGTGACCAAGCACCTCTTCCACGATCCCACGAGCGATCTCGCGCTCACCCATGATCACGGTGTCGGCTCCGAGCCCTTTGAGATGCTCGACCTCGGCATCGGAATGGGCGCGGGCGATGACGTTGATTTTCGGGTTGGCGGCGCGGGCGCGCAGCACGATCTGTCCCGCCTCGAAGGCGTTGGGGACGGCGAGAATCAGGCGGCTCGCGCCCTCGGGATTGGCTGCCGCGAACACCTCGCTGTTCGCGGCGTTGCCGAACACGGTTTCGATGCCGTCGTCCCTGAGCTTCGCCATCGTCTTGTCGGCATCCTCGATGACGAGAAAGGGCAGGGCGGCCTCCTTCAATGACGCGCCGACGAGGCTGCCAACACGGCCATAGCCGACCAGGATGGAATGGCCGGTAAGCGCTGTCTTGGGCGGCGGGCCGTCCTCTTTCACCGATGCCGCAACCGAAGCCAACTGGCCTGGCTCCGTGGCGGGGCCGATCGGCTTTGCCTCGTCGAGCGGCGCCGTCTTGGCGGCGCGCCTTTCCAGCCACGGTTTCATCCAGTCGATGGCGAGGAACATCAGCGGGTTGAGGACGATCGACAGGATAGCACCGGCGAGAATGAGGTCGCGTCCCTGTTCGGGCAGAAGCTTCAGCCCAACGCCGAGCTCGGCCAGGATGAACGAGAATTCGCCGATCTGGGCAAGGCTTGCCGAAATCATCAACGCGGTCGCGATCGGATAGCCGAAGGCGACGACGATGACGAAGGCCGCCAGCGATTTGCCGATGACGATGATGGCCAGTGTCGCCAGGACCGGCCAGCCATTGCTGATCAGGCTGAACGGGTCGAACAGCATGCCGACCGAAACGAAGAACAGCACGGAAAAGGCGTCACGCAGCGGCAGCGATTCCTCGGCCGCCCGGTGGCTGAGTTCGGACTCGCTCATGATCATGCCGGCGAAGAAAGCGCCCAGCGCCAGCGACACGCCGAACAGCTTGGCCGCGCCGAAGGCGACGCCGAGCGCAATGGCCAGCACCGCCAGCCGGAATAATTCACGCGACCCGGTATGGGCGACGTAGTGCAGGACCCAGGGGATGACCCGGCGGCCAACCACCAGCATGACGACGACAAAGGCAGCGACCTTGGCCAGCGTGATGCCGACGACGCCCCAAACGCCGTAGCTCGGCGGCAGCGACAGCAGACCGCTGCTGTGGACCTCCACCTGCTCCTGGCCGCCCAGCACGCCGGCCAGCGCCGGCAGCAATACCAGCGCCAGCACCATGGCCAGATCCTCGACGATCAGCCAGCCGACGGCGATGCGGCCGCGCTCGGTCTCGATCAGCCGCCGCTCCTGCAGCGCGCGCAACAGCACCACGGTCGAGGCGACGGAAAGCGCCAGCCCGAAGACCAGCCCCGCGCCTAGCGACCAGCCGAGCACCCAGGCAAGCGCGACGCCGAGCGCAGTCGCGAAGCCGATCTGTACGATCGCACCGGGCACGGCGATAGCGCGGACCGACAACAGATCCTTCAGCGAGAAATGCAGGCCGACGCCGAACATCAACAGGATCACGCCGATTTCGGCGAGTTCGTTGGCGAGGCCGGCATCGGCGACAAAGCCCGGCGTATTCGGCCCGACCAGAACGCCGGCGACGAGGTAGCCAACCAGCGGCGGGATGCGGAAGCGGTTGGCAATTGCGCCGAAGACGAAAGCTAGCCCCAGACCTGCAACGATAGTGGCGATAAGGGGCGTGTCATGCGGCATGGTCTATGGAGCGCCTTTCAAAAATCACGATGTCGGACATGCGCCGCCAAAAAGCCGCCGCCCCGGCAATATGGGGGCTCAGGTAGCCGCGAGGCAACCCGCAATGCGATGAAATCGAGACAAAGATGGCAAAAGGTAATGGCTGTCGGGAAAGAAACGGGCCGCACGTCTGGCGCCCGCGATCAGGCCGCCTGCAGCAGGTTCTCGATGTCGACGATGGTGTGGTTGGTCAGCGTCTTTGGAAATTCCGCTGATATCTTCTCGGCAACTTCCTTGTGCAGTTTTCGGCGCATCTCGCCCAGCACCGGCGGCGGTGCTATCAGCACCATTTCCTTGAAGGCGCCGCGATGCGCGAGCCTATACAACTGCTCGGCAATTTCATCGGCGAAACGCTCCTTGCCGAGGCGGTGCCAGTCAGTATCCTCGACTGCGCTGCGGTGGACGGAAGGACCGTCGCTGTAGCGGCCGGGGCGGTCCGAACCTTGCTCTCGCGTCGCCGGATTTGTCTGTTCCATCTCCTGCACGACCTGAAGATCGGGATATTGGGTGTCGCCACGGTTCTCGAGGAACAGCGCCTTCTCGCCGTCGGCCACCACAACCCACAGTCCGCGTTTCAGCTTGAGATTGTTCACGGAGCGCTCCTTATTTCTGATTTTCATGATCTTCCAGGCCCACCTCTGGAGCCGTCGCCGCAGCTGAACAGCAAGGCTCGGATTCCCAAGGCAAACGCGCGCCGAGCCAGGAATGTTCCGGTGGTCAGCGCATCGCGGCTTTAATCTACTAGATTAGTAGAATTTAGAAAAAAGTGTTTTGTGATATACTTCACTTGCGGCTAGAACAGCCGCAGATCAGGGCTCACAGCAGCGGCTTGGATCTCCTCCATTCGTAGGTGTGGAATTTTTTTCTCCTGCCTCTGGTGCTTGAGGAAAAGCGATTGCTTCGCATGAAGCGATGCGCGAGTGCGTTCCTTCTGCTTTTTCGCGCCTGCGCGTAGAACTGACAGCGTATTCAGGATTCCGCTCGCCATGCCGCAGGACACCCCCAAGCTCAACGCCTTTCCCGTCTTCATGCGGGTCGAGGGCGAAGCCGTGGCCATCGTCGGGGGCGGCGAGGAGGCGCTGGCCAAGGCGCGGCTGATCGGCCAGTCGAGCGCGGTGCTGCGCATCATAACCGATGCCGCGGAGACCGAGTTGCTGGCCTTCATCGCCGCGAACGGCGCTTTCCACATCGCTGCCGCCTACGATGCCGCGCATCTCGAAGGCGCGGTGATGGTGTTTGCCGCCAGCGGCGATGAGGCGCTCGACCGCCGCGTTGCCGAGGATGCGCGCCGGCTGGGCATTCCGGTCAATGCCGTCGACCGGCCGGAGCTGTGCGATTTCTTCACCCCGGCGCTGGTCAACCGCGCGCCGGTCGCCATTGCCATCGGCACGGAAGGGGCCGGCCCAGTGCTTGCCCAGATGCTGCGCAGCCGCATCGACCGCATGCTGTCGCCGTCGTTCGGGCCGCTTGCTTCGCTTGCCGCCTCGTTGCGCGGCAACGCCGAGAGATTGCTGCCGAAAGGCAATGCCCGTCGGCGCTTCTGGAGCGACTTTTTCGGCGGCGCACCGGCCCGCGCCATGGCGGCCGGACAGCTGTCACAGGCGCATGATGCCGCCGTCGACCTGTTGCTTTCGAATGCGCCGTCGTCGGGCCACATCGCCCTGGTGGGTGCCGGTCCGGGCGCCGAGGACCTGCTGACCCTGCGCGCCCACCGCCTGCTGATGGAAGCCGATGTCATCGTCCATGACGCGCTGGTGCCGGAGGCGATCGTCGCCATGGGTCGCCGCGACGCCGAGCGCCTGCCGGTGGGCAAGCGCAAGGGCTGCCACACCAAGAGCCAGGCCGATATCAATGCGCTGCTGATCGAACTCGGCCGCGACGGCAAGCGCGTGGTGCGGCTGAAGTCCGGTGATCCGCTGGTGTTCGGCCGGGCGGGCGAGGAAATGGCAGCACTGCGCGATGCCGGTATTGCCTATGAGGTGGTTCCGGGCGTCACCGCGGCCTTCGCCGCCGCCGCCGATTTCGAGTTGCCGCTGACGCTGCGCGGCGTGTCGTCGTCGATGGTGTTCACCACCGGCCACGATCTCAAGGGAAATTCGCTGCCCGACTGGGCAAAGCTCGCCATTTCCGGCGCTACGGTCGCCGTCTATATGGGCCGCTCGGTCGCAGCCGAGGTTGCCGGCCGGCTGATCGAAGCGGGCTTGTCGCCGGATACGGCGGTCGCCGTGGTCGAGAATGCCAGCCTTGCCAACCGCCGCCGTTTCCACGGCACCCTCGCCGACCTGCCGTCGCTGGAGGTTCGCGCCGACCTTACCGGGCCGGTCATGACGATTATCGGCGATGCAGTCGCCGGCGCCAACTTTGAACGTTCCGAGCCGCTTGCGGCACACAGGCATGAAGGCGCGGCCCAAACAGCAGCCGAAGGAGCTGGACGATGAAAGTTCTGACCGCAAACCGCCTCGCCGATGGCGAAGCCGTCTGGTACGCCAATGGCGGCTGGGCTGAGACCATCGACAATGCCGACGTCGCCGACGACAAGGCGGCTGAAGACCGGCTGGAGGCGATCGGCGCTGCGGCCTATGCCAACAATGAAGTGGTCGACGTCAATCTGATCGACGTGACCGTCGTCAGCGGAGTGGTCGAGCCCGTCCGGCTGCGCGAAAAGATCCGCGCCGCCGGGCCCACCAACCGCAACGATTTGGGCAAGCAGGCCCGCCCGGAAGCCGCCCGCGCGGCGTAACCGACCACATTGATGAACGGGCGGACGCGCCCGGAAAGACCAGACATGTACCGTTACGATGAGTTCGATCACGATTTCGTCCAGGCCCGTGTCGCCGAGTTCAGCGACCAGGTCGCGCGGCGGCTTGCCGGCGAGATCTCCGAGGATCAGTTCCGGCCGCTGAGGCTGATGAACGGCGTCTACCTGCAATTGCACGCCTATATGCTGCGCATCGCGGTGCCCTACGGTACGCTGAACAGCAAGCAGCTGCGCATGCTCGGCCATATCGCCCGCAAATACGACAAGGGCTATGGCCACTTCACGACCCGCCAGAACATCCAATTCAACTGGCCGGCGCTGTCGGACATTCCGGCGATCCTGGCCGACTTGGCGAGCGTCGAGATGCACGCAATCCAGACCAGCGGCAACTGCATCCGCAACGTCACCGCCGACCATTTCGCCGGTGCCGCCGCCGATGAAGTCGCCGATCCGCGCCCCTATGCGGAAATCCTGCGCCAGTGGTCGTCGGTTCATCCGGAATTCTCGTTCCTGCCGAGGAAATTCAAGATCGCGGTGACCGGCGCCGAGCGCGACCGTGCCGCCATCCAGACGCATGACATCGGCCTGCATTTGAAGAAGAACGCCGCCGGCGAACTCGGTTTCGCGGTCTATGTCGGCGGTGGCCAGGGCCGTACGCCGATGATCGCCAAGAAGATCCGCGACTTCCTGCCCGAGGCCGACCTTCTGTCCTACTGCACGGCGATCCTGCGCGTTTACAACCTCTACGGCCGCCGCGACAACAAATACAAGGCGCGCATCAAGATCCTCGTCCACGAGACCGGTGTCGAGGAGATAACCCGCCAGGTCGAGGCCGAATGGCAGGAACTGAAGGATGCGGATCTGAAGCTGCCGGAAGCCGACATCCGCGCCATCGATGCTTATTTCGCGCCGCCGGCTCTGGCCGACCGGCCGGAAGGCGACGAGGCGGTCAAGCTCGCCCGCCTCGATTCCAAGAGCTTCTCGGAATGGCTCGACCAGAACGTGGTCACTCACCGCCATCCCGATTATGCCGCCGTGACGATTTCGCTCAAGGGCATCGGCGAAGCGCCGGGCGACGCCTCCGACAGCCAGATGGAAGCGGTCGCCGACCTTGCCGAAAAATATGCCTTCGACGAACTGCGCGTCAGCCACGAGCAGAACCTGATCCTGCCGCATGTCGCGCGCGCCGACCTCAAGGCGGTCTACGACGCTTTGGTCGGCATCGGGCTGGCGACGGCTAATTCCAACCTGATATCAGACATCATCTCCTGCCCAGGCCTTGATTATTGCGCGCTGGCCACAGCGCGCTCCATTCCGGTGGCACAGGAAATCTCGCTTCGTTTCGCTTCGCTTGAACGGCAGCGCGAGATCGGCGAGTTGAAGCTGAAGATTTCCGGTTGCATCAATGCCTGCGGCCATCACCATGTCGGCCATATCGGCATCCTCGGGGTCGAGAAGAAGGGCGCCGAACTCTATCAGGTCACGCTCGGCGGCTCGGCCGACGAGAACACCTCGGTTGGCGAGATCATCGGCCGCGGCTTCTCGTCGGCAGAGATCACCGACGCCATCGAGCAGATCGTCGAGACGTACCTCGGCCTCCGGCTCGACAGAAATGAAAAATTCATCGACGCCTACCGCCGAGTCGGTCCCGCGCCGTTCAAGGAGGCGCTCTATGCTGGCGAAGCCAAGGCCGCTTGATCGTATCGTCGACGTCGAGGCCGGGATCGCCGCCGAAGCGGCGGGGCTCGATGCGCTCTATGGTCATCTGAAGCCGCTGGAGATCATCGAGCGGTCGGCCCGGGAATTCTTTCACGGTGAAATCGCCGCGGTTTCGTCCTTTGGCGCGGATTCTGCCGTGCTGCTGCACATGACAGCCAAGATCGACCGGACGCTGCCGGTCATCTTCCTCGACACCGGCAAGCACTTCGAGGAGACGCTCGGCTATCGCGATGCGCTCGTTGCCGATTTCGGGCTGACCGATATAAGGGTGATCACGCCCGAAGAAGCGGCGCTCGAACGGATCGATCCGACCGGCAATCTGAACGAGACCGATACCGACGCCTGCTGCGACGTTCGCAAGGTCGAGCCGCTGGCGCGCGGCGTCGAGCCGTTCCGCGCCTGGTTCACCGGCCGCAAGCGTTTTCAGGCGACGACGCGGGCAGCGCTTCCGGTGTTCGAGGCGGTCGGTTCGCGCATCCGCATCAATCCGCTGGCGCATTGGACGACCGCCGATCAGGCCAACTATATGCGCGCGCATGCGCTGCGTGAAAATCCGCTGGTCGCTTATGGCTATCTGTCGATAGGCTGCTTCCCGTGCACGCAGCCGGTGCAGCCGGGCGAAGACGCGCGCAGCGGCCGCTGGGCGGGGCACGCCAAGACCGAGTGCGGCATCCATCTGTCGGGGCTGGAAAAGTCGCTGACCGACGCATCACTCTAGGGTATGTTGATATTCAGGTGAGGCCGGCCTGCAAATGGCGGCTTCCTGCGCTTCCGGTGCTCACGTACAGAAAGTACGCTCCGCTCCGGTTCTCGGAAGCCACCATTTTCGGCTCGGCCTGACCTGAATCTCACACACCCTCCGGTTCTTTGAGTTTTAGGATTTTTTGATGACCGCACAGACACCGGAGACCCGCCTCTGGACCCCGCAAGGCTTCCGCGAAGACGAGTGGACCCATGCTGAGAGTGCCGATGCACTGTCCGGCAATGGCCGTTTCATCCTGCCGTTGCAGGCGTTCCTCGACCTCGACCCGGCGGTGCGCCGGTCGGCGAAGGAGCGCATCGGCGTTCTGCTGCAGCCCGGCGACCAGCTCGAAAAGATCGCGGACCTGCTCGATCAGATAACGTTGGTGGCGTTGGCCTTCCCGGCTTTCAGTGACGGTCGTTCCTTTTCAAAGGGCGAATTGCTGCGCAGCCGCCACCATTTCGAGGGCGCGGTCCGCGCCACCGGGCAAGTTCTGGTCGACCAGCTACCGCATATGCTGCGCCTCGGTTTCGACGAGTTCGAAGTGTCGCATCCGGTGCTTTTGAAACGGCTTGAGGAAGGCCGCACCGGCGGTCTGCCGCTGTACTATCAGCCGACCGAGAAGCCGGAGGCCAAAGGCCCAAAATATTCCTGGCGGCGGATGCGCGCCAGCTGATCGCCTGCGCCGCGCCACGGCGAGTGGTGCTGATGCACGGCAAATCGCCGAAAGGCGCCGAGAAGATCGCCTCACTCTGGGCAACGAACCGCAACGTGCCGCAGATCGGCTTTGCGCCCGACTGGTGACGAACGGCCGTTCCGCACCCTTCAAGCGTAACGACGCGATACTGGAAATCATGCCCAAGGGCGTGATGCACTTCCCCGACACAGGCATCAACGACAACCTCGCCGACAAGGCGAAGAAGCTCGGCATCCCGGTCTGGAAATTCGGCGGTGCTTAAGCGACGCTTGCATCTTCGGCGTCTCATACCGGCGGACTGGGAACCTAATGCAGGGAACTGACATTCAGCCCTATTGGTCGCGAACGACGTAGAGACTGTGCGCGACGAAACATATCCCCAATCGTTTTGCCGAAGTCAGAGATCAGGACCGAATGCTGTTAATGTCTGGCCTAGCTCAGTTTGGTGGATAATTGGCGTTGAAATCTTACATAGCGGTCGAAATCGGCCGGATCGAGGCGCCCATGGGGCTCGTAGCCGTCTGCGGGTTTTTGAAATACGGGCTTTACACTATCGCGCATCATTTGGCCGCTGATCGCAATCAAGGAAAGGGTTACGACAATGAGCAACAAGCACTTTTTGCGTGGCATGGCGACGGTGAACTTCTGGGCCGACGACGTGGCCGCGGCGCGCGACTGGTACGCGGAGCTGTACGGCGTCGAAGCGTACTTCCAGCGGCCGGATGCGGAAAACCCCGCCTATGTCGAGTTCCGAATCGGCGACGACGAGGACGAGTTCGGCATCATCGAACGCCGCTACGCACCAGCAGCGATGCAGCCCGGTCCGGGCGGCGCCATACTGCTGTGGCACGTCGACGACATCGAGGCGGCGTTCGCTCGGCTCAAGGCCATGGGCGCCACGGAGTACGATCCGATCACCAAGCGCGAGAGCAACTTCGTCACCGCCTCGGTGGTCGATCCGTTCGGCAACGTATTGGGTATCATGTACAATCCGCACTACGTCGAGATGCTCGAGTCACGGACAGCGTAGGCAGACGAAGCCGCGTTCGCATGGGAGATTTGCCCCTAGGTGCAACGGGATACCAGGTTATCGATCGCATTGCGGCTTGGCCGGAAGGAGGGCGGTAGGCTGAAAGTATTCAACGCAGACAAGGCCGGTGCGGCCGGAGTCATGCTCGCGACGCTTGTTGGCGTGGCCGCGATAAGTCAGGTGTTTCGTACTATCGCCGCGATCGTCGCCCCCGGACTGCAACGTGAATTCGGGCTCTCGACCGAAGAACTCGGCATCTACGCCGGCGCCTTCCATCTGTCCTTTGCCCTCGCCCAGATTCCGATGGGCCTAGCGCTCGACCTTTACGGCGTGAGAAAGACCGTTGGTTCGGCTTTCCTCCTTGCAGTAGCGGGAGCGCTCCTGTCGTTCATTGCAACAGGCTTCCCGGTTTTGATGCTGGGGCAGTTGCTCATTGGCATCGGCTGCGCACCAGCCTTTGTCGGATCGCTGTTCTTTGTAAGCAAACATTTTTCTGAAAAGAGTTTTGCCCGAGTATCGGGCTTGGTTCTCAGCTTCAGCGGCCTTGGGTTACTGGCCACTGGCACGCCGCTGGCATGGGTAGTCGAACATTGGGGCTGGCGCAGCGCTTTTGTGGTGACGGGCGTCGTTGCGGCGGCAAACTTGGTCTGCATCCTCGTCCTCGTTCGGGATGATCACGGCAAGAACTCAGGCGACATCGCAGGCGCAATTCGAGAGACGCTTGCGATCCTGAAAGAACGGCAGACCAAGGGCATCGTTGCGCTCGCGCTCGTTGGCTACTCATCCTACATCGCGCTGAGGGGCCTGTGGGCGACACCCTTGTTCATAGAGCGACACGGCTTCACACTGACGGACGTCGGGAATGTGCTTCTCGCCTCGTCGGTCGCGACCTTGGTTGGCCCACCGCTATTCGGTCTGGTGCGGGCGAAAGGACGCTCACGGCGATACCTGATCTGCGCGAGCATGGCCGCTTCCGCCGGGATCTTCCTTATCCTTGCAATCTCCGCCAACTGGATCGTCGATGCTACGATGTGCGTTGCGCTTGGGGCGCTCACCGGCTTCACGATCTTGCAGTTCGCAGACACTAAGAGTGCATATGAACCTCAGGTCGTCGGCCGGGCATTCGGAATTCTGAACACAGCTGTATTCCTCGGCGTTGCCATCATGCAGGGCGCAACTGGATGGGTGGCGTCCACCGCGAGCACGTTTAGCGTCAATCCATTCGCTGCTGTCTTCGCGTTCATCGCCGCGGCGTGCCTGCTGGCCATGGTCGCCTTCTTCATGCTTCCCTGGCCAGAATGGGAGGTCGGCAGCAAAACTGATGTTTAGGTATCAACGCCTTGCTAAGTGGATGGTAAGCCAATCCTGATAGTGTTGAACGGGAGCCGGGCGTGCTTAGCGCCATCGCAGAATCTGATGGAGTGTCCGCACTCGGGAAACCGCCAGTTGTTGCGCATGGACCGATATGAGGGCGCCACCTGCTATTGCTAGTGGCCGTGGCGCGATCAGATATCGCCCGTCATCTCTTGATTGCGAGAATACCCGACCGCTTCATAGCGCTGATCCTTGGTCAGACTGATCGCCTGACGCCATCAACCCGTAAAGGGTCGGCTATGCGAGCATGCCGCCGCTTCGGCTGCGCCTGCGCGGTGATTGCAGCGTTCAGTCCGACACTTCGGGCGCCTGTCAGCGGGGGATGGTCCTCCGCTCGGAACAGGAGCCGGATCGATGTCCCTCAACGACGCACACGCCTTCGCCTTCAGCCTCGCCACCACCCTCATGGCCGCCATCATCATCTTCCAGGCTGGAGACGGCACGCTCTCGGTGACGCTCGCCAGCGAATACGACGGTGACATGGCGGCGATCGTCCAAGTGATCGACCCCTTCGCCCCATAACCGGGGCCCTGATGCGCGACGAACGCAAGGCGGCTTAAGCCAAGCCTTGGAAAACCGCCGCACTTAGGTGCGGCGGTGCGTTTTACGCAGTCATCCGCGCTTCGCGAAATGACACCAGCTTGCTGCGGCTCTCGTCCCACAATGCGAGCTTGACGCAGCGCAGGCTGTCGAGAAGCGTGACGCGACCGATTTCGCGCAGTTCCGGATAGTCCCTCAGGACCTCCTGGAGCCGGTAGCACGGCACCTTGGCGGAGAGGTGGTGCACGTGATGGACGCCGATATTGCCGGTGAACCAGTTCAGCACCGGGGGCAGGTCATAATAGGACGAGCCGTGCAGGGCCGCGTGCTGGAATTCCCACTCGGAGTCCTTTGCCCACTCGGTCTCTTCGAACTGGTGCTGGACGTAGAACAGCCAGATTCCGGCGGAACCGGCGAGGATGACGATGGGCAAATGGACAACCAGGAACGCTTCGAGGCCGACGGACCAGATAAGGCCGGCGGCGGCGACCGCGATGGCCACGTTGGTGGCCATCGACGACACCCAGGGCGTGAGTCCGCCTCGCATCATGCCGACCGGCAGTCTCTGCTCAAAGATGAAAAGCCAAATGGGGCCGAGGCCGAACATGACGAGCGGATGGCGATAGAGACGGTAGGCGAGGCGGCCACGCCAGGACATTTGCCGATATTCGGCAACAGTCAACGTCCTGATGTCGCCCGTGCCGCGCTCATCGAGATTGCCGGCGCTGGCGTGATGGGTTGCGTGGGCACGCCGCCAGCAATCGTAGGGGGTCAAGGTCAGGATGCCCAGCCCGCGGCCGATCCAGTCGTCGGCCGTGCGGTTGGCGAAGAAGGAGCCGTGGCCGCAATCATGCTGGATCATGAAGATCCGCACCAGAAAGCCGGCGGCCGGAAGGATGAGGATCAGCCCCCACCAATGACCATGGGCATAGGCAGCCGTGGACAGCGCCCACAGCGTGGCAAAGGGGATGAGGGTGATGGCAAGTTCGACGGCGCTGCGCCGCCTGTCGGGTGTTTTGTAGCGCGCCAGGATCTTCAACCAGGCACGTTTGCTGTTCGCCACAGCTTCGGGGGAAATCATGTTCATCAGGAAGCATAGACGGACCATTCCGTCGCCGCAAGGCAATGATCACGCCAAGTTACTGCGCGTAATTGTCGCGCGACGTGCTAGCCGCAAAGTGGAAAGTCATGCTTGGGTTCCGGTGGCACGCAACGACAGGCGAGTGTGTTGGTCTACCGCCTGCGGCCACGAGCGGCTATCTGCTTTCGATGCCGTCGAGGCGCTCGAGCAATTCCTTGAAACGATCGGGAATGTCGTTCTGCGTCCGGAACGCCGGCAGCGCGCGCAGAAAGCGCTTCGTTGCCTCGGCGCCGAACTGGCGCCTGATGCCGGCCGCGAGCCTTTCACGTCTTTCGTCATTGTTGCGGGCGCCATTTTTATTACGGTCGCCGTTGTTGCGGGTCGTCATTTCAAAATCCTGTGTCGGCTTCGAAACTCTTCCGGCAGACGAATGGTTCCCCCATCGCAGCATCTTGGCAAGCAAAGCCGGCGATTACAGTAAAATTTGAATTAATATCGAAAGGTCTTCATGATGCGCCGTTGAAGCGCGAGTCCTCCTCCTCAGTATCGCTTGCCCCTTGATTTTTGGCCGCCAAACCTCGATATCGGGCACAAAATCCACACCATTCGAAATGACGGGAAATGGCGATGAGCGACCAGGCAAAAGACGAACGCGCGCCCGATGAAGCCGAAACGACCGGAGCTGCTACCGAACATACGCAAGGCAGCGTCGACGGCGACTATGAAGCGCTTGTGCGGCTGCTGAAGGAAAACGACGAGTTGAAGGACCGCGCGCTCCGCGTCGCAGCCGAAATGGAGAATCTGCGCCGTCGTACCGCCCGCGACGTGCACGATGCGCGTGCCTATGCGGTTGCCAATTTCGCCCGTGACATGCTGTCGGTATCGGACAATCTGCGCCGCGCGCTGGATGCGATCCCGGCTGAAGCCAAGGCGTCGGGCGATGCCGGTTTCAAGGCGCTGATCGAGGGCGTCGAGCTTACCGAGCGCGCCATGCTATCGGCGCTGGAGCGGCACGGAGTGAAGAAGCTCGAACCGGAAGGCGAGAAATTCGACCCGAATTTCCACCAGGCGATGTTCGAGGTGCCCAATCCGGAAGTACCGGCCAACACGGTGGTCCAGGTCGTGCAGCCGGGCTATTCGATCGGCGAGCGGGTGCTGCGGCCGGCTATGGTAGGCGTTGCCAAAGGCGGCCCCAAACATGCGGCGAGCGAAGCTCCGGTCGAGCCAGGGCCGGTGAATGAGCAAGCTGAGAAGGATGCGTAAGTTAGGGGAGTAGGGGAATAAGGCAGTACGGGAGTAGAGAACAGCGCTACGTATGGTAAAGTAGAGCAATTGCCACTCCGGCCGTTGCCTTCTCTCCCCACTCCCCTAGTCAGGCAGCGAATCGCTGGGCTTCCCCGCCATAGTAGTTGACGTAGCGGGCACCGATCTCCTTGACCGGCATCACGACGAACACATCGACGGTGGAGAATTCGCGGTCGATGACGCAGCCGTCGCCGATGCGCGCTCCGACGCGCAGATAGCCCTTGACCAACGGCGGCATCGCCGCGATCGCGGCCTTGGCATTGACCGCCTCGATCGGCATCAAATCCATGGAACAGTAGCGCCCGGCGACCGCGCGCACATCCCAGGCCGAGTTCGTCCGGCAGTGATGGGCGAGATAGGTGAGCGCCTCGGCGTGCGCCGCTGGCACGGTGCCCGGAAACGAGGCGCAGCCGGTCATCACGCCGATGCCGTAATGGTTGATATAGGCCCAAATGCCTTGCCAGAGCGCTTCGATGGTGCGCTTCGAGCGGTATTCCGGCAAGACGCAGGAGCGGCCGAGCTCAAGGAAACGCTGGCCGGGATGGCGGGCGATGAGCTTGGTCAGCTCGAATTCGCCCTCGGAATAGAAGCCACCGGCGGCGGTCGCGATTTCCTGCCGGAGCAGGCGGTAAGTGCCGACAATGCGGCGGTGCTCGGGACCGGACAGAGAGGTATCGAAGACGAGCAAATGATCACAAAGCGGATCGAAATGGTCGGCATCGCGGCGGTCCTGCACCTGGAACAGGTTCTTCCTGGCGCCAAGCTCGTCATAGAAAACCCGGTAGCGCACTTCCTGCGCGGCGGCGACCTCGGCCTCGTTGCGGGCGAGCCGCACTTCGAGGTTGCCGATGCGGCCGAGCGCTTCGCCTTTTATGACGGCATCGACGTTCCGGCCAACGAGCAATGCGCTGCTGGCGTTCGGCCGAGTGTCACATTCCGGCATAACTGTATGCACGAGTGATTCTCCTTCGAGCCATCCCTCTTGGCACGGGGATACGGTGTAGGTGCAACAGGATTGTGACAGTACCGTGATACGGCGTTGCCGGCAATACTTCGTCGGCTGGGTAATCCTTCAACCGGCTATGTTACGCCGGGAAAGCTTAGAAGGGCAGCCGGCGGATCACGCAGCAACCTGGCCTTCGACCGCATGGACAAGCGCGTCGGGATCGAGCGGCTTGGTGACGAAGCCGCTGGCACCATGGGCAAGCACGGCATGGCGGGTCTTTTCCTGACTGTCCGCCGACAGCACCATGATGGGAACCGGCGGCACGGCGGTTTCCTCCTCGTGCCGGCGGATGGCGGCGATGGCGTCCAGCCCGTCCATCACAGGCATGTGCAGGTCCATCAGCACCACGTCGAAGCGGTGCTTGTGGCCGCTGCCGGTGACGGCCTCGACGGCAGCCTTGCCGTTGGCGACCACCGTCACGCGATGTCCGGCCTTCAGCAGCGTGGCGCGGGCCAGCATGGCGTTGATGTCGTTGTCCTCGGCGATCAGCACGGACAGGCCCTGCTGGCGGCTGCCAATGGCACGGACCGATGGCGCGCCGCGCTTTTCCGGCTGTGGCTGGGCGAGGGCGGGTACGCTGCTGCTCAAAAGCACGCGCAGCAACGTCTCGCCACGCACCGGCCTTGCCAGGAAGGTGGCATAGCCGCTGGCGCGGAACTCACCCAGCATGCCGCGGTCGGTCGGCGCGATCAAGGTGATCGCCTCGCCGTCGGCAAAGCCGCTCTGGCGCAGGCGCTTGAGCAGCCTGCCGTCGCTCTCTTCCATGGCCGCGTCGACCAGAAGCACGTCACAGCCTTGGGCGAAGGGTGCTGCCTGGGCGGCGGTCGCGGCCAGATCGACCATGCCGCCATTGGCGCGGATGGTGCGGGCGATGGCGTCGGCCTCGATGGCGTTTTTCGACAGGATCACGGCGCGCCGGCCCGACAGGGCATTCCGGCGGTTCTGCGGTGCTTCGGTGGCCGATGTTGCAGGGATTTCGAAGACGAATTCGGAACCGTGGCCGAGCCGGCTCGACACCGAAATCGTGCCGCCCATGGCGATCACCAGACGTTTGGAGATGGCAAGACCAAGACCAGCGCCGCCATGCGCGCGGGTCGACGAGCCATCGACCTGTTCGAATTCCTCGAAAATGCGTTCCAAGTCGTCCTCGCTCAGGCCGGGACCCGTATCGGTGACGCTGAAGCATATGCGGTCGGTGGTTTCGGTGCGGGCGCGTGCGACATTCAGCAAAACGCCGCCGCTGTCGGTGAACTTGATGGCGTTGCCGATCAGGTTGAGCAGAACCTGCCTGACCCTTCCCGGATCGGCTGATATCATCTGCGGCACGTCGGGCTCGACATGGCAGCCAATGCCGATGTTTTTGGCGTAGGCGCGCGCCGCCAAGAGTTCGATGATGTTGTCGGCGATCTCGCGCACCGACATTGGCTGCGGTTCGGGATCGAAGCGGCCGGCCTCGATCTTGGAATAGTCGAGCAGATCCTCGATCAGCGCCAGCAGCGCGCTGGCCGATGTCGACACGGCGCCGACATAGGTCCGTTGTTCAGGCGAGAGGTTGGTGTCCGCCAGTAGCCTGGCCATGCCCATGATGCCGTTCATCGGCGTGCGGATCTCGTGACTGACGGTGGCGAGGAAGCGCGATTTGGCCTGGCTTGCGTATTCGGCTCGCTCACGGGCGGTGATCAGCGACGATTCGGCGTGCTTGCGGGCGGTGATGTCGCGGGCGATGGCGCGATGCGAGGCGGCGCCGCTCTCCTTGTCACGCACGGACAGTTCGATCCATGAGAACCAGCGCGGACCGTTCGGCGTGCTAATGGCGACATCGGTTGAGCTCAGGCATTCATGGTCGGAGAAAGCCGCATCCGGAACGATGCCGACGTCGATGCCTAGTTCGGCCAGGGTCCTGCCGGCAAGATCGCGCTGGTCGCTTCCGACGAGATCGGCGAAAACCTTGTTGGCATAGACGATGTGGCCGTCACGATCGCGGTGGACGACGAGATCGCCAAGGGCGTCGATCAGCCCGCGAAAGCGCTCCTCGCTCTCCTGCATCTCCCACATGCGGTCGGCCAGGGTCTCGACCTCGGCGCGGCTGCGAGCTGCGGTCTCGCCAAGGAGGGCAACCGTGCGACGCTCCGTGCGCCTGGCATGCAAGTGCGCGGCAAGGCCGGCCATGCCAGTCGCCAAAAGGCCAACGGTGATGAAAATCGGCGCTCCGGTCAGATGCGACAGGCCTGCCAGCACAACGATGGCGACGAGCATCAGGAACGGCAGGCCTTCACGATTGGCGGCGGGCAGTTCGGGCGCCAGTGGCGGCGCTGCGATATGCTGGCGCCTTGGCGCCTCGGGGCGAATCCCGTCAACGCTTTCGGCGCTCTCCGTTTGCCTGATGCCGGATTCCGTGATCATGCGGATTCCTTGGCAGACAGAGATTATGGAAAATTGCGGCAGTTCGTTCGAATTTTAGCAGTCGCCCGGTTTTGACGTCCTTTCGTGCAAAAATTGCAGACGACAGAACTCACATGTCTACCACCACGCGGCCACGGATCTTGCCTTCGACGATGTCGTGCGCGGCGTCGATGATGCCGTCAAAGCCAATGGTCGTGGACAGGCTGGCGAGCTTCTGGAGGTCCAGGTCCATGCCGATGCGGCGCCACGCCTCCATGCGGACCGCTTTTGGCGCCATCACCGAATCGATGCCGAGCAGACAGACGCCGCGCAGGATGAACGGGGCGACGCTCGCCGGCAGATCCATGCCGCCGGCCAGGCCGCAAGCGGCGACGGCCCCGCCATAGGAGGTCATCGAAAGAACGTTGGCCAGCGTGTGGCTGCCGACCGCATCGACGCCGCCGGCCCAGCGTTCCTTGGCAAGCGGCTTTGCCGGCTGCGCAAGCTCGTCGCGCGAGATTACTTCCGCAGCACCCAGATCGATCAGATAAGGGCTTTCAGCGCTGCGGCCGGTCGAGGCGATGACATGATAGCCGAGGCTGGACAGGATCGAGACTGCGACCGAGCCGACGCCGCCGGCGGCGCCCGTCACCACCACCGGGCCGCGATCGGGCACGATGCCATGCCGTTCCAGCGCGATGACGCAAAGCATGGCGGTGTAGCCGGCGGTGCCGATCGCCATGGCATCATGCGGGCTCATGCCCTGGGGCAGTGGCACCAGCCAATCGCCCTTGACACGGGCGCGCTCGGCATAGGCGCCAAAATGCGTTTCGCCGACGCCCCAGCCGTTCAATATGACCTTGTCCCCCTTACGCCAGTCGGCATGGGAAGATGAGATGACGGTACCGGCGAAATCGATGCCCGGCACCAGCGGCCAGCGGCGGATCACTGGCGCCTTGCCTGATATGGCGAGGCCATCCTTGTAGTTCACCGTCGTTGCCTCGACGGCGACGGTGACGTCGCCTTCCATCAGGTCGGCTTCGGTGAGGTCGGTCATGGCGACCGACTGTTTCTTCTCGGCGTCGCGCGAAACGAGGATGGCTTTGAAGGTTTCGGGCATGTCTTCTCCTCGGGCTTTTCGAATGGGCACTGTATGGCGACGAAAGGCCAGGTCAATCGCCGGAGGGCTCGGGCTCCCGCCGCCAACCGATGAGTTCATCGAAGACGACCAGCACCGCGCCGATCGCGATGAAGGCGTCGGCGAGGTTGAAGATGGCGAAGGACCATACCGGGGTGTGGAACAGGATATAGTCGATCACGTGACCATAGGTAGCGCGGTCGAACAAATTGCCGAGCGCGCCGCCGACGATCAGCGCAAAGCCGATGCGGGTCAGCACGTGGCCGGGCGGAGTGCGGGCCGCGAGATAGAGCACGAAAGCGACGACGAAAGTGGCGATGACCACCAGGCCTGTGTCGCCGAAAGACGAAAACATCGAGAAGGCAATGCCGGTGTTGTAGGTGCGATACAATGCCAGGAACGGCACGAGATCGACCTTTTCTTGAAAGGCGAGGCCGGTCTCGACCAGGTATTTGACCCACTGGTCGAGCCCTACCGCGGCGGCGACCAGCAGGACGTAGGGGAACCATGATTTTGCCGTTTGGGATTTCACCATTTGGGATGTCACGGTTTGGCGTCCTCCGGGGCAAGTTTCAGCGCGCCGCGCCGGATCTCGAACAGCATAATACCGGTGGCCACCGCGAGATTGAGCGAATCGGCCCGCCCGGCCTGTGGAATCCGCAGTAGCCTGTCGCAGCTTTCGGCCAGGCTGTCTGGCAGGCCCTGCTGTTCGTTGCCCATCATCAGCAGCACCGGGCCTTTGGAAAAGTCGACCGAACGGTAGTCGACCGCACCCTTCAGGTGCGTGCCGGCGACGAGACCGGGAAAGCTTTTTCGCCAGGCCAGAAAGGTTTCCGGCGTCGCCTTGGCGACCGGCACGGCGAAGATCGAGCCCATGGTGGCGCGCACGGTCTCGACGGAAAAAGGATCGGTGGTCTCGCCGACCAGGATGACGCCCTTGGCGCCGACGGCATCGACGGTGCGGATGACGGTTCCGAGATTGCCGGGGTCACGCACACGATCGAGCGCCACCCAGACGTCGCCGTCTTGAGCGCGGATGTCTTTCAGCGGCAGGATCTTTTGTGAGAAGACGCCGACCACCATTTGCGGGTTGTCGCGACGGGTGATGGCGACGAGCACTTTTTCCGAAACTTCGAGCACGGTGCCGCCGGCGGCGACGGTGCGCGCCGCGACTTTTTCGACCGCCGCATTGCCGCGCCCAGCTTTGGCGAAGACCAGCGTCCGGATCGACCAGCCGAGGTCGAGCGCGTCGATGACCAGCTTCAGCCCCTCGGCCATGAAGGCGTTCTGCTGGTCGCGGAATTTCTTCAGCGCCAGTGCCTTGATGTCCTTGATCAACGGATTGGCGAGACTAGTGACTTCCTTCACTTGCCCTGGCGCGCCTGCGTGCCGCTCACTCATTCAGGCCACCCAGCGCGAGAACAGCGACGTGGACAGCGCCCGGCCGGCGGATTTCTCGCGGATGATCAGCTCGCCCGATTCGACCGTGCCGCCCATGCCTGCGAAAGTGTCGCGCATCAAGGCATGGATGGCGAAGAAGGAAGCGCGGATCGAGTAGGCCGTCAGCACGACAGCAAGCGGCTTCGGCGTCAGGATCGAGCGGCAGAGGTCGGTCAGATCAGGCAGGTCCTCGAACAATTGCCAGACCTCGCCCTTTGGGCCGCGGCCATAGGCGGGCGGATCGAACAGGATAATGTCGTAACGGCTGCCGCGGCGCTCCTCGCGCTCAGCGAATTTCATGGCGTCGTCGACGATCCAACGGATCGGCTTGCTGCCGAGCCCTGCCATCTCCTGGTTCTCCCTAGCCCAGCCGATCGCCTTTTTGGACGCATCGACATGGGTGACCTCGGCGCCGGCACGTGCCGCCACCAGCGAGGCAAGGCCGGTATAGCCGAAGAGGTTCAGCACCTTGACCGGCCGTTTCGCTGCCGCGATCAGCCCGGCCATGTGGTCCCAGTGCGAGGCCTGCTCGGGGAAGACGCCGACATGGCGAAACGAGGTGAAGCGGCCGAGATAATCGATGCCCTCATGCTTCATCGGCCAGGTCTCGCCGAGCGGCGTCCTCGGGAAACGCCAGCGGCCGATGCCTTCCTCGTCGGTATCGCCGGTGAAAATGGCGTCGGCGCGATCCCAATCTTTGGCCGGCAACGCCTTTTGCCAGATTGCCTGGCCTTCGGGCCGAACGATGCGATAGGGCCCGTATTGCTCGAGCTTCTGCCCGGCGCCGCTGTCGAGCAGCGCGTAGTCGGCGTTGGGCGCCACTTCAAGGATTACTGGAAGACGTTCGGCGGGCAGGGCGCCGTCGCGGCGGGAAAGGACGCCCGGCCCGGCTTTCGGCTCGGTGCGGTTGCCCGATGCACCAGTTCCGCGCGGTTCCGCTCCGCCCTTTGCGAACTGATGTGGGCGGCTGTCGCGGCGTTTGTCGCGAAAAGGTTTCAAAGAAGAGCGTCTCCGGGGCGACTTGGCCCGCTTCTGCCACAGCACATTCACCGGTGCAACAAACGCGGTCGCTGGAGGTTTCCGAAACGGTCAGCCGCGCTTGATCCAAAGCAGGGCGACAACCAGCGATACAAAACCGACGGCCTTGAAGCCGGCGACGATCATATGGCCGGTTTCCCAGCGCAGCCGGATCGCCTCGAAATTTTCCGGGATCGGTCCCGGCACCCAGGTGGCCAAAACATCGTTCGCAGGCTTAACCAGAGCTGACCACATCGCAAGAGCCGCCGCAAAGAGCACAGCAGCGGCCAATGCGAACCAGAACGCCGGGCGGTCATTGCGCAGCATCCATGCAAGAAGCCCCGGACAACCGATCGCTGCCACATCAAGCGGCGCGCCAATGACGGCAAACAACTGGAACTGGGCGTTGAACACGGTCGCCTCACGCCAGAGAGAAGGCGGCCATTTCGTCAGCCGGGGGACCGATTCCAGGACATGGGCGAAGGATGGTCCAAGGCTGAGCGCGGCGACGACGGCGGCCAAGATCGACCAGAACAGCAAGAACCCGCGTATCTCCATAACGTCCGAACAACGGCGTCATGCGGGAGATGTTCCCGTCCGAACGGGGACAGGGAGTGAGGGAATAAGGGAATAGGGAAAGTATGACTGGCACGAAGCCGCACGGTTGGTATGGCTCCCCTACTCCCCTACTCCCCTACTCCCCTACTCCCCTACTCCCCTACTCTTGAGTGCCTTGTACACTGCAATGCCGGCGGCGAGGTCTTCGAGGGCCGCACCGACCGACTTGAATAGGGTGATCTCACCGGGGCTCTGCCGGCCTTTCTTCTCACCGCGCGCCAATTCATGCAGGTCGGCGACGATGGCTTGGGCCTTTAGCACGCCCGAGGCCAGCGGCTGGACGATGTCGCCCGCCTCCTTGGTGGCGCCTGCCCGGGTATCGACATAGACGCGGGCGCGCGCAATCGCATCGTCGTCGCTTTCGCGCATACCAGGCGTGAAGCCGCCGACCAGATCGACATGGGTTCCCGGCTTCAACAGCGCGCCCTTGATCAGCGGCGTGGTCGTGATTGTCGCCGACGAAACGATGTCGGCCAAGCCGAGTTCGGCGTCGAGATCGCTTGCGGCGGTGGCTGCAAAACCCTCGGCGCGCAATTTCGCCGCGACCTTCTCGGCATTGGCCGACGTGCGGTTCCAGATGCGGATCGTCGTGATCGGCCGCACCGCTGAGTGCGCCTTGGCGAGGAACGGCGACAGCGCGCCGGCGCCGACCACCAGCAGCCGTGAAGCGTCCTCGCGGGCCAGATAGGAGGCGGCCAGCGCAGAGGCGCAGGCCGTACGCCACTGCGTCAGCCGCTGGCCGTCGATCATGGCTTCGGGCTCGCCGGTGGCGCCATCGAGCAGGAGGTAGAGCCCCATCACCGCGGGTTTGCCTGCGGCGTTGTTGTCGGGCGACACCGTGACGATCTTGACGCCGATATGGCCGCCCGCCGACGTGCCGGCCGCATTGAAGTCGGTCCAGGCCGGCATCAACAGCAGGGTCGATGCTGCGCCGTCAGGCCGTTCGACCGTATGGTGATGTCTGACCGGTTGTACCGCACCATCGCGAAAGGCGGCGCGCAGCGTCTCGACCAGTCCGGGAAAGGTCAGCGCGTGATCAACCTCGGCGGCCGAAATGGTCAGCATGAGAAGCTCCGCGGCGGGAAAGCGCTGTCGGCGTTCAGCTCGTCGGCTTCGGCAAGGCCGGGCCTTGTGGCGCAGCCGGTGCGCGGCTGACCGCCTGGCGCAGGTTCTCAGCCTCGACGCCGCGCTGGCGTGCCAGCTTGCGATAGCGGCCCTGCTTGACCCAGGTCGCCAGGCTGCCGACGACCATGCCGATGGCGAGAGCCAGGAACAGGAAGATGAAAAGCGGCAGCGTCATCGTCAGTGCCGGATTGCCGGGATTGAACGGGTCCAGGGTGAAGGCTACCGGATCGCGGTTGGCGACGGCCAACGCAATCAGGATGACAGCCAGCGGCACGAAGACCACGATGAGCATGAAGCGATTGAACATGGAATTTCCTGTCGAAGGCGGCTCTACCGAAGGCCGGGTTCGGCTGAAAGGCCGGCACGGCGGATGAGCCTGCGCGGCGTTTATTTGCCGCTGTTCAGCCTTTCACGCAATTCCTTGCCGGTCTTGAAGAACGGCACCCATTTCTCCTCGACCTCGACGGATTCGCCGGTGCGCGGATTGCGACCGGTGCGGGCGGGGCGGTTTTTCACCGAGAAAGCACCGAAACCGCGCAGCTCGACCCGGTTGCCTTCGGCAAGCGCGTCGGTGATCTCGTCAAAAATCGCGCCGACAATGTTTTCGACGTCGCGCAGGAAAAGGTGCGGGTTGCGTGTGGCGATGATCTGCACAAGTTCGGATTTGATCATGAGAAGGCTCCCCGTGAAAACAGTGCGGTCAAATTATGAGGATGATTTTATTTGCTTTTTCACTCGTCTCAAGGGTGCCAGACGGAAACGAGACCGTCAAGAAACAAGCGGTTGGCGCCAAGTTCGTGAATAATGTCGCTGCCATAGTCGGGAAGGCCGAGCGCACTGCCGATGGTTCGCGCCATCGCCTTCGAGAACAGGAAGCCGCCGCCTTCCGTATCCTTCCACTCCACCACTTTGAGTTTGGCGTCCACGCCCTTGGTTGCAAGCCAGTCGATCGCTTCGGTTTCGCCGCCGACCGCGTCGACCAATTTGTTGGCAACAGCCTGCCGGCCGGTGAAGATCGATCCGTCGGCCAGCGCCAGCGCCTCCGGCTTGGTCATGTTGCGGCGTTCGGCGACGATGCCGACGAACCAGTCGTAGCTGTCCAGGATGAGCTTGCGGACCATGGTGCGCTCATCGTCATTGGTCGGCTTGAAAGGCGATGGCGAGGCTTTCAACGGCGAGGATTTCACTTCCTCGAGCTTGATGCCGAGCTTGTCCATAAGGCCGCTGACGTCCGGATACTGAATCAGCACGCCGATCGATCCGACGATCGAGGATTGGCGCGCGACGATATGATCGGCCGCGGTGGCGATCATGTAGCCCGCCGATGCGGCCAGTGTGCCGACCTGTGCCACCACCGGCTTTTCGGCGGCCAGCTTGCGCACCTCCTCATAGATCGATTCGCCTCCGACGGTGGTGCCGCCCGGCGAATCGATCGACAGGATCACGGCTTTCACCCTCGATGATTGACGGATGTCATCCAGCCGTTTGATCAGGTCTTCGTCTTCGGTGATGGTGCCCTCGATCTTGACCTTGGCGATATGGTCGACCGCCACGCCGGTGAATTCGCCACCGTAAATCCAGGTCGAAAGGGCGATCAGCCCAGCCGCTGCGACAACAAGCGCTGCGACGCGCCAGAATGTCAGCTTGCGGCGCAAGCGGCGGCGGTCGATCAGGTCGTCGGCTCTCAGTGCCATGGTCAGCCTCATAGTCGGTGGGAGCAGATGCTTTTAAAGCAACCATCCGCGTCCGGCTACCGATTCCTGACGAGCATGCGACCGAGACAGAGTTTCCTGAGACCCGAGCCGGCCTTTCAAGGAGTCATCAAGACCAGTCCGAGAGGCCCTAACGCTGTCCGCTTGTATCTGGTATGACATGCAAGTTGTGCCGGTTTCATTCGTTTGTGCAACAGCAACCGTCACACTTTTGCGGTTTTCCTCCGCTTGTGCTTGCTTGAGGGCGTCGGCATCCCACCTATAGGGTGCTTGGCGGCAGGGGTTAAAAAGAAAGCAGTTATGTTAGCGCGACCGATCGAACCGACCAACACCGAGACGGAGTTGGCCCCCCCGGACGTAGGCCCGGCGCGGGTCGACGCCTTCGGCATTGCCCAGCGCCATTCGCGCCGCGTGCGTATCTTGAAACTGGCGGTGCCGCTGGTCGCTGCCGCGATCGCGATCGCCTTCCCGGTCTATTCCTATCTCGCGGCGCCTGTCTCGATCCAGATCCAGGCCGATGGCAGCGCCTTCTCTGATGGCAAGCTGGTGATGGCCAACCCCAAGCTCAACGGGTTCACCAAGCAGAAACTGCCCTATTCCATGACCGCCTTGCGCGCCATACAGGACGTGAGCAAGCAAGGCATCATCGATCTGGAGGGCATCGACGCCAAGCTGCCGCTCTCGGCCGACAATGTGGCGGCCGTCAATGCCTCGCACGGCACCTACAATCGCGATGGCAACACGATGAGCCTGACCAGCGATGTCACCATAACCACCACCGATGGCTTGGAGGCAAAGTTCAAATCGGTCTTTCTTGACATGGGCGAAGGCACTATGAAGACGAATGATCCGGTCGACGTCAGCCGCGCCGGGTCGCGGATCACCGCGGATTCGATGTCGATCCAGGACAACGGCAAGATCGTGGTTTTCGAGAACAAAGTGCGTGTCAACATCGATCCCGCCAGCTTGAAGGCGGCAGAGGCAATAGGCGGAGCATCCAATGCGGTTCAGTAGTTCGACACGGCTCGTGACCGCGGCTTCGGCGTTGCCGGCCCTTGGACTGGCCTTGGGGATGGCTCTGGGGCTGGGCTTGGGGATAGCACCGGCCCTGGCGCAGTCCAAGGCCACCAGCCAGCTGTCGGGCCTCAAACTGTCCGGCGACAAGCCGATCCAGATCGAAAGCGACAAGCTCGAGGTCCGCCAGGCGGACAGCGTCGCGGTGTTCACAGGCAATGTAAGCGTCGTCCAGGGCCCGACCGTGCTCAAGGCCGGCAAGATGACCGTTTTTTACGCCAAGGATGCCGGCGCTGCCGCCAAGGGCGTGGAGGCCGCCGGTGCCGCGATGACCGGCTCGGCCAACATCGACCGCCTGGAAGTTGACAACAAGGTCTACATCAAATCGGACGACCAGGTCGCCACGGGCGACCGCGGCACTTTCGATATGAAGACGGAGGTGCTGGTGCTCTCGGGCGGCAAGGTCGTGCTTTCGCAAGGCGACAATGTGCTGGTCGGCTGCAAACTGACCGTGCAGATGAAGAGCGGCCTGGCCCAGGTCGATGCCTGCGGGGGCCGCGTCATGATGTCGATCACGCCGCCGAAGTCGGGAGCAGCGAATCCCTGATGGTCGAGGTAACATCGCTGATGGCGCGTCTTTCAGGGCGCGCCGACAGCAAACTTGCGGCACCGGCCACGGTCGCCGATACGGCGAAGTTCAAAGGGACCTTGATCGCGAAGGGCCTGACCAAGAGCTACAAAGGCCGCAAAGTCGTCAGCGGCGTGACGATTGGCGTGCGCGCTGGCGAGGCGGTCGGGTTGCTCGGTCCCAACGGCGCCGGCAAGACGACCTGCTTCTACATGGTTACCGGCCTGGTGCCGGTCGATGAAGGCACGATCGAAATCGATGGCTTCGATGTCACTTCGATGCCGATGTATCGCCGCGCCCGCCTCGGCATCGGCTACCTTCCGCAGGAAGCATCGATCTTTCGCGGCCTAACCGTCGAGCAAAACATCCGGGCCGTGCTCGAAGTGGTCGAAAAGAGCCGCAAGGAGCGCGAACGCAGTCTCGACGCACTGCTTGAGGAGTTTCACATCAGCCATCTGCGCAAGGCTCCATCTATGTCGCTTTCCGGCGGCGAGCGGCGGCGCCTGGAAATCGCGCGCGCGCTGGCGACCCGCCCCGCCTACATGCTGCTCGACGAACCTTTCGCCGGCATCGATCCGATCGCCGTCGCCGATATCCAGCAACTCGTGCGCCATCTGACGGCGCGGGGCATCGGCGTGCTCATCACCGATCACAATGTGCGTGAGACGCTTGGCCTGATCGACCGCGCCTACATCATCCATGCCGGCCAGGTGCTAACCCATGGCCGGGCCGACGAAGTGGTCGCAAACCCTGATGTGCGGCGGCTTTATCTCGGTGAGGGATTTACGCTCTGAGCGTGAATATTTCTATCTGAACGGATTTTTGACGCGAGACAGGCCCTTTTCTCCGATTTCTCGTCCGAATAACGCGCCGACAGGCGAGTTTTGATCGCCGTCGCCTTGACAAGCAAAAGCCGGGCCAGTTTCTATGCCCAACTCCTTCCGGGCAATCCGGATGCGTAGACAGGGCGTTTAAACCGAACCATGGCGTTGGCGGCAAAACTACAGCTACGACAATCCCAGTCGCTGGTGATGACGCCGCAGCTGATGCAGTCGATACGGCTGCTGCAGTTCACCCATATCGAGCTGGAACGTTTTATCGACGACGAGATCGAGCGCAATCCTCTGCTCGAGCGCGCCGAGCCGCAGGACGATGCCGTCAGCGACCAGACGCAGAAGATCGACGCTGCGCCGGAAATAGCCCCCGGCGGCGATTGGTTCGAGACGGAAACGGCGTGGAGCGCCGAGGCTATCTCGGAAAAGCTCGATACTTCGCTGGAAAACCTGTTCCCCGACGACCCGGGTACCAGCGAGCGGCTCGGTCCCGACCTGACGGCCCAATGGAAGTCGGCCTCCGGCAATGGTTCGGCGTCCTCCTCCGACGGCTTCGACGTCGCAGATATGGCCGCCGCCGCCATCACGCTGCGCGAGCATGTCGGCGAACAGGTCGCGCTTGCCTTCGCCGACCCGGCAGCACGCTTGATCGCCAGCGAACTGGCCGATGGGCTCGACGAGGCCGGCTATATGCGTGCCGACATGGCAGAGATCGCCGCCCGTCTCGGCACCGACAGGATGGCGGTGACGAATGCACTCGCGGTCTGCCAGACATTCGAGCCCGCCGGCATCTTTGCGCGCGATCTCGCCGAATGCCTGTCGCTGCAGCTTGCCGTCCGCGACCGGCTCGATCCGGCGATGAAGGCCTTGATCGCCAACCTCGAACTCCTGGCGCGGCGCGATTTCCAGACCCTGAAACGGATTTGTGGGGTGGACGAGGAGGATCTGCTCGACATGCTGGCCGAGATCCGTGCGCTCGATCCACGCCCGGGGATGGCGTTTTCGGGCGGCGCCAGCGACGCGATCGTCGCCGATGTCGAAGTGCGGGCAGCCAATGACGGGAGCTGGGTGGTCGAACTCAACTCCGAAACGCTGCCGCGCGTGCTGGTCGACCATATCTATTTTGCCCAGGTTTCACCGCATGCGAAGAACCAGACGGAAAAGGATTTTCTGGCGGAGTGCCTGCAAAACGCCAACTGGCTGACGCGCAGCCTCGACCAGCGGGCGAAGACCATTCTTAAGGTCGCCTCGGAGATCGTGCGCCAGCAGGACGCTTTCCTCGTCCACGGCGTGCGACAGCTGAAGCCGCTCAATCTGCGCACGGTGGCCGATGCGATCGGCATGCACGAATCGACCGTCAGCCGGGTCACCGCCAACAAGTACATGCTGACGCCGCGCGGCGTGTTCGAACTGCGCTATTTCTTCACAGCCTCGATCGCGTCGTCGGGTGGCGGCGACGCGCATTCGTCGGAGGCGGTGCGCGACCGCATCAAGCAGTTGATCGACGAGGAGAAACCTGTCGACGTGCTTTCCGACGACGCCATTGTGGATATGTTGCGGGAAAGTGGCGTTGACATCGCCAGGCGCACGGTCGCCAAGTATCGGGAGGGCATGAATATTCCCTCGTCGGTGCAGCGGCGGCGTGAAAAACGCGCTTTGGCCAGCGCCGGGCGTTGATCTCAGGCGGAATTTCCACAGCTTTCGCGCTTCATTGACAAGCCGCGATGAAGTGGCTAGAAGCCCGCCCGCATGAGACGGGTTACTGCCCGCATGCGGATGGTCCGTCATGACGTTGGCCACGGGACGGTCAAGAAGGCGGCTTGTGATCAACCGGAAAGTTCGGATTTAAAATCGGCGCAAGTGACGCCGCAAAGCTTGTGCGCACAGACCACGGGTATAAACTCGGGACAGTTTGAAGCCTGAGCAAGGAAGGTCAGTTTTCAGATGACACTGCGCATATCGGGAAAACACATGGATATCGGCGATGCGTTCCGTACGCGCATCAACGACCGTGTCGGAGAAGTGATCGGCAAATATTTCGATCGGGGCTTTTCAGGGCAAATCGTCGTCGTCAAATCGGGGTCGCGCTACACGGCCGATTGCATGATCAGGCTGGATTCCGGCGCTTCGCTGCAGGCGACCGGCGAAGCCCAGGATCCGACGCTTGCTTTCGAGGCCGCGGCGGATCGCTTTGAAACCCGCCTTCGGCGCTACAAGCGTCGGCTGAAGTCGCACAATTCAGGCAACGCCAATGGCGAACCCACCGACATCGCCTATACGGTGATGGCGCCGCTTGCCGACGACGATGAGGACATACCGGAGAATTTCGCGCCGGCCATCGTCGCCGAATCGACCATGACGCTGCGGACCATGTCGGTGGCATCAGCCGTGATCGAACTCGATGCCAAGGACAGCCCGGTCCTCGTCTTCCGCAATGCTGGAAACGAGCATCTCAACATCGTCTATCGCCGGCCGGACGGAAATATCGGCTGGATCGATCCGTCTACGACCAAGGTCTCGCAGGGATGACGACCCGGGGCCGCACAGGGATGACGACCCGGGGTCGCACAGGGATGACGACCAAGGTCGCATCGAGATGACGGCCAAGGCCGCACTGGGATAAGCAGCCAGCCGCACGCGTGAGTGAGGGCTGGCGACGGCAGGCGAACAAGGGATTTCAAGTATGGATCTGAGCGATCTTATCAACGTTCCGGCGATCTTGCCGGCGTTGAAGGCGAACTCCAAGAAGCAACTGCTGCAAATGCTGTCCGAAAGGGCGGCGGCGATTTCCGGCATTCCGGAACGGGAGGTGTTCGACACCATCCTGCAGCGCGAACGGCTGGGCTCCACCGGTGTCGGCAACGGCATCGCCATTCCGCATGGCAAGCTGGCCGGGGTGAAGCGGATCGCCGGGGTTTTCGCCCGGCTGGAGACGCCGGTCGATTTCGAGGCGCTGGACGACCAGCCGGTCGATCTGGTGTTCCTGCTTCTGGCGCCCGAAGGCGCCGGCGCCGACCACCTCAAGGCGCTGTCGCGCATCGCGCGGGTGCTGCGCGACGCCGACACGGTGGCCAAGATCAGGGGCACCCGCGACGCTGCAGCGATCCACGCGCTTTTATCGGACACGCAGGCCTCGCACGCGGCCTGAGCTTTTTTGATCAGATCCGTTCAAGGGCCGCCGCGAGCGGCCCTGTCCGTTTCTAACCAGATCACTGTGCGTAATTAGTGGATGGCGACCGGTGTAAGATCGTTTTCCAGGGCACCTGCCAGCGCCCGGTCACGGGCGTCGGAAAGCAGGATCGGCTGGCCATTGGCGGCAAACAGGGCCCAAAGTTCCAGGCCGGGCGCGATTTCGCCAAGGCCCGGGAAACGGCCGCGCAGATCGTCGCTCGACACTTTCCTGAGATAGGCGACCGAGCCTTCGCCGAGATGGGCGAATTCGCCGCTGGTCATGATGAGATTTTCGTCAGTTCTGGTCATTTCAAGCCTCCTTGGCGCGAGGACGCCGTTCAAGGCCGCCCCGCATGAGAGCCATCGGTGAAGATCAGTCTTTCACCGATATGTTTATTTTCCGTACCAGCCGTTCGGACTCGGGCCGATCGAGATCGATCGACAAAAGGCCGTTCTTCAGCTCCGCTGCGATCACCCGCATGCCGTCGGCCAGCACGAAACAGCGCTGGAACTGGCGCGCGGCGATGCCGCGATGAAGAAATTCGCGCTCGGTGTCGTCGTTCTGACGGCCGCGCACGACCAACTGGTTCTCCTCCGTGGTCACATCGAGATCGCTTTCGGCGAAACCGGCGACGGCTAGCGTGATGCGCAGCCTTTCGGCCTTGCCGTCGGCGCCGCTGAGGCGCTCGATGTTGTAGGGAGGGTAACTGTCACCCGACTTCGCCAGACGCTCCAGGGTCTTTTCCATGGCGTCGAAGCCCAGGAGAAGCGGGCTGGAAAAGGGCGTCATTCGGCTCATGTTACACTGTCCTCTCAAGAGCGACATAAAGTGGAAAAACCCGGATGGCATTTTTCCCGATGGTCTTGATATGGTCCGCCGCGCGGTCAAGTTCAAGCCGTCAAAAGCCCCGCCCAAAAAGACTCCCTAAACAAGGAATTGAAATGCCCCAATCCCGCAAGATCATCATCGACACGGATCCCGGCCAGGATGATGCCGTCGCCATATTGCTGGCGCTTGGCAGCGCCGAGCTGGAAATCGTCGGCATGACCGCCGTCGCCGGCAACGTGCCGCTGAGGCTGACCGAAAAGAATGCACGCAAGATCTGCGAACTGGCCGGCAGGCCAGACATCAAGGTCTATGCCGGCGCCATCCGGCCGCTGGCGCGTGAACTGGTTACCGCCGAGGAAGTGCATGGCGAGACCGGCCTCAACGGACCGCAATTGCCCGAACCGACAATGAAACTGCAGGACCAGTACGCGGTCGATTTCATCGTCGAGACGCTGATGAAGGAAGAGCGCGGCACGATCACGCTCTGTGCGCTCGGACCGCTCACCAATATCGCGCTGGCGCTGATCCGCGAGCCGAAGATCGCGCCGCGCATCAAGGAAATCGTACTGATGGGCGGCGGCTTCTTCGAAGGCGGCAATGTCACGCCGACCGCCGAATTCAACATCTATGTCGACCCGCATGCCGCCAATGTCGTGTTCAAATCGGGCATTCCGATCGTCATGATGCCGCTCGACGTCACCCACAAGGCGCTGACCACGGCCAAGCGCACCCAGGCCTTCCGCAAGCTCGGCACGAGGGTCGGCACGGCCACGGCGGAGATGCTGGAGTTCTTCGAGCGCTTCGACGAGGAGAAATACGGCACCGATGGCGGACCGCTGCACGACCCCTGCGTCATCGCCTATCTGTTGAAGCCGGAGCTGTTCAGCGGCCGCAACTGCAACGTCACCGTGGAAACCGCCTCGGAGCTCACCATGGGCATGACCGTGATCGACTGGTGGGGCGTGACCAAGCGGCCGAAGAACGCCATGGTGATGCGCGACATCGACCATGATGCGTTTTTCGCGCTGCTGCTGGAACGGCTGAGGCGGCTTTAAGGCCGCTCACTCGCGGAGCAGTCGATAGGTTTCAGTACCGTTCTGACGGTGGTGTCGCTCGATCGAGACTTGCGAGCCGATGGCTCGGGGCGCGCTTGCGTCGCCATACACAAACACCAGGAGGTTGTTTTCGTCGAGGCGGATTCCGTACAGGTAGCGGGGTCTGCCGCCGATCGCGCCTTCGGGATTTGGAGAAGCATTGAGGACGCTGACCACAGCGCCTGTCAGGCGTGCGACATCGACGATGGGGCTGCTCCGCCTGGCAATCAGTGCGCCGATTGCCAGAATGCAGATGCCCACCACAAGGGCAGTGATGATGATGCCTCGGAGGTTTTCCCGCAGTATCAGCAAGGTGAGGGCCAGCCGCGCTCTTGCCATGCGGTCAACCTGCAAACCGGTAGGAGACCGAACCGTTGTCGCGCGTGACGCGCTCTATGCTTGCACGCGAGCCGATCAGATGCGGGCGCTTGTCCTTGATGAGAACAGACGGACCGTTCTCGATAGAGACCAGATAGATGCCGACGCGGTTCCACTGGACACTTCTGACCATTGCGTCGACGGTGTCGACCGACCGGATCGGGCTGGCGTTATTCGTCCATTTGTGCGGATCGAGAGCCAACACCGCCGCAAACAAAGCAACGATCAGGATCACGCCGATCGCGTGCCTTTTCACATCCGCAAAAGTCCATGGCACCGGCATGAATCCCCAACCGTCGATTCATGTGGTGCACAGAAGGCCGACTTTCAATCGGCCTTCCTGTTCAGGAGATTGCTGTTTGCGTCCTAGCTCTCGGCAGTCGTTACTTCGCCTTCGAAAACGCCAGCCACAACCCGCCGCCGACTAGGAAACTGCCGCTGATCCTCGACAGCAGCTTGACGCGGCTGGCCGACAGCAGGCGTCCGGCACGGCCGGCGGCCAGCGCGTAGGTCGAATCCGACACGGCGGCGAAGATCATGGCGGTGAGGCCCATGACGCCGATCTGCAATGCGTAATTGCCTTCAGGGGCGATGAACTGCGGAAAGAAGGCGCCGAAGAACACCAGCGTCTTGGGATTGCTGACCGCCACCAGCAGGCCCTGCAGGAAAAAGCCGCCGCGCGGTGTTTTCGCCGATCCGTCGGCGTTCAACTTGCCCTTGGAGCGGAACATCTGCACGCCCATCCAGATCAGATAGGCGGCGCCGATCAGCCTGACCCATTCGAACCAATGGCCCATTCCCGCGATCAGCGAGGTCAATCCGATGCCGACAATGGCGATCATGATCGCCAGCCCGGCCTGGGTGCCGGCGACGTTGGCGAGGCCGGCGCGGGAGCCATGGCGGATGCTGTTGGCGATGATCAGCGTGACCGTCGGTCCAGGCACCAGGATAATGACGATGCAGGCAACGACATAGGTAGCGTAAAGTTCCAGCGACATGGTTTTCCTCGACAGTATGCGGCTTGCGATGCGGCCGAGGGTGATCAATGCATGACAGGAGCGCGGGTGCAAGCCGGCAGCCTGTGTCGCTGGCAACCTTGATCTGGATTTAGGCTCCGGCCTGCCACGGTAGCGTCGTCTCATAGGCCGCCGCCGCTTTCAGCACGGCCATGTCGCCGCGCGGCCGCCCGATCAATTGCATGCCCATCGGCCTGCCTCTGGCATCGAAGCCCGCTGGGACGTTGACCGCCGGGCAGCCGCCCAGCGTGGCGAACGCTGAAACCTGCATCCAGCGGTGATAACTGTCCATGGCACGCCCCGCCACCTCCGTTGGCCAGTGGGTGACGACATCGAAAGGAAAGACCTGTGCGGTCGGCAGCGCGACGAGATCGAACCGGTCGAAGAGCGACAGCAGCAGTCGATGCCAGGACGAGCGCCTCACCGTGGCGGCGTGGATCTGCGGCGCCGTGAGGCGCAGTGCATGTTCCACCTCCCACACGGCTTCCGGCTTTAGAAGACTGCGTTTCAAGGGGTCGTCGTAATGCGCCTTGAGCGCACAGCCGCTGCTCGCCTGGCGAAGCGTCACAAAGGCCTGCCACAGCGCTTCGAAGTCGAAATCCGGCACCAGCGCTTCGGTCTGAAAGGATGTGTCGGCGAATCGGCCGAGAGCGGCCTCGCAAAGATCAAGAATGCCTGTTTCAACCGGCAGATGGCCGCCGAGATCACCGAGCCAGGCAATGCGCCCGCCAGTCGCCGGCGTTTCCAGCCGTTGCAGGAACGAGCCATGCTTGTGATGTGAGAGCGGCGCGCGGGGGTCGTAGCCGGCCTGCTCGTCGAGCAGCAACGCCATGTCGCGCACGCTGCGGCCCATCGGCCCTTCGACGCCCATTTGTGCGTGAAAGACGTCGAGGTCGGGGCCGGCCGGGACAAGCCCCTGCGACGGACGGAAACCATAGACATTGTTGTAGGCGGCCGGGTTGCGCAGCGAGCCGCCAAAGTCGCTGCCATCGGCGACAGGAAGCATGTGGAGTGCCAGTGCGACGGCAGCGCCGCCGCTCGATCCGCCGGCGGTCAAGGCCGGGTCGAACGCGTTGAGCGTCGGGCCGAACACGGTGTTGTAGGTGTTGGAGCCAAGCCCGAATTCGGGAACGTTGGTCTTGCCGATGATGATGGCGCCGGCCTTGCGGACGCGTTCGACGAAAAAATCATCCTCTTGGGGAACGAAATCGGCGAAGATTGGCGAGCCGAAGCTGGTCCTAAGGCCCTTGGTCTGCGCGAGATCCTTGATGGCGATCGGCAGGCCGAACAGGGCGCCGGCATTTCCCGCATGCGCCAGATGCGCGTCTGCCTGGTCAGCCTCGCGCAAAATGTCGGCACGATCGCGCAGCGAGACGATGGCGTTGACCAGCGGGTTCACTGCGTCGATCCGATCGAGAAATGCCGTCACCACCTCGCGCACGGAAAGCTGCCGGCGCCGGATCGCGCCGGCAAGGTCCACGGCGGACAGGCGACAGATGTCACCGGCAGGCGGCACGGCGTGTTTCGTGGCAGGACGCATGGCTCTCACCTAGCTGGCGGATTTTTGTAGCGCCGCGTCGACTTCCCTGGCCAGCGGGATCGCCGGCTGGGCGCCGGGTTTCAAACAAGCGAGCGAGCCGGCAGCGGCGGCGCGGGCGAGCGCCTGATCGAGCGGCAGGCCCGATGACAGTCCGGCGGCGAAATAGCCGCAAAACGTGTCGCCGGCGCCGACTGTGTCGACCGGAGTGATCTTCAGCGCCGGAACCATCAGAAGATCGGCTGGCGTGGCAGCCAGGACACCGTCACCGCCGAGCGTGACGACGATTGTGCGGCCGGTCTTGCCGGCGTAGTCGCGCATCCGCGCCGGGCGGTCGCGGCCGCTCAGTGACAATGCCTCGCCATAGAGGTCGAATTCGGTTTCATTGGCGACGACATAGTCGGCCTTGCCGAGGAAGGCGGCCGCCTCTGCGCGGAACGGTGCCGTGTTCAGCACGGTGACCGCGCCTGCCGCCCGTGCCGCGTCCAGTGCTGCATCGACGGTCTGCAGCGGGATCTCCTGCTGCAGAAGCACGACATCGCCCTTTTTCATGAAGGCCTTGGAAAGGTCGCCCGTCACGACCGAATCATTGGCGCCCGGCACCACGGCGATGACGTTCTCGCCGTCGTCGGCGACCATGATCAATGCGGTGCCGGTGGAGGCGAAGGTTTCACCGACACCGGACAGGTCGATCTTGCCGTCCCGCAGCAGCGCCAGCGCTTCGGTGGCGAAGTTGTCCTTGCCGACCGCGCCGACCATGCGCACCTTAGCGCCGGCGCGCGCGGCAGCCAGCGCCTGGTTGGCGCCCTTGCCGCCGGGAGCGGTGGTGAAACCGGAGCCCCGAACCGTCTCGCCCGGTGCGGGCAAGCGGTCGACATTGGCGATAAGGTCGAGATTGATCGAGCCGACAACGATAATCAAGGAAGGCCTCCTGCTGATGGCGGGAAGCTAGCCCGGAAGGCGGTTGCTTGCCAGAGCGAACGGTCATTTCGCGAATCAACGAAAAACACCGGCGAAAGCGTCTCGCCGGTGTCGCAAGGTCTGCTGGGTATCAGCGCACGCTGTGAACTATTTCAAGGCGCGACCTGTCCCGCTTCCCAGCCAAGGATGGCGCGTTTGCGGGTGAGGCCCCAGTGATAGCCGGTGAGCGCGCCGGACTTGCCGAGAGCCCGGTGGCACGGCACCACGAAGGACATCGGATTGGCGCCGACCGCGGCACCCACCGCCCGGCTGGCGTTCGGTGCGCCGATGCGGGCGGCGATCGAGGAATAGGTGCAGGCTTTGCCCATCGGAATGCGCAGCAGGGCTTCCCAGACGCGGACCTGGAAATCGGTGCCGATCATAACGACGCGCAACGGCTGGTCGGCGCGCCACAGCGCCGGATCAAAGACGCGCGCGGCATAGGGCGCCGTCGCGGCCATGTCCTCGACATAGTTTGCGTTCGGCCAGCGGCTGGACATGTCGGCGAAGGCCGCACGCTCGCCGCCGGCATCGCTGAAGGCGAGGCCGGCAAGGCCGCGGTCGGTGACCATGATCAGGGCGATGCCGAAAGGCGAGATGTGATAGCCGTAGCGGATCGTCAGCCCGGCGCCGCGCGTCTTGTAGTCGCCCGGCGACATCGCCTCGTGGGTGACAAAAAGGTCGTGCAGCCGGCCAGGGCCTGACATGCCGACCTCGAAAGAAGCCTCGAGCAGCGGCATGCCCGAATCGAGCAGTTTGCGCGCGTGGTCGAGCGTGACGGCCTGGAGGAAGGCCTTGGGCGACAGGCCGGCCCAGCGGGTGAAGAGCTTCTGCAGGCCGGTTGGCGTTTCACCAACTTCCTCGGCCAGGACCTCGAGCGATGGCTGGTCACGGTAGTCAAGGCTGATCTTCTCGATCGCGCGCCGAACAACTTCGTAGTCACCGCCTTCGGGCGTGATGTCTTTCTTCAGAATAGCGGTCTGTGCGTTCATGGGACTGTCTCCTTGACCGCGAATATCGCCCTTCGCGGCGCCGATCACCACCCGAAACTTGCCTTCTCCAGGCATGTACCCAAATAGAGTCGGCTTCATGCTGAGGGAGGACAATGTTGGCCGGTGAAAAGGTGCACCTCACCAAGGAAAAGGAGACGCTGCTCATCACTGTCTATGGCAAGGCGCTGGAAAGCCGGCTCCCCAACTCGCTTCTGAAAGACCATTTCGCGGACGAGGCGGTTCGCCGGATCGACTATGATTTCTCCAGGCTGAAGGTCGACGACAATCTCGGCGTCAGCTTGGCGATCAGAGCGAAGACGCTGGACGACTGGACTTCGGCCTTTCTGGCGAAGAACCCGAACGCCGTCGTGCTGCACCTCGGCTGCGGGCTCGACACGCGGATATTCCGCATCGATCCGCCATCCGGCGTGGACTGGTTCGACGTCGATTATCCCGAGGTCATCGAGCTCAGGCGCAAACTCTATCCGCCGCGTGACCATTACCGCCTGATCGCTTCGTCAGTCACTGAACCGGGCTGGCTGGACGAGGTGCCTCGCGATCGTCCGGCCATGGTCGTGGCGGAGGGCCTGACCCCCTACCTTACCGCCGACGAGGGCCCAAGACTGTTTTCGCGGCTTGTGTCGCATCTGGCCAGCGGTGAACTTGTCTGTGACGCTTATAGTGATCTGGGTCTGAAGTTCGTGCGTCTCAGCCCCTCGTTCCGTGCCACCGGAGCCGAAATCCACTGGGCCATCAACGATCCGCGCGCATTGGAGCAAGCGGCGCCCGGCCTGCGGCTGGTGGAGGAGACCATGGCCTACAAGCCCGAACACGCCGCCCGTGTAAGTTGGTTCGCCGGGCTGATCTTTCGCCTCTGGAGCCACATTCCGGCTCTTCGGAGGGTTGGCAGGCTGTTGCGGTTTCGGTTTTGATCAGCGCGCCTTCGCAGTCGCCAGTGCCCTCGAAAAAGCGGTGGCAAAGCTCTCGCGGTCGTCGGGATTGAGGAAGCCGCCGATCGGCACATTCTGGCCTTGCGCTTCCACCGCCATCCTGGTGATGCCGATCTCGGCGTGGCGGGCGACCGAAAAACGCGCCCAGAACGGGTTGAAGCGATGCGCTTCCAATTTACCTGACGGCGCCGTCTTGCGGATGTCGAGACTGGTGCGCGAGACCGACACCTCCTCGCGGGCGCGGGCGGCACGATAGTTGGCGCGAAAGGCGATGTAGACGGCGATGACGTCGAGACCGAGGAAGCCGAACACCGGCCAGGCGCCACGCGACAGGAAAAACGCTCCAGTCACCAACGAGCCGAACAGCAGAGCGCCCATCAGGATGGCAAAGCCGGTCTTGCCCAGCGACCGATGTGGCGTCAGCAACGCCTCGAAGAATGGCTCGTCAGCCTGAAATGAGGCGTTTGTATCGCTCATGGCGGGATATTATAGGAAGGGGATGGCGAACCCCAAGTCCAAAAATTCCTCCACACCCAAAAACGACTTGCCCCGCGTCCGACGCGACGGCTCAACTGCCAAGCCGCGCGCCCGGCCGGTGCGGTCGCTCTACAGCCCGGCCGAGGTGCACGAGATTTTCCGACGCTTTTCCGTTCAGCGGCCCGAGCCGAAGGGCGAACTCGAACATATCAACGCCTTCACATTGCTGGTGGCGGTGGTGCTTTCGGCGCAGGCGACCGATGTCGGCGTCAACAAGGCGACGCGGGCGCTGTTCAAGGTCGCCGACACGCCGCAAAAGATGCTGGCGCTCGGCGAAGCCAAGGTCGGCGATTATATCCGCACCATCGGGCTTTGGCGCAACAAGGCCAAGAACGTCATCGCGCTGTCTGAAGCGCTGATCCGCGATCATGACGGCGAGGTGCCTGATGACCGCGACCAACTGGTCAAGCTGCCGGGCGTCGGCCGTAAGACCGCCAATGTCGTGCTCAACATGGCATTCGGCCAGCATACGATGGCGGTCGACACACACATTTTCCGCATCGGCAACCGGCTGGGGCTGGCGCCGGGCAAGACGCCGGAACAGGTCGAGCAGGGGTTGTTGAGGATCATTCCGGACGAATATATGCGCCACGCCCATCACTGGCTGATCCTGCATGGGCGCTATGTCTGCAAGGCGCGCAAGCCGGATTGTCCGGTCTGCGTCATCGCCGATATCTGCAAGGCTGACGAAAAGACGAATGATGTGCCGGCGCCGCTGGTCGAGATTGCACCACTCGAACCGGTAGGCGAAATTCAATAGCCGTAGCCGCGCGCCATCGCCGCCGCGAAGACCGGGATCAGCAGGAAGATCAACGCCTCGGCGCGAACATATGTTCGAACCGACGCGAGTTGCGCGGCCGGCACCTGAAAACCGGGGCTGGCCGAGGCCTGCCTGCTCCAGGAGCCGAAGCGGACGGTCGGGATGATCGACAGCAGGCCGACGATGACGAAGGCTGCCATCTTTGCCCAGAACACCCAGTTGTAGACGTAGAATTCCCAGCCCTTCAGGCCGTAGATGACGCGGGCGATGCCGACGATGACGATCAACATGGCGATGATGCCGTAATGGCGGTCGATGCCGACAAGCCGCCGGAGCGTCGCGGCGGGCAGATCGCCGCGGATCAGGACAAATTCGGCGCCGATGATGCCTGCCAGTGAAAACACCAGCAGGTGATGAAAGATGGCAAGCAGAAGGTCGGTGGTATCCATGCCCATTTCCCTCCGTTGGACGGCACAGCGGACGCTGAATCAGCTGCTGGTGAAAAGTAGCATCGCTGGACAGGATTCACATTGGGCTGGAAGATGATCTGCACAGGCTTTGGCTCTTGTCTGGTGGAGACAATTTGGATCTCTGCCGCATATCGCTGTCCCCAAAATCACCGAGCGCTGGGCAACACGCACTAAGCACACAGGCAACCGCAACCGAGGCATGACACATGGGTAATCCGCAGGCGCTCGTCGCTCCCGTCATCGAAACGCCGCGCACCGTGCTGCGGCCGCACCGGCTCGATGATTTCGACCCCTATGTCGCCATGTGGGCCGATCCGGTCGTCACCCGCTTCATCGGCGGCAAGCCGCGGACGCGAGAGGAAAGCTGGATGCGCTTCCTGCGCCATTCGGGCCTGTGGTCGCTGCTGGGCTACGGCTTCTGGGCGATCGAGGATAGGGAATCCGGCCGCTTCATCGGTGAGGCCGGCTTTCACGACCTGAAGCGCGATATGGTGCCGTCAATCGAGGGCGTTCCGGAAGCTGGTTGGGCACTCATCCCGGCTGCCCACGGAATGGGTTTCGCCAGCGAGGTCGTCGGAAGGGTTCTCGCCTGGGGCGACGAAGCATTCGGGCGCGCAAGGACCGTCTGCATCATCGATCCGGAAAACACCGGTTCGCGGAACGTCGCGGCAAAATGTGGTTACAAGGAAGTGCTGCGAACCACCTATCACGACACCGCGACGATCCTGCTGGAACGGCAGCCTTGAGGGTGTTTCCTGTCATCCCGTCGTTCTGGCTGCCGTTTCGGTACCGGCTTTACGAGCCGCCTGTTCGAGCATCGAGGCGTCTTGGCCGAAAGCGCGGGTGGCGCGCGCGGCCGCCTCGATCAGCGGATTTTTCATGCGCTGGAGAAAGGCCGCGTCGACGCGTGTGCTCGGGCCGGACAGCGTCAATGCGCCGAGCAAGGCCTGCCCCGGCCCGAACACCGGTGCCGAGACGCCCGCCGTCTCGGGGTCGCGATCGCCGACCGACAAACAGTGATAGGTTTCGCGGATCGTCTCGTAAGGCTCTCCCTGCTGACCTGAAAACGCCGCAAGCACGCGGCCGCCCGAACCGGCCAGCAAGGGCAGCACGTCGCCTTCCCGTATGGTGTAGCGAATCGGGTGCTTGGACTCGACACGATAGAGACAGGTGCGGACATCGCCCGAGCGGACGTAGAACGCGACGCTTTCCCAGCTTCGGTCGGCCAGATCGCGCATGATTGGCAGCAGGATATCGATCGCCACGACCGAGCGCTGGTACAGGGCGCCCAACCGGAAGGTGGCAGGGCCGACACGGTAGCGGCCGTCATCGAGGCGCTCCAGCAGCTGCCCGCGCAATAGTGAGTTCGCCAGCCTCAGGATGGTGCTCTTGTAGAGGCCGGTCCGCGCCGCGATTTCGGCCAAGCTGAGCGAGCGGTCAGCGGCGGCGAAAGCATCGAGGATGACGATCGCACGATCCAGCGCCGCAACACCGTCGCTCGAGGCAGGCTTGGGTTGTGTCACGGTCATCTGCTTGACCACGTCGTTCCGTTCTCCGTTGGACAGAAAGCGCCAATCGAAACAATGTGCCGCATGCGGACAGTTCTGTCTAGCAGAATGGTGTTCCTGTTGACAGAACGATGCAAAGACTGCATGAATTTTTGTCGAGCGGGTCTGAATTCAGGCTACGTTGCTGGCAGGCACCAGAGGAGGTGTCGTGATTGGAGGAATCCCATGCTGAACAGACGCAGATTTCTAATGAGCACCGCTGCTGCCGGCGCAGCCGGTTTCGCAGCGTTCCATCTCTCGCCCGCATTCGCGCAGGATGCGCCGCAGATCCAGATCTTCGTGCCTGCAGCGCCCGGCGGCGGCTGGGACCAGACCGCGCGCACGATGGACCAGGTGCTGCGCAGCGAGAAGCTGATCTCCGGTTCTCAGATCACCAATGTCGGAGGCGCCGGCGGCACAGTCGGCCTGCCGCAGTTCATCAGCCAGTGGAATGGCAAGGGCAATTCGCTGATGGTGGCCGGCATGGTCATGGTTGGCGCCATTATCGCCAACAAATCGGCCAACAATCTCACTGAAGTCACGCCGATCGCCCGGCTCACCGGCGAGTTCGAGGCGCTTGTGGTGCCGGCGGCCTCGCCGTTCAAGACAGCGGCGGATTTCGTCGCCGCCCTCAAAGCCGATCCGACCAAGGTTCCGGTGGCCGGCGGTTCGGCCGGCGGTTCGGACCACATATTGTTCGGTCTTATCGCGAAGACGGCCGGTGTTCCGGCAGCCAACCTCTCCTACGTGCCATTCGCCGGCGGCGGCGAGGCGCTGTCGGCGCTGCTCGGCAACCAGGTCGCGGCCGGCATCTCGGGCTTTGGCGAGTTCTCAGAACAGGTCAAGGCAGGCGCGCTTCGGCTGCTCGCCATTTCCGCGGACAAGCGCCAGGAAGGCATTGACGCGCCGACGCTGAAGGAGGCCGGCATCGATGTCGAACTGTTCAACTGGCGCGGCGTCTTCGCACCGCCGGGCGTTTCCGACGCCGACAAGGCGGCGATGGTCACGCTGGTCGAGACCATGGCCAAAAGCGATGCCTGGGCCACCGAATGCAAAAACCGCAACTGGACCCAAATCCTGCTCACCGGCGATGACTATGCAAAATTTCTCGCCGAAGACACGACTCGGATCACGGCCATCCTCAAGGACCTTGGCCTTGCCTGATACCTCGGAAAGGGGTGGCCTGCGCCACTCCTTTCCTATGTTCGCCAGCCGCATGGACATACGATCCAGCGCGGGTGAAACTGCGATGAGGCCGGCTGTGGGAACCGGCTTTGAGGGAGGACGATCATGAGCACCAGCGACCAGCAGGCGGCGCGGCCGCGCCTTGCCGTGCCCGAATTGCTGATCGGCATCGGGCTTCTCGCCTGCGCCGGCGCGGTAGCCTGGCAGACACTGTCGATTCCGGTGTCGCCGCTCTACTCCAAGGTCGGCCCGACCGTCTTCCCCTACATCACCATGGTCGGCATGATAGTCCTTTCCCTCCTGCTGATCGCCGCCGCCCTGCGGGGCGGCTGGCAGCCGGAGGAAGAAAAGGAAACGCCGACCGACTGGAAGGCGATGGGTATCGTCGCCACCGGATTGGTCGCGAATCTTGTGCTGATCCAGCCGCTTGGCTTCACCGCGGCCTCGGTGATCATGTTCGTTCTCATCTGCCACGGGTTCGGCAGCAGACATCCGCTGCGTGACGTGCTGCTCGGTCTTGTCCTGGCGCTCGCCGCCTATTTCGGCTTCGCCAGGGCGCTCGGCGTCAATATCGGCGCCGGCGTCATCGAGAACCAGCTGAACACGGTCCTCGATTCGATTATCCGTATGTTGAGGGCCTGAAACCATGGAAACGCTTGGCCATCTCGCGCATGGATTTTCGGTCGCTTTTACGCCGGTCAACCTCATGTGGTGCCTGCTCGGCACAACGCTGGGGACGGCGATTGGCGTGCTGCCCGGCCTCGGACCTGCGCTGACCATCGCGCTGCTTTTGCCGATCACCTATCAAGTGGCGCCGGAAGCGTCCTTCATCCTGTTTGCCGGCATCTATTACGGCGCCATGTATGGCGGTTCGACGACATCGATCCTGCTCAATACGCCGGGCGAAAGTGCTACCATCGTCACTGCGCTGGAAGGCAACAGGATGGCCCGTTCCGGCCGTGGCGGCGCTGCACTTGCCACCTCGGCGATCGGTTCCTTCGTCGCCGGCACGCTCGGCACATTGGGGGTCGCCTTCCTGGCTCCGGTAGTGGTCAAATTCGCGCTGTCTTTCGGCCCGGCCGAATATTTTTCGCTGATGGTTTTGGCCTTCATCACGGTTTCGGCGGTGCTCGGCTCGTCATCGGTGCGCGGGCTGACCAGCCTGTTTGCCGGCTTCGTCATCGGCATGATCGGCGTCGACCTGCAGACCGGCCAGCCGCGCTTCACCTTCGGCATGAGCCAATTGCTCGACGGCGTCGATGTGATCGTGGTTGCCGTCGGCCTCTTTGCGGTCGGCGAGACGCTCTACATGGCCTCGCGCCGCTATGCCGGCAAGGACGAGATCGTGCCGCTGAGGGGATCGCTCTACATGACGGCGGCCGAATGGGCACGCTCGTGGAAGGCCTGGCTGCGCGGTGCCCTGCTCGGCTTCCCGATCGGCGCCCTGCCGGCCGGCGGCGCCGAGATCCCGACCTTCCTGTCCTATGCGATCGAGAAGAAGTTGTCCAAACACAAGGAGGAGTTCGGCACGGTCGGCGCCATCGAAGGCGTTGCCGGTCCCGAAGCCGCCAACAACGCGTCGGCCGCCGGCGTGCTGGTGCCGATGCTGACGCTCGGCCTGCCAACCTCGGCGACGGCCGCGATCATGCTGTCGGCCTTCCAGAGCTATGGCATCAATCCCGGGCCGATGCTGTTCATGACGCAGGCCAATCTGGTCTGGGGGCTGATCGCCAGCCTGTTCATCGCCAATGTCATCCTCGTCATCCTCAACCTGCCGCTGATCGGATTGTGGGTGCGGCTGCTGAAAATCCCGGCGCCGCAGCTCTATGCCGGCATCCTGGTGTTTGCCACAGTCGGCACTTACGGCATTTCGCAGTCGCCGACCGATCTCGTCATCCTCTACCTGCTGGGTGCTGCTGGCTTCCTGATGCGGCGCTTCGATTTCCCGACGGCGCCGGTCATCATCGGCATGATCCTGGGGCCGCTCGCCGAAACGCAGTTCCGCCGGGCGATGACGATCTCGAATGGCGACTGGTCGGTGTTCTACACGCACAAGCTGTCGCTGACGCTGCTGACGCTGGCGTTCATCGGGCTGATTGGGCCGCATATCTGGACCTACATCGAGCGCAGGCGCACGCGTGGGCCGGAGCATGTGCCGGGCGATGCCTGATCTGTTTGTGACATCATGACCGATCTGCTGTCCGGTATCCGCGTCCTCGACCTGACCAATGTCCTGGCCGGCCCCTACTGCGCCTATCAGCTGGCGCTGCTCGGGGCCGACGTGATCAAGGTCGAAGCGCCGCAGGGCGGCGATCTGGCACGCCAGCTCGGCGGCTCGCCGGAACTCAACAGCACCGGCATGGGCGCTTCGTTCCTGGCGCAGAACGCCGGCAAACGATCGGTGGTGCTCAATCTTAAGAAAGAGGCCGATCGCGAACGCTTCCTCGATCTGGTCGCCTCCGCCGACGCGCTGGTCGAGAATTTTCGACCAGGGGTGATGGATAGGCTGGGGCTCGGCTATGCGAGGCTGAAGGAGGTCCGCCCCAGCCTTGTCTATTGCGCGATTTCGGGCTTCGGCCAGACGGGGCCGATGCGCGACAATCCGGCCTACGACCAGATCATCCAGGGCCTGTCCGGCATCATGAGCATCACCGGCACGCCGGAGACGGCGCCGTTGCGTGTCGGCTATCCCGTCGCCGACACGCTGGGCGGGCTGGTCGGGGCGTTTGCCATCACTGCGGCACTTGTGAAGCAGAAGACGACAAGCGAGGGCGCCTTCCTCGACGTGTCGATGCTCGAATGCACGCTCTCTGCGTTGGGTTGGCCGGTTTCCAACTATCTCACTGCCGACGTCGAGCCGCAGCCGATGGGCAATGAGAACATGACGGCTGCACCTTCCGGAACGTTTCGCACAGGCGACGGTCTGCTCAACATCGCCGCCAACAAGCAGGAGCAGTTCGTCACGCTTTGCCGGTTGATCGGGCTGCCCGGCCTGGCGTCGGACCCGCGCTTTGCCGAGCGCGAAACGCGCAAGCGCAATCGCATCGCCTTGAAGGCGCTGATCGAGGACGCCCTGGCGAGTGGCTCGGCCGCGACCTGGGAGGAGACGCTCAATCGGGCAGGCGTGCCGGCGGGCAGGGTGCTGACGATCCCGCAGATACTGGCCGAGCAGCAAGTGATCGAACGCGACATGACCACTCGTTTCGATGGCATGCCAAACATCGACCGACCGCTGACCGTCGTGCGCGGCGGGTTCATGGTCGATGGCACCGCACCCTTGCCGACCAAGCCGCCGCCAAGATTGGGCGAACATATGGACGAGGTATTCGCCAGCCTGCCGCCCCGGGCAAAAAAGAGAGCGCAGGCATGAGCCACGTTGGGAAAAAAAACGGCCGCGAGCGGGGCGAGGAATGGTGGCAGACCGATATCATCGAAATGCGCCCCGGCGTGATCCGGCTGCGCGGCTATGAGATCCAGGACCTGATCGGCCGCGTCAGCTTTCCGGCGATGATCTGGCTGATGCTGCGTGGCGAACTGCCTGGCGAGGAGCAGGCGGCGCTGCTCGGCATCGCGCTCGGTGCGGCCGTCGACCACGGGCCGCAGGCGCCGTCGATCGCCATCGCCCGCATGGCGGCCACCTGCGGCGTCGGCATCAACAGCGCCATGGCCTCGGCCATCAACGTGCTTGGCGATGTGCATGGCGGCGCCGGCGAGCAGGCGCTTGCCTTCTATGGTGAGATTGCCGTTGCATTGGACGCAGGGGCGGCGCTCGCCGATGCCGTAGCGACGCGACTGGATCGTTTCTTCGCCGAGGAAAAATCCTATGTGCCGGGGTTCGGGCACCGCTTCCACCCGGTCGATCCGCGGGCGCCGCGCCTCATCGAGCTAACCCGCGATTTTGCCGCGCGCGGCGTCGTCAGCGGACGTTTCGCCGACATCGCCGAAGCTGTCGAGGACGAGGTTGCACGGCGCAAGGGAAAGAAGATCCCGCTCAACATCGACGGCGCCACCGCCGTCATCTATGGCGAGCTCGGCTTTCCGCCGCCGCTGACGCGCGGCCTCTTCGTGTTGTCGCGATCGGTCGGCATATTGGCGCATGCGTGGGAGCAGTCGCAGCAGAGCGACCGCAACAAGGGGCCGCTGCCGCGCGAATGGTTGTGGGCCTATACCGGCACGCCGGTGCGGCCTTTTCCTCAGGGAGACGACGATTCCAAATGAGGCCCTGGTTCAAGCTCGCTAGCGGGCGCAGTTTGGGAAACCTTCAAGTTCTTCAGCAGCGTTGACAGCTCGGGCTCGTCGATAAGCACTGCTGCGTCTTCCGGCGTCAGCCATGCCCGTTGCCGCCTGTTGGCTTCCTGCCAGTTGGCCAGCTCCTCGGTCACCGCCAGCAGATAGACGGTGACGTCGACGCGGACGAACCGGTTCGTCAGCCGCTTCCAGTAGGAATAGGTGCCGGCCGGCTGCTTCAGCGTCTTGCCGAGGACGCCGGCTTCCTCCTGCGCTTCGATGGTGGCTGCCTTGCGCCCGCTCTTGCCCTTCATCGGCCAGCCCTTGGGTACGATAAAGCGCCTTGTCGATATCGAGGTGACCAGCATCACCTCGACGTCACCATGCTCGCTCAGCCGAAAAGGAATAGCCGCGACCTGACGGACCCGCTCCCCCTTCCTTGCCTTGCGTACGACCTTCTTCTTGGTGGCTGCCATTCCCGACGATCCAATCAGGGCAGTGCCCAAGCGCAAAGGCACGTTGCGAAATCAAAACCGCCTTCGATCCTACTTCAAGAACAGCGGCGTTCAAGCATATAAGTCGGCTAAATAAATGAAAGCGCCGGCTCATCAGCGGCAGGTGCTGATATAGCGGCTGCCCGACCGCTGCAACTGGCAAGTAGGCCTCATCTGCTGCACATCAGGCCGCTGCGACGGCGCGATCTCCCGATCCTGAGCACGGAACTGCTGCTGCTGCTGCTGATATTGCTGCCGCCGCAGCCTGTTCTCAAGCATCTGCAATTCGTTTTGCCGGACCAGCGCGTTGTTGCGGTTGGCAGGACTGACGATCTGCGCGGCGACAGCCGAGCCTGACAGCATTGCTGTTACCAGCATTGCCGACATCAAGATCGTCGAGAGGCGAAGCGGCGACATCCATTCATTCCCGCACGAAACAGAAACCTTGCAATCATATAGGGCATTTGCCCGGCTATGCCATGGTTAAAGCCTCGCCGGGGCGGGATTGACCGGTTACCGGAACTCAAATTCCGTCGACCCATATATGCCGGGCCGTTTCGCGGCCATGGAAGACCTGCCCCGGCAATCCAACGCTGCACTTGACAGAAAAGGTCGATTCGCCGCTCTATCGCGTCGGTGCCGGTCTCGAACTCAATGCGTGAATGGCGTCGGCAAGGCCGTCAGGTACAATGGCGACTTCGGGGAACAGTAAAACAGAACGCGGTCAGCGTGTCCCTCAAGGTCAGCTTCTAGCTGGCTTGAGGTGGAGGGCAGAGGGTCATCATGGGAAAGCGGACGTATTTCGCGGGCGTGCTGTGCACCGCTTTCGTCGTCGGCCTTCCGGCCGCGCTGGCATTGGCGCAGACTAAGACCGACAACGTGGGGTCGGTTGATGCGGCCAAGCCGCCGCAACTGCCCGGTGGCGCGTCGGCCTTGTCCGAAACCCATGGCGACTGGACGGTCAATTGCAAGATCGCCGGCACGAGCAAGGCATGCAGCCTGTCGCATCAGCAGTTCAACAAGCAGGGCGGCCAGCGCCTTTTGGCGATAGAATTGGCGACCAGGACCGCTGAACAAGCCAATGGCACCTTGGCACTGCCGTTCGGGCTGGCATTGGCCAAGGGCATAAATCTCGAAGTCGACGACAAGAAGCTCGAGGATACTTTGCAATTCAGCACCTGCCAAGTCGTCGGCTGCCTGGTGCCGGTGGCGTTCGATGCGAAAATCACGCCTCTGCTCAAGGATGCCACGACGCTGAAGATCAATGCGGTTACGGCGGATAGCGGTCAGCCGGTCAGCTTTTCCATCTCATTAGCCGGCTTCAGTGGTGCGCTTGCCCGAACCGCGGAGCTCTCGGCCGATTGAGACCTAAATCCCCTACAGTCATGGCGCCGCTCAGTCGATTTCGCGCAGGCGGTATCCAACGCCGGTTTCGGTGGTGATGTAGCGCGGCTGGTCGGGCGTCTTCTCGATCTTTTGCCTGAGCTGCCGCACATAGACCCTGAGATACTGCACGTCGGTCGAATCGCCCCAGACCTGCTTCAGCAGAAACTGGTGGGTAAGAACCCTGCCGGCGTGCTGCACGAGGGTGCGGAGGATATCATATTCCTTCGGCGAAAGCTTTATCTCCCTGCCCTCGACGGTGACGATGCGCTTCACCAGATCGACCGTGAGATCGCCAGTATGGAAAACCGGCTTCTCGCCCTGTTGCTGTAATTTGTGACGAAGCGCCACGCGGATGCGCGCGACGAGCTCGTTCATGCCGAACGGCTTGGTGACATAGTCGTCGGCGCCGAGTTCAAGTGCCGAGACGATGCCGGCCTCATCGGTGCGGCTGGAAAGGATGACCACGGGAATGTCGAAGCCGTCATCCCGCCACTTGCGCAGCAATTCGTGACCGCCCATGCCGGGCAGGCCGAGATCGAGCAGGACCAGGTCCGGCTTTTCAGTCTCCATGAGTTCGATCGCGGTTTTGGCGTTGGGCGCCTCACTGATCGAATAGCCCTGGCTGCCAAGGCCGACGCGAAGCAGCTTGCGGATCGGCGGCTCGTCATCGACGACCAATATCCTGACGTCCAGATTGGTCATGGCAAGTCATCCATGTCGGGGGCGCCAACATCTTGGTCCTCGCCGTTGGGGTCGTCCACAGTCGGCAATTCCGTCGGCACCGGCATTCTGATGGTAAAAACCGCACCAGAATGGTCGGTCCTGTTGGCCGCCGAAATCGTCCCGCCCATCGCTTCGATGAAGCCGCGGCAGATCGAAAGTCCAAGCCCGGTGCCGGCACGGACCTGATCGCCTTTGCGCACCCGGTAGAACGTGTCGAAAACGCGCTCCAGATCGGCCGGCGGAATGCCCGGCCCTTCATCCATGATCTGCAGGGTGACGAAGCCGTTGTCGAGCCAGCCCTGCAGGCGGATCGTCGAACCGGACGGCGCATACTTCGCGGCATTGTCGAGGAGGTTGAACAGCACCTGCTCAAACAAAACAGGGTCAAGCCTCAGCATTGGCAGGTCGGCGGGAATATCTATATCGGTCTTATGTTCGCCGATAATTTTCCTGGCCCGGTGCAGTGCGGAACCGACAATATCGCCGACATAGTGAAAGGCGTAGTTCGGCTCCATCGCCCCGGATTCGATCTTGGTCATGTCGAGCAGGTTGGCGATGAAGCGGTTCAGCCGCTCCGATTCGTCGAGCACGGTCGACAGCAGGTCCGCACGATCCGGTTCGGGAAGTGCCGGTGCGAATTCCCTGAGCGTGCCGGCAGCGCCCATGATCGCTGCAAGCGGCGTTTTCAGGTCGTGGGAAATCGAGGTCAGCAGCGCCGAGCGCAGGCGGTCCGCCTCCGCAGCAAGCTTGGCCCGGTCGACGTCGGCGACAAGCTGGATGCGTTCGATGGCCACCGCCGCCTGGTCGGTGAGGGCATCGAGCAGCCGCTGCTGTTCGGGCGTCAGCAGCGGTCCTTGCTTGTCGTTGTCGAGGCCAACGACCCCAACGGCGGTGCGCCCGGTCCGCAACGGCAGATACAGGCGTCTTGCTCCGGGCAGCGTGTCGGCGCCGCGTCCCGCAGCCCGGTTGTGCTCCCAAGCCCAGAGTGCCGCGGCGATGTCGGCTTCGGCCAGAGTGTCGTCGGGCGGATAGCCGGCCTTGACCGTAATCGTGCCGTTTTCGGGCAGAAGCAGCACCACACGAAGCTTCAGCATCGAGGCGATCTGGAAGGCGGTCGCCCAGAGAACGTCATCGAGCGTGCCTGTTCCGGCCAGCTTCTTCGAGAACAGATATAGATCCTCGGTTGTGCGGGCGCGGGACTGTGCCGCCACGGCCTGGCGCTGCACCCGCGCCGTCAGATTGCTGGCAATGACTGCCACGCAGAAGAAGAAGCCGAGCGCGACGGCGCTTTCCGGATCGCTGATGTTCAACGTGTACAGCGGATCGAGAAAGAAGAAGTTGAAGGCCATGGCGCTGAGAACGGAAGCGAATATCGCCGGCCACAGGCCCGCCGTGACGGCGGACACCAGCACTCCCATCAGGAAGACAAGGGCGATGTTGCGCACGTCGAGCACGCGCGACAACAGCAGCCCGAAAAGCAACCCTGCGACAACGTAAGCGGTGACGATCAAATAGGGCTTGACGTCGAAACGCGCCGCTCGCGCCGGGGTGACACCTCGTGCCGGCTGGACTTGTGTTTGGTCGTCGCCGGAGACGACGTGAACGCTAATCTTGCCGGCGTCGCGTATCAGATCATAGGTGACGGAACCGTCGAACAACTGCCGCCAGCGCGGCTTGCGCGGCTTGCCCGTTATGATGTGGGTGACGTTGTTTGCCGCCGCGTAGCGCAGGATGTCGGCGGCGACGTCCTGACCGGGTATGGTGACGGCAACGCCGCCCAATTGTTCGGCGAGGCGAAGCGTCGATGCGAGCCTGTCGCGATCCTGCTCGGACAGGGAACGAGGCGTTTCGACGTAGAGCGCCAGCCATGATGCGCGAAGTCGGTCGGCCTGGCGGCGAGCATAGCGCACTAGGGATGCGCTGCGCGGATCCTCGTCGACCCAGACCAGGACACGTTCGCTGGCCGCCCAGGGCCCCGGTATCGCGTGGGCCTGCATGTGGATCAGCAACTGCTCGTCGACGCGCTGAGCAGTGCGGCGGAGCGCCAGCTCCCTGAGCGCCGTCAGATTGCCCGGCGAGAAATAGTTCTCGATGGCGCGCTGGGCGGTCTGCGGGAAATAGACCTTGCCTTCCTCGAGCCGCTTGATCAGGTCGTCGGGCGTGAGATCGATGATCTCGATGTCGTCGGCATGGTCGATGATGGAGTCTGGAACCGTCTCACGCACCCTGACGCGCGTGATCTGGGCGACGACGTCGTTCAGGCTTTCGACATGCTGGATGTTGAGCGTCGTATAGACGTCGATGCCGTGCGTCAGGATTTCCTGGACGTCGAGATAACGCTTGGGATGGCGGCTGCCCGGCGCGTTGGTATGGGCGAGCTCGTCGACGAGGACCAGCGCCGGGCGCCGGGCCAGAATGGCATCGATATCCATCTCTTCGAGGATGCGCCCTTTGTAGTCGACCTGGCGCCGCGGAATCACCTCATAGCCGTCGACCAGCGCTTGGGTTTCCTTGCGGCCGTGCGTTTCGACGACGCCGATCACAACGTCCACCCCGTCGGCCAATCTTGCACGGCCTGACATCAGCATCTCGTAGGTCTTGCCGACACCGGGCGCTGCGCCCAGAAATATCCGCAGGCGACCGCGCGCCTCCCGTTCCGCATGATCAAGCAGTGCGTCGGGTGATGGTCTGGTTTCGTTGCGGCTGTCGTCCGGCATCAGAATCGATCATGAATGGCGCCGGAGGTGGTGTCGATCCCCGGCCTGCCATTCATTGCTTGGTCGCCTCGTCGAGCGCCAAGTTGAGCGCCAGCACATTGACCACCGGCTCTCCCATGAAACCGAGCTCGCGGTTCTCGACATGGCTGTCGACCAGGGATTTGATCCCGGCTTCATCCATCCCCCTGGCCTTGGCCACCCTGGCGACCTGGAAATAGGCGGCTTCGGGGCTGATATGCGGATCGAGGCCGCTGCCTGAAGTCGTGACCAGATCCATCGGCACCGGCTGGTCCGGATTTTCCGCCTTCAGCCTGTCGGTATCGCCCTTGATGCGGTCGATCAGCTTGGGATTGGTCGGGCCGAGATTCGAACCGCTCGATGCGCTGGCATTGTAGCCGTCGCCGGCGGCCGATGGGCGGCCATGAAAATAGCGGTCGCCGGCAAAGGGCTGGCCGATCAGTTCGGAGCCGATGACCTTGCCGTCTTTCTCGATCAGACTGCCATTGGCCTGGCGCGGGAACACAGCCTGAGCAATGCCGGTCATGCCGATCGGGTAGATCAGGCCGGTTAGCACGGTGAATAAAACGATCATGATGATCGCGGGTCTGATTTGCTTGAGCATGGACGTAATTCCTTATGCGAGGCCAAGCGCGGTGATGGCCATGTCGATCGCCTTGATGCCGACGAAGGGGACGATGATACCGCCGAGGCCATAGACAAGAAGGTTGCGGCTGAGCAGCGCCCCGGCGCCGATCGCGCGATATTTGACGCCTCTGAGCGACAGCGGGATCAGCGCGATGATAATCAGCGCGTTGAAGATGATGGCCGAGAGAATGGCGCTCTGCGGCGTTGCCAGATGCATGATGTTGAGCGCCTGCAGAGGGCCTGATGTCTGCCCCGGCGCGATGTAGAAGACGGCGAAGATGGCCGGGATGATGGCGAAGTACTTGGCCACGTCGTTGGCGATCGAGAAGGTCGTCAGCGAGCCGCGAGTCATCAGCAGCGCCTTGCCGATTTCAACGATCTCGATCAGCTTGGTCGGATCGCTATCGAGGTCGACCATGTTGCCGGCTTCGCGCGCGGCGACCGTGCCGGTGTTCATGGCAACGCCGACATCGGCCTGAGCAAGGGCGGGCGCATCATTGGTGCCGTCGCCGCACATGGCGACGAGCTTGCCCTTGGCCTGTTCGTCGCGGATCAGCTTCAGCTTGTCCTCGGGCGTCGCCTGGGCAAGGAAGTCGTCGACGCCGGCTTCCGCTGCGATCGCCGCCGCCGTCATCGGATTGTCGCCGGTGATCATCACCGTTCGGATGCCCATCTTGCGCAGTTCGGCGAACCGTTCCCTGATGCCGCCCTTGACGATGTCCTTGAGATGGACGACGCCGAGCAGGCGTCCGTCGCGCTCGACCGCCAGCGGCGTGCCGCCGGATTTGGCGATGTCGTCGGCGATTGCCTGCAGGTCGCGGACGGTGTCGCTGCTGGGGCGCGTAGCATGGGTGGCGACAGTCGACTGATTGACGTGGGCGAGCACCGAATCGACGGCGCCCTTGCGGACCGACGAGCCATCGATGTCGACGCCGCTCATGCGGGTTTGCGCGGTGAAGGGCACGAAAGTGGCATGCAGTGTTGCCATATCGCGGGCGCGGATGGCGTATTTCTCCTTGGCCAGCACGACTATCGAGCGGCCTTCCGGCGTTTCATCGGCAAGCGAGGCAAGCTGCGCCGCGTCGGCCAGCTCCTGTTCGGTGACGCCCTTGACCGGGCGGAATGCCGTCGCCTGGCGGTTGCCGAGCGTGATCGTACCGGTCTTGTCGAGCAGCAGCGTGTCGACGTCGCCCGCCGCCTCGACGGCGCGGCCCGACATGGCCAGTACGTTGAAGCGCACCAGACGATCCATGCCGGCGATGCCGATGGCCGAAAGCAGCGCGCCGATCGTCGTCGGGATCAAGGTCACGAACAGGGCGACCAGGACGGTCACCGAGATGTAGCCGCCCGAATAGGAGGCGAAGCTCGGGATCGTCGCTGTTGCCAGCACGAAGATCAGCGTCATGCCGACGAGCAGGATGTTGAGCGCGATCTCGTTGGGCGTCTTCTGACGCTCGGCGCCTTCGACGAGCGAGATCATGCGGTCGAGGAACGTATGGCCGGAGGCGGCGGTGATGCGCACGCGGATCCAGTCGGACAGTACCTGCGTGCCGCCGGTCACCGCGGAGCGGTCGCCGCCGGATTCGCGAATGACCGGAGCGGATTCGCCTGTTATCGCCGCCTCGTTGACCGAGGCGACGCCTTCGATCACCTCGCCGTCCGACGGGATGATGTCGCCGGCCTCGACGAGCACCACGTCGCCGACCTTCAGGCCTGTGCCCGGCACAAGCTTGAACTTGCTGCGGTCGTCGCCGGTCAATAGCTTGGCCTGGGTTTCGGTGCGCGCCTTGCGCAGCGAATCGGCCTGCGCCTTGCCTCGGCCTTCGGCGACCGCTTCGGCGAAGTTGGCGAAAAGCACGGTGAACCACAGCCAGATGATGATCTGCAGCGAGAAGCCGAGATCGCCGCCGCCAGTGACAAGATCCTTGGCAAACAGGACAGTGGTGAGTGCCGAGACGACGGCGACGACGAACATCACCGGATTCCGCATCAAGGTGCGCGGGTTCAGTTTCCTGAAGGCGCCGCCGATGGCAGGCAGCAGGATGCGGGCATCCATGATTACAGCCGATTTGGACTGGCTCATTTAGTGGCTCCAGTGTCGATGTTGTTGGATGGCACCGATCGATCGTATGCCGAAAGCAGATGCGGAAGCCCGGAGGCCAGCAACCAGATCACGAACATGACTGCCGCAATGCCGAAGAAGGTGGACAGGGTCGGGAAAGGCGGAGGGTTTGCCTCGCCCTTCTGATCTGCCCGATGGCGAATCTTGCGACGTATGGTTTCGAACCAGGACATGACATTGATCCAAGGTGGGGGATCCAAGCTGGGGATCCAAGGCGGGGCGGTTTTCAGAATGTCTGCCCGTGGATGCCAGCCAGGTGCTCGACGATCGGCCCAACCGCCAGAGCCGGGAAGAAGGTGAGGCCGCCAACGATCAGGATGACGCCGACCAGCAGTCCGACGAACAACGTCCCGTCGGTCGGGAAGGTGCCGGCGGAGGCGGGCACCGTCTTTTTGGCGACCAGCGAACCGGCAATTGCCAAAGCCGGGATGATGACCAGGAAGCGGCCCATCAGCATGCCGATGCCGAGCGTGATGTTGTACCAGGGCGTGTTGCCGGTCAGGCCGCCAAAGGCCGAGCCGTTGTTGGCGGCAGCCGAGGTGTAGGCATAGAGAACCTCGGAGAAGCCGTGCGGGCCGGCATTGGCCATGGAAGCGACGCCTGTCGGCAGCACCACCGCGATGGCGGTGAAGACCAGCATCGCCAGCGGCAGGCAGAGAATGGCCAGCATTGCCATCTTGATCTCCTTAGCCTCGATCTTCTTGCCGAGGTATTCGGGCGTGCGTCCGACCATCAGTCCGGCGACGAAGACGGCGATCACGATGTACATCAGGATGCCGTAGAGGCCGGCGCCGACGCCGCCGACGATGACCTCGCCGAGTTGCATGTTGATGATCGGGATCATGCCGCCAAGTGCGGTGAAGCTATCATGCATGGCATTGACGGCGCCACAGGACGCGGCCGTGGTGACGACCGCAAACAGCGCCGACAAGGCGATGCCGAAACGCATTTCCTTGCCTTCCATGTTGCCGCCGTCGATGCCCAGGACGTGAACCAGCGGATTGCCCGATGCTTCCGCCCAGTAGCAGACGGCAACGCCAGCGATGAACAGGACGCCCATCGCAGTCAGGATCGCCCAACCCTGGCGCTGGTTGCCGTTCATGCGGCCGAAGACGTTGGTCAGCGCCGCACCGATGGCGAAGATCGAAACCATTTGGATCAGGTTCGAGATCGCGTCGGGATTTTCAAACGGATGCGCGGCATTGGCGTTGAAGAAGCCGCCGCCATTGGTGCCGAGCATCTTGATGGCGATCTGCGAAGCGACGGGGCCGACTGCGATCGTCTGCTGTGCGCCTTCGAGCGTGGTTGCGCTGATGTAGGCGCCGAGCGTCTGCGGCACGCCGAGATAGACATAGACCAGCGTCAGCACGATGCAGAGCGGCAACAGCAGGTAAAGGGTGGACCGGGTCATGTCGACCCAGAAATTGCCGATCGATTTGCCAGAAGCCTTGGTGAAGCCGCGGATCAGCGCGATCGCGATGGCGATACCGGTTGCAGCCGACAGGAAGTTCTGCACGGTGAGCCCGGCCATCTGCACGAGATAGGACATCGTGCCTTCGCCGCCATAGTTCTGCCAGTTGGTGTTGGTCATGAAGCTGGCGGCGGTGTTGAAGGCGAGCCCGGGTTCGACGGCGGTCATGCCGGCGGGATTGTAAGGCAGGCTGCCTTGCAGCCGTTGCAGGAAGTAAAGCACCAGGAAGCCGGCCAGGTTGAAGAACAGCAAGGCCGCTGCATAGGAGGTCCAGTGCTGCTCCTCGCGCTCGCTGGTTCCCGAGATGCGATAAAGGCTCCGCTCGACGGGGGCCAGAATCGGCGAGAGGAATGTGCGGTCGCCGCTGAAAACGCGATACATGTAGCCGCCGAGCGGCTTCACGAGCAAAACGACGATGCCGCAATAGACGAGGATCTGTAGCCATCCGTAGAGAGTCATTGACATAGCTTTCCGTGCCTGGCGCCAGTTGCTGTCAGAAGCGTTCTGGGCGAACGAGGGCGTAAGTCAGGTAGGCGAGAAGAAACAAGGTCACGCCGCCACCGAGGATATAGTCGACAAGCATTTTTGGGATCCTTCCGCCTAAAGACTGTCGCAAGCTTTGATGTAGGCGAAGAACAGGGCAAAAGACAAAACCCCAATTCCGAGAACGATGATGTCCATCGCGGATGTTCCTTGTTCCAGTTTTATTTTCTTCTGCTTTGCACACCTGCGATCGGCATGTCGAAAGTATGGAGACACCGACCGTGATGGTGATCTGGGCCGAGTTGCATGTTCTCGACAGAATATGGATCAAAATACCATAAAGATTCGAGACGTTCCGGACAGAAAAGAAATAAAATTCCTATAAAGATTTACACTGCTGAAGCGCGTTTCGGGCTTAGAAGTGACTGTCCGATAGGGCGCGTTCGGCCCCCAATATCCAGCGCCGACGACAGCCCGTCTTGAGCGGAAGACATTGCTGTCGTTCTCGGCAAGTATCAGCATCGCCTCGCGAATGGCGCCGGCTGTTTCCGGCTGCACCGAAGGCAGCGGCAAGCGGATATCGGCGCTCAGCCCCAGCGCGAGATGCAGCGCGTATTTCACCGGAATTGGATTGCTTTCCAGTTCCAGCGCCGCGATGAGCGGCCTCAGCCGATGGGCGCGCAGCGTGGTTACCGATCGACGCCGAAATCAGGCGCCGGGCACGTAGATCACGGCGTATTTGTCGGAATATGCCCGTTTCCATCCCAACTCGTCGAAGAAGGGAATGCGGCTGTCGTCCGCGGTCAGCAGCGCCCAATCGATCGCATATTTGTTGAGCTGTGCCTCGAGGACCGGCTTTCCGCCGCTACGGCCCATTTCGGTGTTGGTATTCGTGAAGCCGTTGAGAAAGAGCTGATCCGTCCGACCGTCAATGAATGTCTTGAAGCCGTGGAAGATCAGGGTGCCGCCGAAATTGTAAGAATTCAGGACATTGCCTGACAGATGATGACTCTCGGCGAATGCAAGCGCGTCCCGGGCGGAAGTCTTCTGGCTCGGCTCGACCTGATAGGCGCTGGTGAGCGTGGCTACCGCGCCCATCGCCAAAACGCCTGCCACGCCGCAGATCTGGTAAAACCATTTGGCGAAAAACCGTTCCAGCCCGTCGCGCTTGTCCTCAATCCACTTCGCCAGGGAAAGTGCTGGATATTGCTCCGCTATCTCGGCCGCAATCACGATCGGCACCAGCAGGAAGAACAGATACATGAAGCGCAAATGGGTGAGGTAGATATGCAGGGCAAAGATGATGAACAGAGCCTTGGCCCAGCCGATGCGAAGTCTCGACACAAGCAGCGCGAAAACGAACAGCAAGATACCCACTTCCTGGAGCGGTTGATCCGAGGCGTCGAAGGGTCGCCACTCGGCGATCAGGGGAACCGCTTCATTGCCGTAGGCTACGGTGAATGTGGCGAGGATGGCCTTGACGCCATAGGGATTGATCAGGCTGACCAGCGGGCAAAGCAGACCGAAAGCCACCCATTTGGCGAGGAGCACGGGGTTGGACAGGCGGGTTCGCGCAAGAAGATCGAGGCCGGCGAAGGCCGCAATGACGAAGCCCAGAGTAAAGGTCGCGTGGAGATTGGCCCATAGCACAAGAAGACCAAGCAGCCAGAGAGGCGGTGCTTGCTCATTGCGCGCCGTGCGGAAAAGCGTTGCAGCCCAGATCACGATAATGGGCAAGGTGAAGATGTGGGGACGTGCGGTGTAGATGGGAGAGATCATGGCCGCCGCGAACAAGGCCAGTCCGACCGCTGCGATCGGTCTCAGCCAGGTGCTGAGATGCCATGACAGCAGCGACATCGTCAGCGCGATGGTGGCGATGATCAGCATCGCCACGCCGTTCCAGCCGCCTGCCGTGTAGGCGAATGCGAGGAGAATCTGCCCAAGCCATTCCTTGGCGATCCATGGCTGGCCGGCGAAGGTATGAGAATAGCTGTCGACAAGCGGGAACGTACGATTTGCCAGCAGGTCGAGTCCCACCTTGACCTGCCACCAGCAGTCGGGATCCTGCAGGATTTCGACCGCATGGGCGCAAAGCGCGAACGCAATGATAGGCACGACGAGCAGGCAGAACATCAACCGCGACCGCTGGGCGTCATTGACCGGCGACGCCGCCACCATGGTCGCCTGAACCACGTTCATATCATGTCTCCAGACCGCTTTGCGGCAGATTGATCAGAGGTTTCGGCGTGTCGCTCATCCGAGGGGCAAGGCGTTCGGTCAGGCAGGCTTGAGCGCATGCACGAAATATTGAGCCCCCACAGGAATCCCGCTCAAGTAGCGTTCCAGGGGCCGCAATCTTGCGAACAGGCGCGGAAAAAAAATCCGGTAGACGATATCGGCCCTGGAGAAGCCTGCTGCGGCCACTCGCGCTCGCATGTCGCGGCCGTTGATCAGAACCGCGTTCTCGTCGAAGGCACAGCTTCGGACGGCGTGCGTCGTCAGAGGATTCCAGGGATTGTGCTCGAACAGAAAGAAGCTGCCGCCGTCAGCCAGCACGCGCTCGATCTCCTTGATCAGACCGACATGGAGGTTTTCAGGGATGTGATGGAACACACAGGCGGCGAAGACGAGATCGAAACTGCCGTCTGCAAAAGGGATCGTTTCGCCGTCGAAATGCCTGAAACGAGCCTGGCCGGGAAAGCGCTTGTGGGCGATGTCGAGCGACTGTGAGGACGGGTCGAGCAAGGTGATTTCGCTGTCGGGAAACGCAGCCCGCATCGGTCCCAGCGAATTGCCGACGCCGGCGCCAAAGTCGAGTACCCGCCGCGGTTTCACGCCGGAACGAGCAAGTCGTGCCGCGACGTCGTCGATCTTGTACTGCGCAAAGAAATCCGGCGTTTCGCCGCTCAGCCGGATGCTTGCGGCGTGCTGCTGCTGATATTCCTGCGCGAACTGGTCAAACTCGGCCTGAAGCACGCGCGGCTCCCTTCGTCATTTCCCGAGCCAGTTCCTGCAGTTGATTGACGTGCAGCTTCGCGGCGGCGGGATCGTGGGCAGCGATCTCGTTGACGAGATAGAGAGGCCGTCGCTTGGTCTCCATATACATGCGCCCGAGATACTCGCCGAAAATCCCGAGGACCAGAAGCTGGACACTGCCAAGGATCAGGATGATAGCGGCTAGGCTGGTCCAGCCGGGCAAGACGCTGCCGGCAAACCATGAGAACAGCGTGTAGCCGAGCGCGGCAAGTCCGAGCAAACCGAAGATCATGCCGAGATGCGAGGCAAACCGCAGTGGCACGATCGAGAAGCTGGTCATCGCGTCCATTGCCAGAAGCACCATCTTCTTCAGGGGATAGTGCGTGGAGCCGGCGAAGCGCTGGTGCCGTTCATAGGGAAAGGCCACCTGTTTCAAACCGATCCAACTCACCATGCCGCGAATGAAGCGGTAGCGCTCGGGCATCGCATTGAGATGATCGAGCGCACGGCGGCTCATCAGGCGAAAGTCCCCGGAATCGAGCGCCATGTCGACATCGACCATCCTGCGCAGCAGACGGTAGAACACGGCCGCCGTCGCGCGCTTGAACCAGCCTTCGCCTTGCCGCTTCAGCCGCTGGCCATAGACGACGTCGAAACCCTCATCCATCTTTGCCATCATGGCTTCGAGTAATTCCGGCGGGTCCTGAAGGTCGGCATCGAGAATGAGAATGCGCTGGCCGCGGCAAAACTCCAGGCCGGCGCTGAGCGCAATCTGGTGGCCGTAGTTGCGGGCAAGATCCAATCCGACGACGTGGCTGTCCTGTCTGGCGAGCTCGAAAATGGCCTCTCGCGTACCGTCGGTCGCTCCATCGACGACCAGGACGATCTCGTAGGAATGCCCCGCTTGTTCACGGCAAGCGGCTGTGACGCGCCGGTAAAGCTCGGCGATCCCCCCGATTTCGTTGTAGCACGGCACGACAACAGACAGCGCAATGGCTCGTCGCGTGTCGATTTTCTCTGTTTGCGCCAAAAGCCCAGCTCCCGTTATTAGAACGGGAATAGGCCGAATTTGTTAGAAAACCGATAAAACCGCTCAGCTCAGCTCGGCCGGCGCCGTCAGACCGTGGCGGCGCACGACGTCGTAAGCGGCCGCTCCGCCAAATCGGTGGCTCAGCCTTCGGCCTTGAAGTTCTTCGCTTCCTTCTCGACCTTAGCGCTATCCTTGCCATGCTTGCGCATCAGATCTTTCGCTTGGTTGGGCGAAACATCGGTGGTTTCGGCGAGGCGCAGGGCTTCCTTGTCGTCCGGTTCGCGTTTCTTCCGATCGGCCATTGCGGCCCTCTTGCCAGCCATCACAACGCCTTTATGCTCTGTGCGATTTCGTTCAGCACCTTGCGGTCGGTGCCGTGGCGCTTGATCAGCGTGCGAGCCTGCTCGGGAGTGATGCCGGCTTCCTCGGCGAAATGCCTCACCTCATAGTCTTCATCGCCCGCCACTTGCGAGCGATCGCGGTTGTCGGTCTTGGTCTTGTCGTCGGCCATGGCAGTTCTCCTCGTCTCGACCCTGGAGCATAACGACGGAAATTTCGTGAGGTTCCTTAGCGCCGGCCTTCGCGCACAAACAGATGGGCTTCCTTAGCCGCGGCCGTGAATGCCCGCCGCGCACTGCCAACTGCCCGACGCTGCTCCATCGCATCCATCATGGCTTTCAAGGCTGCGCGATATTTCGGCCCGCGATTTTCGTCTGGCCATGTGTCGACCAGAAGCGTGGCCGCCTGGACCGTCCTCGTCACAGAGACGGGCCGTCCGGTCGGTGCGCTCTCGATCGTCACGGGAACGTCGAATTGTTCATCACGCATTGACGCCACTCCTCAACTCCAGCGAGAGGAACGGCGCAGCGGGGTATTCGTTCCAGAGACGTTGAGCGAGCCCCTCTCGATGACATCGGGTGGCGCTCGCACTTTTTGGTCTGGCCCATTCCGAAGGTCAGGGATCCAGGCAGAATTGGGCAGAACTAGGCAGCCAGATCGCTTGGGATCTTGCCGCCATTTTCGGCAAGCTTTTTCATCAATGCACCGTGCAGCCACACATTCATGGTTGCAGAGTCGCTCATGTCGCCGGTGTAGTTCAGATCGCGAGCAAGCTCCTTGCGGGCGGCGAGGCTGCTGTCGATATCGAGGGCCTTCATCAGGTCGACGATCGAGCTCTTCCAGTTGAGCTTTTGCCCCTTGGCGGCAACCGCCTTGTTGAGAATGGCGGCGACATCGGGGGCTGTGGAACTTGCGCCCGGCGCGGATGGTGCCGCGGCAGCGGTCGTGTCAACCACCGGCCCGGATCCGGTAATCACCGTCGGGGTCACTTCGGGGGCGGTGATCGAAGCAGACGGCGACGCAGGTGCGGCAGCGGGCAGCTCAGCTGCAACCGCGCTGCCAAAAATCGCGCCCTTGATCTTGTCGAAAATGCCCATTGTTGTCTCCTGCTGTTGTTTCCCACGCCCAAATTGACGCGCGGTGCGACCGCTGCTCATGCTGCAATGAACGCCCTGGTTGTACCGGAACACGAAGATTACGTAAGGGCAACTTCAAACTGGCTAGAAGGTAAAGGCTTGGTTGCGTTGTGAAATCGGCCGGATGACTGGCGGCGAAAGTGTACGGGCGTCATTGCGACCCGACGGGCCGTCACGTGTAACAGGCGAGGGGCGCTGTTTCGAAGCCTGCCGCGTAACCAGACCAGTCCAGGCAATCAAGCCGAAGGCCGGGGCTTTTGGGTGACATGCATCAGCGGGACCGGTGGTCGAACACGACCCCCATGGTCCTACCAATTGCGGTCATGACGATAAGCTCGACCAGTTGGTCGTCGCTGTCGTCACAAGCTGGGCCTGCCCGGCGGATGGCTTCTATTGCGGCTCTGGTCGATATGGTGTCGCCGGCGCGGAATTTTGAAAGCGCAGATGAAACAAGCTCCTCGGCCGTCAAGTCAACGACAGGCACTCTCGAAACGATGTTCATCGGCCTCCTCCGCCATGAACCCTCTCCCACGAAAATGATACGCCAAACGGCAGTTTGCGCCAGCGAAATAGTGGTCCGACCAGAGGCCAATCGGGCCGGCACAGGTGCCCCTCGTGGAGGTCAACGCGACGCGGCCGATTTCGCTTTTTCTCGGCTCCTCGCAGCCGGCTTGATCCTGATGCGCACCGCTCCACCCTCGGGACGATCGATCTCAAAGGCATTGGTCTTGCGCACGAGATCGCTCAGCTTGCGGAAGCCGAAGGTTCTCGGATCGAAGTCCGATGCGAGATTGGCGAGTTGATTGCCTACAATGCCGAGCGGCACCCAGCCGTCCTCGGTTTCCATCTGTGAAATGACCCTGGTGATGATCGGCGTCGCGGCGCTGGGTGGTTGCAGAGATTTCGTCGGCGCCGCGTCCTGAGCGTTGGCTGGCGCAGTCGGAAGCAGGTTCTCGGTGTATACGAACCGGCGGCATGCCTGCCGAAAACTCTCCGGTGTCTTGTGCTCGCCAAATCCATAAACGTCGACCCCGTGCTCCCTGATACGAGCGGCAAGTCGGGTGAAATCGCTGTCGGACGACACCAGGCAAAAGCCTTCGAACCGCCCGCTGTGGAGAAGGTCCATTGCGTCGATGACGAGCGTGATGTCGGATGCGTTCTTGCCGGTGGTGTAAGCGAATTGCTGCTGCGGGATGATCGCGTGCTTCGACAGCACATCGGCCCATGCTTTCGAACGGGTGCTGGAGAAATCGCCATAGATGCGACGAACGCTTGCCTCGCCGATCTTTGCGATTTCCTCGAACAACCCGTCGGCGATCTTGGCCGAGGCATTGTCTGCGTCGATCAGCACTGCAAGCCGTGGAGAGCGTGGTTCGGTTGGCAAGGTGACCCCCTTTTGGCTTCGCACCAGATGACATATGGTGCAGCGGCAATATCCGACACGTCTTTATCAGGATTCCCGAGGCAGGGCTTCCGTCGAGGTCCCTGCAACGTCGTTGTCAAGCCGGGGGTAGTCGGGGTAAGGGGCTCGCTCAATCATTTTATCGCATGGAGCATCGGCATGGGAGCCGCAAAGTCGTCGGACAGGTAAGCCGCAACAACTCGCTTTGTTGTTGCGGCGCTCTGTCGAACTTACTCCAGCCGATCGCTGACAAGCAGACGCCGCCGGATTTCTCTTATTCGAGCGGATAATTGTCATGACCATCACACGCCCCGTATGGGGCCATTCGCTGTCGGCTTCCTTGCTGCTGATGGCACCTTTTGACGTTCTCGCCTCTCTGGCGATGGATATCTATCTTCCTGTCGTTCCGGCGATGCCCGCAATGCTGAGCACGAGCCCACTCGTGATCCAGCTGACGCTGAGCCTCTACATGGTGATGCTTGGCGTGGGGCAGGTCGTGTTCGGGCCGATCTCGGACCGTATCGGGCGGCGCCCGGCGCTGCTCGCCGGAGCCGTGCTTTTTGCTGCCGCTTCGCTGGGTGTGGCCTCATCGTCGACTGCCACGCACTTTCTCGGTTTTCGTTTGCTGCAGGCCTTCGGCGCCTCGGCGGCGCTGGTGGCAACTTTCGCCACGGTTCGGGACGTCTATGCCGATCGCCCGGAAGGCGTCGTCATCTATGGCCTGTTCAGTTCGATGCTGGCCTTCGTGCCGGCGCTCGGCCCCGTCGCGGGAGCGCTGATTGCAGACAATTTCGGGTGGCGGGCGATCTTCATCGTTCTGGCGGCGCTGTCTGCACCAGCCATACTGAACGCCGCGTTCAGATGGCACGAAACCCGGCCCGAAGGCCAAGCCGGCGTCCGCCGGTCGGTGCTGCCGATCTTCGCCAGCCTGTCGTTCTGGACCTATACATTGGCGTTCAGTGCGGCCATGGGCACCTTCTTCGTGTTTTTCTCGACGGCGCCGCGTGTCCTCATCGATCGGGCCGGTTATTCGGAGTTCCGGTTCAGTCTCGCCTTTGCGACCGTTGCGGTTGTCATGATCGTAGTAACCCGCTTCGCAAAAGCCCTTGTCGTCCGCTGGGGGATTGCCGGAAGCGTAGTGCGCGGCATGATCTTGCTGCTGTGCGGCGCGGTTCTTCTCGGTCTCGGCCAGGTTTTCAGCTCACCGTCCTTCGGCAGTTTCATCGTGCCGATGTGGGTGATGGCGGCCGGCATCGTCCTTACCGCATCGGTCACGGCCAATGGCGCCCTTGCTGAATTCGACGACATCGCCGGATCGGCCGTCGCATTCTATTTCTGCATTCAGAGCCTTATCGTGGGCGCTGCCGGAACGTTGGCGGTGACGATGTTGAATGGGGATAGCGCATGGCCGCTGATCGGCTATGCAGCCACGATGGCGGTGCTGGTGTCGATCGGGCTGGCGCTGCTCCAGTCGCGCGCCCACCGCTTCCAAAAGCGGTGAGATCTGCCGGGCGGTATTTTATGCCGCCCGGTATCTCAATCATGCGTCAGTCTCTGTTCGCAATCGAAACGCCGAGTATCACCGGCCACTACTTCTTCCGGTACAAGATCATGCCGGCGTGGTGCAGTACGCCGTCAATAAATTCGCCATCGGCTGTGAAGCCGGTGTCATCCCAGTAGTCGATGTGATTTCCTCGGATCTCATATCGTCCCTGGTATGCGCTCTCGCGGTTTCCGCGCGCTTCGTCATAGCGACCGTTTGGAAGCAAGTTGTGGCGGATATGGCCATCGGCCGTGACCCACATCCCGACATAGGGATGGCTTTCCGAAACCTGGGTAGCTGTGTTTTGCTTGATATTCATCTGGGTGAGACCTTTCTGTACCGGTAGGACGGCCGCGCTAGCGAGAAGCACGGCAGCGGCAAGTATTGGAACCTGTTTCATGGGACAGCGCCTCAGGGTTGTTTGGCGGAAGCGGCGCGACGCTCGGCGAACAGCTCCGAGAGCGCTTGCGATGCTTTTATCGCGCGGGGGAATCCGGCCGGAACCGTCACCATGTAGATGATTTCCTTCAGCTCACCCTCCGACACGCCGATATTCAACGCATAGCCGGCATGAATCTTCATGAATGCGGCCTCACCCATGGCTGCGAAAACCGCGACGGCGGCGAGTTGGCGTGTGCGGTTGTCGAGCCCCGGACGGGACCAGACGTCGCCGAGCGCATAGCCCTGGGTTGCTGTAGCCAGGAACGGAAACTCCTGTCTCATGCGTTCCAGCGTAGGCTGCGGAGCGCCATTGTTCAGGCTCCTGACGACGGCATCGCCGCGTTGCAGCCGCTCTTCCATCGTCTGCGATTTGACGGCTTGGGGGACCGCGCCGAGCAGGAACGCGACGGCGATCGCGAAGTACGAGTTGCGAAAACGAAAACCCATTGTTGCCTCCTTAGGTGTTGGCTGTCGGGCGGATGACGATCTCGTTCACGTCGACATCCTCCGGCTGTTCGATGGCGAAGCGCACGGCACGGCCGATCGCGTCGGGCTGCAGCGCGATGGCGCGATAAGTCTTCATCGCTTCCACTGCCACCGGATCGGTGATCGTGTCGGCAAGCTCGCTCTCGACCACGCCGGGATGGATGCAGGTGACGCGGATGTTGTCGTGCTCCTGCCGCAAGCCATCGGAGATCGCCCGGACCGCATATTTGGTTGCGCAATAGACGGCGGCTGTCGGCGACACCGAAAGCGCGCCGATCGAGGCAATGTTGACGACGTGGCCGGAGCCTCGGGCCGTCATCTCCGGCAGCACCGCGGCGATGCCGTAGAGAACGCCCTTGATGTTGACGTCGACCATTCGGTCCCACTCGTCGATCTTCATCGAGACCATCAGCGACAACGGCATGACGCCGGCATTGTTGACGATCACGTCGACGCGTCCCCAGGCCTGGCGCGCCGCCTCGGCAAAGGCGGCGACATCGGCGCGGTCGGTCACATCGAGGCGGCGCGTCATTGCCTCCCCGCCTTTTGCCCTGATCTCTTCCGCGAGCGTGTCCAGCCGATCGGTACGGCGCGCACCGAGCATGACTTTTGCTCCGGCGGCACCCAGCTCCCGGCCGATGGCGGCGCCAATGCCGCTCGAAGCCCCGGTGATGAGCACGACTTTGTTGAGGGACATGTTTCGTCTCCGTCTGGTTGATCTTGTTTGATTGATCTTTGCGAACCGCGATGCAGCAGTTGCCACGAAGATGGATCTGTTTCACTGTTGCGATAAGGCGACCATTCCTTCACAGCGTGGAAAGTGTAGCTAACCAATGCAACCGGATCTCAATGCGCTTGCTGTGTTTGCCCTCATCGCCGAGGAGCGGAGCTTTCGCGCGGCCGCGGACCGCATGGGCGTCACCCGCTCGGCGGTGAGCCAGGCGATGAAGCGGCTGGAAGAGACGCTCGGTATTGCGCTTGTCCGGCGCACGACGCGAAGCGTCAGCCTAACCGAGGCTGGCGAACGCCTCTACGCCGAGATAGCGCCGGCCATTGCCGACATGCACGCGGCAGTGGAGACCACCGGGGACCTGCGGGGGCGTCCACGCGGGCAGTTGCGCCTCGCCGTCTCGTCCATCGCCGAGCGCTTTCTCTCAGGGCCGTTCCTGGCGACCTTTGCCGAAGCCAATCCGGAGGTTCAGATCGACATCACCGTAACGGACGAGGAATTCGATATCGTCGCCGAGGGATACGATGCCGGCGTCAGGCTCGGCGAAGTGATCGAGCAGGACATGATCGCGGTGTCTGTCGCCGGCGATGAGCGGCAGCTGGCCGTCTGCGCGCCGGCCTATCGCGATCGGTTTGGGGCGCCTTCGCATCCGAGGGAGCTTGCGGGCCATCGCTGCATTGGCTGGCGCCGCGCACCGAAAGTCGCGCCCTATCGTTGGGAATTCGCCGAGAACGTTAAGGAGTTCAGCGTCGCCGTTGCGCCTGAGATCACGACCAACGACATGGCGTTGATGATAAAGCTCGCCATCGCCGGCGCCGGCATCACCTTCGGCATGGAAGAGAGCTTTCGGCCGTCGATCGATCGGGGCGAGCTGGTGCCGGTTCTCGAGGATTATTGCCCGCGCTTTGCCGGCTTCTATCTTTATTATCCGAGCCGCCGCAACGTAGCCCCGAAGCTGCGCGCCCTAATCGATCACCTACGGCGTCTTGGTTAGTGCTTTTTAGGCGCGGGAGGCCAGATCGGTGCGTGCATCGGCATCTCGATGTTGCAATTATATTAGCATGAGCGCATCTTTTCATAAGCCGGCGCAAGCCGGTCAGGCCCGGTGGCCGGCCGGTCACCCCCAATAGGCTGCCGGGCCGCCGGCAACCCCAAAGCGCGCGCTTCTGGTGGAGGACACGGCCCGATCGGTTTGCAGCCCGATCTGCGGTAGGTACGAAGCCCGTTGCCCCCGAGACAGTAATTAGTAAATGTTAATTCTGGCGAGGTGCCGAGCGCGTCGTCATGGCCAAGCGTGCCAGCAACGCCGTGATCAGCCAAAGCAACTAAAGGGCGGTTTGGCCGTTCTGGTCAGCCGCATTAGCGGCGGAGCATCCGAAGAAATGACCACGCCGCAAATCCTGTCGTTCGCCATTATCTTCGTGATGATGGCAGCGTTCGTATCGGGTCGTTATCGATATGATCTGGTCGCAGCCGCGGCACTTTTGCTTGCGCTTGCGGTTGGTATTGTGCCTTTTGACGAAGCCTTTAGCGGATTCAGCGACGATATCGTGATCATTGTCGGCAGCGCCTTGCTGGTGAGCGCCGGCATAGCACGCTCGGGCATCATGGAAGTCGCCATCAAGCGCTTTGTTCCGAACGTATCGGGAGTTCGGTCGCAACTGGCGCTGCTGGTGATCGTGGTCACGATCCTATCTGCCTTTGTAAAGAATATCGGTGCGCTCGCTATCATGATCCCGATCGCCTTCCAGTTCGCGCGCCGGTCAAGCGTTTCACCCTCGATATTCCTGATGCCTATGGCGTTCGGGTCTCTGCTCGGTGGGCTCATGACGCAGGTGGGAACATCTCCCAATATCGTTGTGTCGCGTGTGCGGGAGGAACTGACCGGCACCGCCTTCACAATGTTCGACTTTACGCCTGTTGGAGCCGCCCTGGCCGCCGCCGGAACCATCTTCCTGATGTCTTTCTACTGGCTGTTACCGGTGCGCGAAAAGCTAGGCGGGTCGCTGAATGAAGCCATCGACATCAAGAATTACCTGACCGAGGCTCGAATTGTCAGCGATTCCACGGTGCTCGGCAAAACCGTCGCAGACCTCATGAAGCTTTCCGGCGGCGATGCTATCGTGACGTCGATCCTGCGCAATCGGACGATGCGGATGACGCCGCTGCCCGACGTTGTCCTCAAGGCGAACGACATTCTGCTGCTCGAGGGCGACCCAGAGGCGCTGGATCGCCTTGTCTCCCAGGGCAAACTCAGCGTTACGGGCGACAGGGTCGGTGGTGACGACACGACCAGCGAGATGATCGCTATCGAAGCCGTAATCGGTGAAAGCTCCCCTTTGATCGGCTGGACAGCCCAGCGCCTTGCCCTTTACGACCGCTTCAATGTCAACCTCCTGGCTGTCAGCCGCCACGGCGAGCGCCTTGACCGCAGGCTGGCCGAAATCCAGCTAAGGCTCGGCGACGTCGTCGTGCTACAGGGCAATGCTGCGGCGATACCCGAGATTCTGCGTGAACTCGGCTGCCTGCCGCTCGCAGAAAGGGCTATCCTGCTTGGTAGCGTCCGCAAGGGTATCGCGCCGGTAACGATCTTGGCGCTCGCCATGGCGGCGACTGCATTCGGGCTGCTCCCGGTCTCCGTGGCTTTCTTTGCGGCCGCGGTCGGGATGGTGCTTTTCAAGGTCATCCCGATCCGGGAGGTCTACCAATCGCTGGACGGTCCAATCCTACTCATGCTCGCCGTTCTCATTCCTGTGAGCGATTCGCTGCGCACTACAGGGGCGACAGGAGTGATTGCCGGCGAGCTTGCCAAACTGGGGACTATTCTGCCGGCGCCCGGCGCCCTGATGCTCATCCTTGTCGCCGCGATGGCCGTTACGCCATTCCTCAACAATGCCGCCACCGTTCTCGTCATGGCGCCTATCGCCGCCGAATTTGCCGGCGATCTCGGCTACAGGCCGGAGGCGTTCCTGATGGCAGTCGCCATTGGTGCTGGCTGCGATTTTCTCACCCCGATAGGCCACCAGTGCAACACGCTCGTCATGGGCCCCGGCGGCTACCGTTTCAGCGATTATCCACGTCTGGGACTGCCGCTGTCGTTCCTCGTCGTCATTGTCGCTGTGCCGATGCTTATGGTCGTATGGCCAATGAACTAGGTCGTGAACCCATAAATCAGGAATGACCGAGATCGGGCGGATTTCGATCAGGCAGCTTCGAGAAACATCCGGCAGAAGAAGGCGGTCAGACGACATGCGTAATGTCATCATCTGATCCTCCGCCGACCTGCGGTCCGGGCTGTCGAGGGTTTGCTCGGCAATTCGGCCAGAAGCGCTTCGCTGCTCATCGGCACGCAGACGCTTCATCTGTTCGGCCGATGCGCCGGGGAGCGGAGATTGAAAATCTGCTTTAGTTCTGGACCACCTCGTGCTGACGGTGGCCTCCAGATTTCGGATGAAGGGCTGACCTATATTGTTGCGCGCAGGCTCATATCCAATCGCGGCAAGGACTGCTTTTCTTGCTGCGTTGGCCGGCGTTCTCCTGCTCGCTCTTTTTCCGGAGTGGCTCCTGCAGGATTTGGGCGTGACCTTCACGCATCATGGCAAGCTCACCCACGCCGCCGCATTCGCCGTTTTGGCGGCCTTGGGAAGTCTCGGCTGGTCGCAACACAAGGCAAAGCTGATTGTCCTCCTCGCTTTTTCGGGCGTAGCGATTGAGGTTGTTCAGGGTGCGCAACTGATAGGGCGCGGCCCTGATGTATTCGATTGGATTGCCGACTGTGCTGGCATGGCCGGTGGGATCACAATCGCAAGCTGGACAAAGTGGCTCGCTGGAGGCCCGTCAGCGTAAGAGCCGCCGCGGCCAGTGTGGCAAGCACGATTTTCCGTTTCATTTGAAGCCCCCAATGCCCATGGCAAACATGCGCCGAGGGTGAAAGGAAGTCCATCCCTTGATGGTCTCCGGAATATATTCCTATAAGCAGGAATGTCCGGTTATCGCAGCTACGAACAGATATCGGTTCTGCCGCAAATCGGGAGCGGGGGCGGAACGGAAGCTATGTGGGCAGCGGCTCAGGCGGCAATGATTTCGAACTGCTCGGCGATTGAGGGATGTGGATAGTAGGCAATCTCGCCTGTCGTTTGCGCATCATGTGAACCATCTCGAGGTATTTGCTCTTGCGAATGCGGACTGGTTTTGGTGAGCGTCGCGATCGGTGGCGCGGGCGTCGCGTGCCGCAGCGGATGGCCGACGTTCGCGATCACCGCGAGCGTTTCATCCTGGAGCTTCACGCTGTCGTAGACCTGCGGCGCCTGGCTGATGGTCGTGCGGCAGATCGCCAGGTCGAGCCGGCCGGCGTCGAGCTGGGCCAGCAGGGCGGCGCTGGTGTCCTCGACGATCTCGACGGACAAGTCGGCCTGCCGCGCAACGAGCGCGGAGATGGCATCGGTGAGCAGCGGCACCGCGCCCATGATGACGCCGGCCGCCACCCGCCCGCCCTGGCCACGCATGATTCCGACGATCTCGTCGCGCAGGTGCGCGAGATCCGTCTGGATCAGGCGCGCATAGCGGATCACGCAATGGCCGACGGCATTGGGCTCCAGGCCCCGGTTGGTGCGAACGAACAGCGGCGTGCCGAAGGTCGTCTCGATTTCCTGCAATGCCTTGCTCGCACCCGGTTGCGTCAACGCGACCTGCTGCGAGGCCTTCAGGAGCGAGCCGTGCTCGCCCAGCGCGACCAGGAGCCGCAGCTGTTTCAGGTGGAGCCTGGAAACGATCGAGTGGAGCGGTGGGGTCATGCCTGGGTTGAGTAAACGTTATACCGAGATCACATCTTCTCAGTTGTCGCGCGAGCGAATGCTGCAATACTCCGGTCGGCCAAGTCTCTACGGCGATCACGATTAATGAGTTTTGCTGTTCAGGCCCAGATCCACACAATCCCGAATGCGCTGGCCCGAATGCGCTGGTCTAAAAATATCAGGAGGAGAACGTAATGACAGTCAGCCGACGCTCATTGTTGAAGGCCGGTGCCGGAATCGCCGCCGCAGGGGTGGCCAGCAGCATTTTTCAGCCGAGCATTGCCAATGCTGCGGACACGCATGTAGCCGATGTCGTCGTTTTGGGTTGCGGCTCGGCGGGCCTCGCCGCCGCAGTCGCCGCCGCAGAGGCAGGCGCGTCGGTTATTGTCCTTGAGGCGCAACCGCACATTGGGGGACGTGGCATCGTCAGCTCAGGCAACATTACCCTGGGAGGCGGAACCGCTGCGCAGATGGCGGCCGGCATCGTGGACTCGCCAGATCTCCTGTTTCGCGATCTTACCGATTGGTCCATCGTCCAGGCGAACGGCTTTCCGAGCTACCGCTATAACGATCGCGAGCTCATCCGGGCCTTTGCCGACATCAACGTCACCATTTACGACTTTCTGGTCCGCCATGGCGTCAGGTGGACGAGAAGCACGCCCGACAACGTCGGCGCCAATGAATCCGGCAACTCGGTGCAGCGCATGATGCACACGGCGATCATGGACTGGCCCTCGGTCCGGACCGGCTTGCAGGTACCCGCGTCACAACGGCTGACGACGTCTCAAGGGCCCGGCTTCATATATCCGCTGGAGGCCGCAGCAAAAGCGCGTGGCGTGAAGATCCTGCTGAGTCACCGTTTGGTGTCGCTGCACCGGACGCAACAGGGCGTGACCGGGGTCAAAGCCACTCATCAAGGCCGCACCGTTAGCATTCAGGCACGCAAGGGTGTAGTGATCGCGACCGGCGGCTCGAGCGGCAATGTGGAATTCCGCCGAATGTACGACCCGCGGCTCACCGCGGAGTACTGCGGCGTCGCTGGCGAGCCCTATTCCAAGCAGGACGCCAGCGGCATACTCGCAGGGCTGAATGTCGGCGCGTCCCTCGCGGGCACGTACAACCAGACCGGAGAGTTCGGCACTAACATCACCAAACCAAGCGCCATCGGAACGCGGTACAACTACTCATTCCTGCAGTGGCAGCCCACTAGCGTTGTCTTCCACCTTGCGAAAGCTACGGGACTAAGCAACGTCAACTTCCAGAACATTATCCATGTAAACATGATCGGGAAGCGGTTCTTCGACGAAACGGCAGGTCAATTCGGGACGAACAGCGCTGGCTCGGTCAACCCCTACACTCCCAACAGCTGGCTGAACGCCAAGAACATCACATACAACCCACAAAACTGGATCAACGCCGCTATGGCTGGAATCGGAGACGGCCACAACGGCGGTGGCCCGATCTGGGCCATCTTCGATGCAGATGCCGTGGCCCGCCAGAGATGGAATGTGGCGCCCCCCAATGTCGATCCTGACGGATTCTTCTTCCAGGCAAACTCGCTGGAGGAACTCGCAGCGAAGATCGTCATGCCGTATCAGCGGGTTCCCATGCCGGCAAGCAACCTGGTCGAGACGGTGGCGCGGTACAACAGCTTTGTTGACGCGGGTGCCGACGCCGACTTCGGCAAACCGACACCCCGATACAAGATCCAAACGGCGCCCTTCTATGCCGCCTGGTCGACGCCGGTGCTCCACGACACCCGGTCCGGCCTGCGCATCAACGCCGCGAGCCAGGTCATCGACTTTGCCGGTCAGGTAATTCCCGGCCTCTACGCCGCCGGCGAATCTGCCGGCGGGTTCAGTCAGCACGGGAACGGTCGAGCTCTCAGTCAGGGCTACATCGCAGGAAAGCACGCAGTCCTCCGTTCGTCTTAGCAGGACTACGGCTCTCAACAATAGTCCCGCCAGGCCTCTCGGTCCGGCGGGACTATCTGTTTCTCGGACCCGAGGCCAGTGATTCCAGCACCGGCGGCATGGGGCCGGCCATCAGCGTCGCCCAATCACACGGTCCTGATTGCGCTGACCGGCGCGGTCGCGCCGACCTGATGCTCAGGACTGGCGATGGACCAATTCGTCGATCAGCAGTTTGGCGGCGGGCGGGACCCACGCCCCCTTGCGGGTGACGAGCTCATAGGGCTCGCTTCGCGACGCCAGGGCCAGCGGCAGGATGCGCGTCATCTGCCGGTGCGCGAAGAACTGCGCGACTTCGATCGACACCAGGGCCACGAAGGACGGGTTGGCCTGCAGCAGCGCCAGCGTCGCAAAAGCGGAGGTCGTCTCGAGCAGGTGCTGCGGGAACCGGATCCCGCAATCGCGGTATTCGCGTTCGAGCAAGAGCCGCATCGGCATGTTCGCGCGGTATACCACCCATCGGTATGGCGCCAGCTCCTGCAGGGTGAGCTTCTTCGCGTGCCGCAGCGGATGGCCGACGTTCGCGATCACCGCGAGCGTTTCATCCTGGAGCTTCACGCTGTCGTAGACCTGCGGCGCCTGGCTGATGGTCGTGCGGCAGATCGCCAGGTCGAGCCGGCCGGCGTCGAGCTGGGCCAGCAGGGCGGCGCTGGTGTCCTCGACGATCTCGACGGACAAGTCGGCCTGCCGCGCAACGAGCGCGGAGATGGCATCGGTGAGCAGCGGCACCGCGCCCATGATGACGCCGGCCGCCACCCGCCCGCCCTGGCCACGCATGATTCCGACGATCTCGTCGCGCAGGTGCGCGAGATCCGTCTGGATCAGGCGCGCATAGCGGATCACGCAATGGCCGACGGCATTGGGCTCCAGGCCCCGGTTGGTGCGAACGAACAGCGGCGTGCCGAAGGTCGTCTCGATTTCCTGCAATGCCTTGCTCGCACCCGGTTGCGTCAACGCGACCTGCTGCGAGGCCTTCAGGAGCGAGCCGTGCTCGCCCAGCGCGACCAGGAGCCGCAGCTGTTTCAGGTGGAGCCTGGAAATGATCGAGTGGAGCGGTGGGGTCATGCCTGGGTTGCGTAAATGTTATGCCGAGATCACAGCGACCGCAAGGATTTCAAATTGAAGCGGCGGGGGAATTCGCCGCGTTTTTCCATCTCGTAGACAGTGCTGTCGGCGAGTGGCACGATGAGCCGGAGTTCATGCCGCCTGATCGTGCGTGGCAGTCCGGTCAACACGGTTTTGGCGCGCTTGCATTTCGCCTGTCAAATGTAGAAGTGAACGCCGGCGGCCAATAGTTTTCGATAGATGGGTTTCAGGGGTTGTCGAAAATTCTCTAGCGAAATCAGCCTTGCGGAGTTCAGGAGCCGATGCCGTAGCGCTGCAGACACGGCGCGAGCGCGTCAGCCGCGCCGCAACGCGCGGGCAGCTCGACGCGCAACCGCGCATAGGCCCATTGCCGCCAGGGACGCGGAGAACTGCCGGATATCTCGATGCGGACGAGTGACGGCATGCGGTTGGTGCTTGTCCATTCGGGGCTGAGCGCGCCGTCCGGCCCGGCATAGCTGAACGAAAGCTTCAGATCGCCGCGCACCAGCGGAAGATCCTCCCCGCCCCCGCCCATCATGTAATCGCGGCGGGCACGAATGAGGGCCCCGTCGGCTCCGGCCCGACCCATCGAATAGGTGATGTCATCAAGTCCCGCACGCGGCTCGTAGCCGAGCGCCGGGCGCACGAAGGTGACCTCGTCGGCATGGCCGGTGAAGCGGATCGCAGCGGCTCCTTCCGGGTTGGAATAGCCGGGCTGCGCCGCCTCCAGATCCTCGACCATCCGGTCGAGAATCACCGCCACCGTGTCCTCCTGCCCGCCTCTGGCGATCATCCCCTGCCATTGGCGCAGCCAGGTTCCGGTGTAGAGTGCCAGCCCACCAAACAGCATCGTCGCAAGCACCAGCGAAGCCAATGCCTCGATCAGCGTGAAGCCGGCCCGAGCGCTGCGTTTCCTCGTCATTGCAGCTTGCCGAGGCGCACGGTCTGTATCACGTCGTCATCCGATCCGTCGGTGCTGCGAACCGTTACGGAGTAAAGCTGCCATCCGACCCGAGCCAGCGCAGCGCCGCGTTCGAAGCGGTATGGTTCCACGATGACCGTGAAATCTCCGATCACGCGCCGGCCCGTTCGCAACGGGTTAAGGGTCATCGCGGCCGCCATGGCAGCCTGCATGCCGACACGGCGTTCGGTCGATCGTTCCAGACCCGCGAACGCACCTGCGGTGCCCGTGATCATGCGCGCGATCGGAATGATCAGCAGCACGGCGACGGCAAGCGAGGCCAGAACCTCGATCAGCGTGAAGCCGCGTCTGCGCCGCGCTGTCATTTCGGGCTCATTTCCACGCGGCCGGTCAACCAGTCGACGCGCAGTTCGATCTCCCGGCCGCTGGCGGACAGTGTCATGACGCCCCCGCAGGACCGTCCGTCGGCAAGGAAGCGCAAGGCTCTGGTTCTGCCTCGTATGGGACACCGGTCCGACGTGACCCAGTTCATGGCCACCCCGTCCCTGATCGAGATCGGATTGGCGCCATCCACCTGGATGCGTTTGTTTCCCGGATCGACCGACACGTCGGCGACGCTGCCCGTGGTCAGCGCCTTCGCTCTGCCCTTGCGGAACTCCCCGCTGACGCGAACCGCCTCGGCGGTAAGCTCCGCAGCCCCGATGCTGGAACGCGGGCGCGGCATCAGCACGAAAGCCGCTAGAGCGACGATCGCAAGCGCCGCGACCACGTCGAGCAGTACGACACCGCGCTGCGCTCTTTTGCGGTTGCCGTTGCCCTTAGGGCTGGCCGGACACATTGGAGCCGCGCCCATCGAGCCCGTCGGTGGTGATGTTGAACGTCTTTCCGTCGCTCGCGTATTTGTATTCATTGCCCCACGGATCGAGAGGAAGGTTCTCGCTGCGAAGGTATGGCCCGTTCCAGACCTGGATGGTCGAGGGCTTGCGCAACAGGGCTCCCAGGCCCTCGGCCTGCACCGGATAACGGCCGACATCGATGTAGAAGATGTCGAGCGCGCTGGAAAACGCCTCGATCTGAAGCTTCGCCGCGCGCTCGCGCGAGTCGGACAACTGCGCGAGAACACGAGGACCGACGAGCGCCGAGATCAGGCCGATGATGGCCAGCACGACCAGCATCTCGATCAGCGTAAAGCCCGCCCTGCGGCGCCGGGCACGCTTGCGCTGCATGAGATTGGGACCAACTGCGAAATGAACGCTCATGCAAACAGCCTCCTATCGGACCATGTCGTTGAAGGACATAAGGGTGGACATGATCGACACGATCATACCACCGATCAAGATACTGATGGTTGCCACCGCCGCAGGGCCGACAAGCCCGACGATACGCGACAGCGAACGCTCCAGCCGCACTTCATAGAAGTCGGCGACACGATAGGCCAGCCCCGCGAGTTCGCCACTTTGCTCGCCGAGCCTCAACATGCGCACCGCCAGCGGGGGAAGCTGAAGAATCTCAAGCGCATGGCCAAGCCTATTCCCCTGCCTCAGCGCGTCGGATGCCTGCTGCGCGCGTGCCCGGGCGGCCTCGCCGTGATCGATGGTATCGCTGATGAGCTTGAAAGCCACAGGAACCGCCACGCCCGTTTCGACCATGATGCCCAGGAGACGGGCGAAGCGCCCTGTCCGATAGCTCCCCGGTATCTCAGACAGAAGCGGAAGCTTCTTGGCGAAACCCCAGAGCCATGCCGAGAGAAGGCCCCGCCGTGCCGCCACGAATCCCAGCAATACGAGTATCGAAGCCGCAAGCAGAAGGACCAGCCCGTGGGCGCGCAGGAAATTCGAGACCGCGAACATCACCACCATCAGCGTGTCCTTCTTGCCGCTGTGCATGATCATCGGTTCGAACTGAGGAACGACCCCCACCAGGAAGAAGACCAGTACGCAGATCGTGCCGGCAAACAGGACTGCCGGATACCGCAGCGCCTCGCTGACCTTGGCCTGCAATGCCTCGAAATGCTGGCGCTCCTGCACGATGCGCGACAGGAGGATGGGCAATTTGCCGGAGGTCTCCGCGACACGAACCATAGCGACCTGGAACGCCGGGAACAGAGCAGGCCAGGCTTCCAGCGCATTGGAGAATGACTTGCCCGACGCCAGGTCGGTGCGAATGCCGGCAACCACGGGCTGAAGCCTGCCGCTGTCGAATTCCTTTTCCATGATCGCCAGCGCTTCGTCGATCCGGATCCCCGCATTCAGCATGATCGACAGGTCGGAGAGCAGCCGCGTGACCTGCGCCACCGGTATCCGGGTCGAAAACAGCGGTGCGCGCGATGCAGACTGCCCGCTCTGTTCGACACTTACTGGGATCAGCCCGCGCGCCCCGAGCTTCTGGACGGCATCGTCGGAATCGGACGCATCGATCCGCCCGAGTTCGAGACGACCCTCACCATTCAAAGCCTTGTATGCGAATGCCGTGGAGCCCATGGGTCAACCGCCGGAAAGCGTCGGCGGCGGTTCCTCCGACGGAAACATTTGTTCACCGCTCGGCTCATCCGAAAAGCGCAGGGAGGCGCGTCCTCCCGCTCCATCGAGCTTGACTTCAAACTGGCCGACGGCCTTCAGGGTCCAACCTTCCCGGCTTTCCCCGGTGCGCAGCGTGAAGGCCGCCATTTCGGCGGGGGCGGTGAAGGTCGCGCTGTTGAGACTTGCCGACCGCACGATGCCGACCAATTGCCAATCGGGCGCCGTGGCAGGGGGCGGCTCGGGTTCCGGCTCGGGCTCGGGTTGCATGACAACAGGTTCCGGCTCGGGGGCACTGAACGGGATCGGGGCAGTCCGGTCCGGCGAGAACAGCGGCCGATCCCGAAGCGCCGCATAGTCGCTCACCTGGCGTTCCCTGACCGATAGCTTTTCTGAGCCGAAGGACAGGCTCGAAGAGGCCGCGGTGGCGGCGAGGATCATTGTCGCGCGCAGCATGGTCATCATGACTGGGGTCCCTTCTCCCGGAAGGCCGACAACGTGACGTTCAGCGACAGCGGCCGATCCATGGAACCCGAGGCCTGATCTCCCCCCGACAGATCGACCTTTCGGTTCAACCGAAGCCTGAAGCTATCAACGACCATCACGGGCGAACCTGCCTCGATGGCATACATGAGATCGGGCAGAGATTGCTCCATAACCTCGATATCGGCAGTCAAACGAATGCGTTCCAAAGACTCCAACTGAGGATCGCCTATATTGGCGACCTGACCGTCTGTGGGAACATCGACGCGCCGGATAACGGCACCCACGCGTTCCACGTGGTTGGAGAGCAGACGCTGGAATTCGGCCGAGACGAGCCCGCTGGTTTGCGCATCGAGGAGAATCTTGCCCTCGCCGGGATCCAGAGCCTGGTTCGCGCTTTGGGGAACCGGGGGAGTCGACGCCTTGCTTTCGAGCAAGGCGGTACGTTCCTCATAGAGCGCCAGCGCGCGCGCCTCCGCGCGCCAGGACAGCAGCGTATCGGTGACGAGTACAAGAGCTCCGACGACCAGCAGGGCCATGACGACCAGGGATTGAAGCCGCGTGTCGCGCCATAGGGGTGTCGTCCTCATCGTAGCGAACCTCCCGTGCGGATGAGGGGGCGGGTGTCGACCTCGAACTCCGAGGTAACGCCATCCTCGCCGCGCAGGGCCGATCCGACCAGCTTGCTGTCTTCGAAGCGACCCGACGATTCCAGCGCGGTCAGCACTTCGGGTACATCCATGGTCCGGCCCGAGAGACGCATGCGGCCATCGGCGAAGGACACCTCAGTGGCATAGGAATGCTTCGGCAACGCCGAAGCGAGGTCGTCCAATGCCCCGAGCGCGCTTATCGCGTCGTCCTTGATATTCAGCGCCTCCTGTTCCGGCGCTGTATCAGCCTTGTACGGAGTCGCCGCCAGCGCGATTGCCTGGCGCGCCTTCTCGGCCCGGATCTCGACGGCGGCTCGGCGCTCGGCATAGCTGTTCTGGATCATCGGCCGCACCGCCACAGCCGTGACGGCAGCGACCAGGCTAACGCCCAGAATTCTGGCAAGGACAAACTTTATGCGGCCACGCGTGCCGGCGACCCGTTGCCGCTGTGTCAATACTGCCACGGCATCGCCTTCCGGAAACGGCGCCGAGATCACGACCTGGCGGGCCTCGGCCACATTCAGGCAGGCCAAGGCAGCAGCGACACGCGACCTCGGAACGATCGCGACGGCGACGGTGATCTGCCGCGCCTCACGGCTGATCCCGAGGACCCTGTGGCCGAAATAGATGTCGGAAGCAGGCAATGGCGAAAGCGCGCCCATCCGCGACGTAACGATGCCTTCGACGTGGCTGGCAGCCTCCATCGGCAGTTCGATCCGGCGCGCGATCACCCAGCTCGCCGGGATGCCGAGATGGACCGCCTTTCCATTCACCGCGGTTCGTAATGCGGCCGGCGCCTGCGTGTCTGGAGAAATCGGTATCGACAGGGGTGCTGACGGCTTTCGGCTGGTCGCCGGCTCGATTTCAAGCGCGCTCCCACCGTCCGCGACCCGTGCGACCACGCGGCTGCCGGATTTGACGCGCGCGAGTTCATCCAGCAGGGAGGCCGGTCCCGCGATCCAGTCATCCATGCCGCGGATCGCCGCGGTGAAAGGAGAAGCCATCCCGATCAAACCCCAGAGCAGAAACTGGCGCCGGATCTGGAGTTCCGTCGCCCGCGTGAATACAAATCATAGCGCATCTTCAGACCCTTATTCCAGATCAATCGCAGTTCTTCGCCATTGAGTACCCGATAGGGCACGTCTTCGGAACCGGACACCATCAACGGCGCCTCGAAGGTCTCGCCGTAGCCGGACGGCAATTCTGCCCGCAGGTCCACCCTCCAGGTCGGGACCTGCTCGCTTCTCATCAGAATGTCCCGAAGCCGCTCGTGTTGGCGACGCCATCGAGAGGATCAGGCCGCACCGCGACATGCTCGAGATACTCACCGGTCGAGGTGCAGGCAGCCACCAGCGCCAAGGCGCAGGCGACAAGGCCCTTGCGCAACCACCTTCATTTACGCAAGCTGACCGGAGACGCCCGCCGGCAAACTGTACATCTCAAGGCCGGTAAGGCGGCGTCCACAAGCCAGCGTCCATTGTGCTGAGGGTTAACTGCGACAGGTACGTTCGATGAACCTACAGCATACAGAAGTACACTCACTCTTGTCGTCCATGGCCGATGCCGGACTGGCGAGCCGCGAGGCTACGCGGGGTCTTTTCGGTGAGAACGCGGCCTCTCGTGCCTCAGACCTGCACCGCCTGATCGAAGCGCAGATCGTCGACGCCGATGCCCTCGCAGGCTTCCTGTCGTCCTATTATGGCGTGCGGCTTCTCGACCGGCAGCAGCTCGCTGACTACAGGCCCGTTGCGCAGAATCTCTCAAACCGATTTCTTGTGGAGAACTGGATCGCGCCGCTCACGGCGCCTGATGGGAGCGCCGTCATAGGGGTTCTCCACCCCGGAGACGCAGACCCGATAGAGGCGCTGCGATCCGTTCTCGACGGTGACGTCGAGGTCTGTGTGGTTCCCGCACCCGACCTGGAATCCTGCCTGGAACGCCTTTCCGGCACCCAGGATGCTGCCCAGGCCACCGGCGAAGGAGCAGCCTCCGAAGCGGCTATCGCAAGCCTGCGGGATCTCGCGAGCGGCGCGCCGGTCGTGGTTATCGTCGACGACATCTTCAGGCGCGCGCTCGACCTGAGGGCAACCGACATCCACATCGAACCGATGCGCGGACGGCTCGTGATGCGTTTCCGCATCGACGGCGTCTTGCGGATCATGCCTTCGCCGCCGCACGAAATGGGCGATGCGATCGTGTCGCGCATCAAGGTTCTCGCCGGCCTCGACATCACCGAGCGCCGCAAGCCTCAGGATGGTGCGATGCGTCTTCCCATCGGCGACCGCGAAGTCGAACTGCGCGTTGCCACCCTCTCGTCCATCCATGGCGAGACCGTCGTCATGCGCATCCTGCACCGCGACAGCGTCCTGCTCGATTTCGCGGGCGTGGGCTTGGACGAGGAAGAACGGCAGACGCTGAACCGGCTGCTTGAGCACACCCATGGAATGATTGCGGTCGCCGGCCCGACCGGTAGCGGCAAGACGACGACGCTCGCCGCCGCGCTCTCCAAGCTCAACGATCCGGGCCGCAAGATCGTGACCATCGAGGATCCCGTCGAGTACCAGATCCCCGGCATCGTGCAGTCGCAGATCAACTCCGCGATCGGCATCACCTTCTCGTCCGCGATCCGGACGTTCGTGCGTCAGGATCCCGACGTGATCCTAGTCGGCGAGATACGCGACGGCGAGACGGCACGGGCCGCCGTCCAGGCAGCGCTCACCGGACACCTCGTCCTCACCACTGTCCACGCGAACACCGCGGCGGCGGCCTTCACCCGTATGCGCGATCTGGGTGTCGAGACCTATCTGCTGGTCGGTGCCGTACGCGGCATCGTCTCCCAGCGCCTGTTGCGGCGGCTCTGCGATCACTGCAAGCAGGAAGGAATTCTTTCGACCGAGACTTTCTCCTCCGACTCGCGCTACCAAGCCGTCGGGTTCTCCCCGCGCCAGAAAGTGTTCAACGCAGTGGGCTGCGGCCGTTGCAACGGCACGGGGTATCGAGGCCGCATCGCGGTGTTCGAGATCCTGGTCCTCGATGAGGATATCATTGAGCTCGCTTCACAAGGGGCAGACCACTCCAGAATCGAAGCGCTCGCGCTGGAGCGGGGCATGAGCACGATGGCGCATGACGGTGCCAGGAAGGCAGCGCAAGGCTTCACCTCGCCGGCGGAGGTGCTCCGAGTCACCGGGTTTCGCTGAGCGCATCCATCCACGTTCGTGCTTGCCTCCGACCCGCGGACGGGCGGTTGGAATCTCCTCCGCAGGACTTGCCCGCTATTGCCCGCCTTCCTCGTTTTGATAGGGCTCTATGCTGTCGCCTTCCAAGACGTAGCCCGAAGCAACCTCGCTTGAACCGTCGACGAAGGAGAGGTCTTTCTTTTCAGACTGCACTCGCATCGTGCCCGTTATCATGACGCCCTCGAACAGACTCGTAGCCGCGAATGGAGCGGAGGATTTCAAGTAGATCACCTGGTTCGGCGGCGGTGGCGGCTCATGGATGCACGCACCGAAATAGGGAACTAGCAGGAACTCGGTCGTACCGTTCGGATCAAAATCCAGCGGCAGCAGATAGCCGGCGATGGCTACCCGCTTGCCGTCATACTTCTTCTCGGTAAGGGTTCCACGCCTCTCGATCTCTCCAGCCCAAATCAGGTATCGTTCGTAAAGCGCATCAATATCGACGCCTTGCTTTGCTAATTTCTCCCTGTCGACCTCGACCCTGTTCTTGGCTTCGTCGCGCCGATAGGCAAGCTCTTCGTCCACCTCGCCCGATGGGTAATTCTTCAAGTAAAGGACATTTCTCAACGCCTCCTGCTGATCCTGCGGAAGCTCTTCCGGGAAATTTGCCAGCGGTTCTGTCGACGGAATCAGCATCTCCCATTTCAGCTGGGTGGCGTCCTCGCCGAATGCCGCGCCGCAGCCAACGCCCAAAACAGCCAGAATGAGAGCGATGCCGTGGAGCATCGATCTCGCGTTGCCGAGGAAGAATCCGGGAGTCTTCATGTTCTCACCATCATGCCGTTTGCGAGGGACATCCTGTAGGCGCGATAGGCAGGCAGGAAACCGGCCGCCATTCCGCCGATCAATATTGCCAATAGCAACAGCGCATCGGTCGTGGATGGAGGCTGAATGCCGATGTCGATGCCGAACTGTCTGTCAATAAGCGGGCGGGCCACCACCAGGGCCGCATAAAGCGCGGCCGTGCCTATTGCGATTCCCGCCACCGTTAGCAGTGTCGCCTCTCCGACAAGAAGTCCTGCAACCGTGCCGGGCTTTGCCCCCAGCGAGCGCAATATCGCGATCTCACGCCGTCGCTCGTTGAGCGTCGACAGGATCATCGCCGACAAACCGAGCATCGAGGTCACCACGACCATGGCGGAAACGCCAAGCAATGCGGTCTCGGCAGTGGCGACCAGTCTCCACATCTCCTGCAAAGCGACCCCCGGCAGCACAGCCGAAAGAGGCTCGGCCCTGTACTCGTTCACAGCGCGCTGGAATCCGATGACTTGCAGGCGCGACTTCAAGCCAATGATCGCGGCGGTTATCGCCCTCGGAGGAAGCGACATCTGCCGCAGACGGTCGGCCGTCGTCACTTGCCCCGGGATCCGTGAACCAGACCGCCAGTCGACATGAATGGCCTCGATAGCCTTGAGACTGACATGCAGGGATTTGTCCACCGGCGTGCCGGTGCGTGCCAGAATGCCGGAGACGCGAAACGGGAGGTCGTCATGCTGCGGCCCAAGGGAGCCCGCGCCGTGCGCGATAGTGATCTTGTCGCCGATGGAATAGCCAAGCCCGCTAGCAACGTCCGAGCCGATGACGACATCGAAAAGGTCATCGAAGGGTGCGCCTGCAGCAAACTTCAGGGCTTGTCCGCCGCGATACTGGAGGTGCTCGAAATAATCCAGTGTCGTCCCGATGACGCGAAAGCCGCGATGGCTGTCGCCGAGTGAAAGCGGAATTACCCAGGCTACCTGCGGGCGCGAAACGATATCCTGGTAGCTGCGCCACGTAACGTTGTTGGTGGCGTTACCGATGCGGAACACGGAGTAGAGAAGGAGTTGCATGGCGCCTGACCTTGCACCGATGACCACATCCGCGCCCGACACGGTCCCGGCGAAGCTGTCTCTTGCCCCGCTGCGCACCTTCTCGACACCGAGCAGCAGCATGACGCTGACGGAGATTGCAAGAATCGTCAGCAGCACCGTGATCCAGCGGTTGCGCAGGGACTGGAGGGCAAGGCGGGCGACGATCATCTCTTGTCGCTTTCGCGTTTCGACGTTGCCAGGATGTCGGTGAGCTGGACCACTCTGGTGAAATGTCGTGCCAAGCGTCGGTCGTGACTGACCATGATCAGAGTTGCCTTTGTAGCGTCGATCTGACCGAACAGCAGGTCAAGAAAATCTTGCTGCCGGTCGTCGTCGAGAGCCGATGTCGGCTCGTCGGCGACAATAATCTCGGGGGAGCCGATGAGCGCCCGCGCCGTCGCGACGCGTTGCTGCTGCCCAACGCTCAATGTGGCCGCCGTCTGCTGCCCGATATCCGCCGGAAGCCCCAGGGCAGACAAGAGGCGCCGGGCTTCGCTCTCCGTGCCGCCCGCCGCCGTTGCGCGGGCGCGACGTTCCGGTGCGAAGCTGAGCGGTAACAGCACATTGTCGATGACGACGCCGTAGGGAAGAAGGTTGAACATCTGAAAGATGATGCCAAAATGTTCCGCCCGAAACCGATCGCGCCCGCTGCCGCTCAATTCGTCAAGCCGTTGCCCCAGGACTTCCAAGCTTCCGGCTTGCGCCAACGCGATGCCTGTCAGCAAGCTGAGGAGCGTCGACTTTCCGCTACCGGATGCGCCAAGCAGCAGAAGACGCTCGCCGCGGGAAACTTCGAACTCGCCGATTGAGAGGCAAAACGGGTCTCGCGCGTTCCACCTGTATTCGACGCCCTGCAAGCGCACGGCGTCTGTCGCGGCTTCCGCTTTCATCTCATCTTTCCAGATAGCGCGCCTCGCGGGACACCTCAAAAGCGGTCTGTCCATTGGCATCGACGACCGTCACGTCGAGTTTCCCGGATCCGGCGAAGCGATCGAAGAAGGGGAAGTCGAGCCATGAGACCTGGGCAGCATCCGCGCAGGCGAGAGCATAAGTTGCTCGGAACTCGGTGTGATGGGCCTCGTGCTCTTTAGAACCCGCGGCCTCACCAGCCTCCGCCGTAGCATGGTGGTCCTCATGTTCTTCCGCGACGACTTTGACGTCGGCGGAGGCGACGGCGCACCCCGCCGCGTCGGGCAATGCGAAGAGCTTCAACGGTTCCTTCAGGTCGGCGAGCGCGGTCTCGACAGCGCTCTTCTGCTCGGCGGTCTTAGCTTCGTGCTCAAACCCGACAACATCCATGCCGGGGGCAGCGAGCTCCATCTGAACATTGTTGGCCTCGATAGTGATCGCCAATGTCCCGTGTCCATGGACATGTGGACCGAGCTCTCGACGTTCTTCTTCTGCGTGCGCGGCCGAAACAACAATAAAAATGCCGGCGGCAATCAATGTCCCGGCGTGGTGATGCAATCTCATCTCTGTCTCTCCACTGGTCAGTAGCCGCCATCGACAGGTGTTGCGCGAGCCTTCGGGCCTGCCTGCCGGGTTTCCGGACTGCCCTGGCTTGAATGGATCGCCCCAGGGCTGTTTCGGTGCTGTTGGATCAGCCATCTTCCTCAGCGTCGAACGATGTCGTTAAAGCGATACGTCGATGGTGGCGATGGACGCGGTGGCGCGCTCGGCGCTACACCATCCTGGACAATTCGGCACTGATCTGTTTCGCCGTTTGACGCACCAGCCTTGCGCAGAGCTCGTGGCGCCGCGCGTCGTGCCGATACACGGGCATGCTGATGCTTACCGCTCCAACCGGTTCCCCCGAACGACTGAAGATCGGGCTGCCGAGACAGCGGATGTCCGGCTCGTTCTCCTCGTCATCGAACGCAAACCCTTGCTCGCGCGTCCGCTTCAACTCATCGAACAGCGCTTCGGGTGTCGTGAACGTCTTGGCGGTATGGCGTCTCAGATCCAGGCTCTTGATGACTTCCAGCAGCCGCTGGTCCGGCAGGCCAGACAGCCACGCCTTGCCCACGGATGTGGAGTGAAGTTCAACCTGGCCCCCAATACTGGTCTTCATCTGCACCCTGTTGGAGCCTACCAGCTTGTCGATGTAGACCATTCGGTTGTGGCTGGGCACCGCCAGGTGCACGGCCTCATCCGTTGCGTCGCGAAGTGATTCGAGAAAGTCCCTTGCAATCGTCCGCAAGTCGGAGTCTTCCCAGGTCTTGGCAGCGAGTTGGAGGAGGCGTGGCCCCAGGCGAAACGTTCCGCCGTCTCCTGACTGCGTGACGAGTCCCTCCGCCATGAGCGCCGCAACGAGGCGGTACACCGTCCCCCGGGGGAATGGCGCGCGCTTTGTCAGTTGGGCAATGTCCAGCGTTCCTGGGGCATCCGCGATGATCTGCAGCACCGTGATGAACTTCGAGAACGAGGCCGCTCCCTGGACGTGAGTAGGAGCTCCTGCATCGGCTTCGTCCTGGAGCTCACTTAGGCTCATGGCGCATCTCCTTACAAGCTTGACAACGGAACATGGTGGTACTACACGCCTTTGGACAAGCTGTCCATATTGTAGTCAGCGTTCGTAGTTCCGGTTCTAACCGTGTGATCGAGGAGGATCAACGGCAAACGCACTTGTGGCGAATTTGACCGTATCGGGACGTCCGTATCTTCCGCGAGAGGGTATGGGAATTTCTGTGGGAGAGGAAGCAGATGACCAAAAAAGGATACTGGGTTGCAATGGTCGATATTGCGGACCAGGAGGGCTATAAAGAATACATTGCCTTGAACAAGGCAGCGTTCGACAAATACGGGGCGTCCTTTGTCGTTCGCGCGGGAACGAGCCAGGTCATGGAGGGCCCTCACGCGAACCGCCTGGCGGTCATCGAGTTCAAGGACTACGAGACCGCTCTCGCCTGCTACAACTCTCCAGAGTATCAGACGGCGATCAAGGCCCGCGAGAAGCATGCCAAGGCACATCTGGCCGTCGTGGAAGGTGTCTAACACCGGGAGCTCGCTCGAGACCTTCTATCATACTGGTTGGAGGGATCGTTGTGTTTACCCTCGCGCGCTGTTCGACCGGATGAGCAGGACAGGCTTTCATCAAGCGATTGGGCGTCCATGCCCGGCCAGCATGCTGGAAGCGCCTTGCTCTTGGTCTCCGGATCTTCGTCAGAATGGGGCGAGGGTCATTGCATGCGCGCATAGCCTTTTTGGGAGCAGTTATGAGCACACCGTTGCAGTGGCTTTTCAAGGCTTTTGACGTCTTCGTAGTCGTCGGCATGGCCGTCATGAGCCTCCTGGTCTTCACAAATGTCGTGCTGCGGTATGGCTTCAGTTCAGGCATCCCGTTTGCGGTTGAAGTCTCGCGTGTGGTCCTTGTCTGGGTCATCTTTCTGGGATCAGTGGTGGCCTTGGCCAAGGGCGCGCATCTCGGCGTCGAGGCGCTGGTTGTCCGGTTGCCCCGAACGGCGCGCTTCGCCTGCTTTCTTGTTTCATACGGCCTGATGCTCTGGTGCTGCTGGCTCCTTGGACAGGGCAGTTGGTCACTCACTCTCATCGAGTGGGGCAACGTCGCGGCACTGTCGGGAATTCCCGTCGGCCTTACTTACGCCGCGGGGCTCGCCGCGGCCGTCACGATGGCGTTGATTCTCCTTCTTGATCTGTGGCGCTCGCTGCGCGGCATCCTGCCCGCTCCATGGTCGGGAACAGAGATCGATGTGCCGGCACCGGCCGTGCCCCCCGCGCTAATTTCGGAGAAAACACCGTGAGCGGCTTGGTATTCATCGGTTCCCTTCTTGGTGCGATGGGCATTGGGATTCCCATCGCCTTCGCCCTTATGCTTTCGGCGATCGCGCTGATGCTGATGATGGGAAATCTGGATGCGCAGATCCTGGCACAGCGGCTGGTCAATGGCGCGGACAGCTATCCGCTGATGGCGATCCCGTTCTTTCTCATTGCCGGCGAGCTCATGAACGCCGGCGGCCTCTCCCGCCGCATTGTGAACGTGGCCTTGGCGCTCGTCGGGCACGTGCGTGGGGGCCTCGGTTACGTGGTCATTGGCACGGGCGTGGTGATCGCCAGCGTCTCCGGATCCGCCATCGCGGATACGGCGACGCTTGCGGTCATGTTGGTTCCCCTTATGCGGCAGGCTGGCTACGACATGGGTCGAGCCTCCGGCTTGATGGCGGCGACAGGCATTATTGCCCCTGTGATCCCGCCCTCTGTCGGGTTTATCATCTTGGGTGTCACCGCAAACATTTCCATCATCGGCCTATTCTTGGCTGGAATCGTGCCAGGCCTCCTCATGGGGCTGAGCCTCGTGGTGGCTTGGTGGTTCCTTGCCAAAAAGGAAACGGCTACGGTCCGGATCAAACTGCCGCGCAGGGACATCCCGAAAACCATCCTGACCGCCGGTTGGGCGTTGATGATGCCGGTGATTATCCTGGCCGGACTGCGGTTCGGCGTCTTCACCCCCACGGAAGCCGGCGTCGTTGCCGCCGCCTATGCACTGTTCGTGGGGCTGGTTGTTTATCGGGAGCTGACACCGCGGCTGCTCTTTGACGCGCTGCTGTCAGCCGGTCGCATGACCGCAGTCATAATGCTGCTGGTGGCAGCCTCCATGGTCACCGGCTTCATGATGGCAATCACCAATCTGCCCGCCCAGCTCGTCAGTCTCCTCAATCCATTCATCGATTCGCCGATCCTGCTGATGGGTATGATCGTTCTGGCGGTCTTTATCATCGGCACGGCGCTCGATTTCGCACCCTCGATCACCATTCTGGTGCCCATCCTCATGCCACTCGTCCATGCGGCCGGGATCGACCCGGTTTATTTCGGGGTTATCTTCATGATGGTCAACGCGGTCGGCATGATCACGCCTCCTGTCGGAACGGTCCTCAACACAGTGTGCGGAATCAGCGGAGTTTCAATGGAGAAGGCTATGAGCGGTGCCTGGCCCTTCCTTGTCGCCCAGATGATCCTCATCGTGCTGCTGGTTCTGTTCCCGGCATTGGTGACCGTGCCAGCAGGCTGGTTCCATTGAGAACCCGAACCGTGGAGGAGTTGGACTGAACATTCGACGATGGCTTTGCCGCCCATGCGAGCAGGACCTCGACGACGACGTCGGCGGGGCCCTGACGCGGGAGGAGTTGCAGCCGCTGGCGCAGGTCAATGTCAAATCGCGGCATAAGTTCGAGTTCTTCACCTACCTCGGGCTGACCGAGGTCGACGAGGTGTACGGTGCCCAAGCGGGAAGCAGAAAGCGTGCTTTGTGGTTTTCAAGCTTCATAGAACGGTACTTTCCCGAGGCGCCGGGCGTAGGCTTGGGTTGGGTGTGTAGGTGAGGGTAGGTCGGCAAGGCAGCGCTCCAAATGCCTACTCCGTGTGGGTTCGCAGAGGCGCGGCGGCCTGCGTCTTGGCGGTAGTAGCCGCGTGTACCTCCACTGGTGATTATCTTGGAGACGTTGCCGCGCGGCCGGATCCCCTGGACAAGGTCGCGAACGCCGATTTGAGTGCGCGCAGGCCTTCCGGCGGCGGTTTTCTGTCGACGCTCGGCTTCGGCCGCACGCAGAACAACCGGCAGGGTGAAGTATACTACGGCTACGAACAGCAGCTGACTGCCGGCGAGCGCAAGTCACTCGAGCGGCTCAGCGGCGAAGAGTTCGAGGTCAACCTCGAGGAGGCCGAGATCAAGGTCGCGGCCCGCACGGTGCTGGGCGAGGTGCTGGGGATCAGCTACTCGATCGACCCTAGGGTCGCGGGCAACGTTTCGATCACGACGTCGAAGCCTACGCCGGCCCCGGAAATCCTCACCATGTTCGAGTCCGCGCTGCGCAGCAGCGGCGTGGCCATGATGCGCGAAAGCGACCGTCTGCGGCTGATGCCTGTGAACGAAGCGTTGGGAACCGCCCAACTCGATCAGGGCACCACCATCCAGCCCGGCTACGCCGTCACAGTGTTTCCCCTGAAAAATGTTTCCGCCAGCACGATCCTGCCGCTGCTCGAAAACTTCGTCGCCCGTGCCGGCATGGTACGCGAGGATCCCAGCCGTAACGCGCTGATCTTCCAGGGGACGGCGGCGGAGCGGACCGCGGCGATCGAGGCAGCGCGCTCATTCGACCAGGATTGGCTGGCGGACCAGTCGGTCGGTATTTTCCCCGTCAACAATTCGAGCGCGGCGGCGATGATGCCCGAGCTGAATCGCGTGCTCGACATCGGGGAGGGCGGGCGCGGCCGCAACACGATCAGGGTCCAGCCGATCGAGCGCAGCAACGCGATCATGGTCGTGGCTAAGACGCGCAACCAGCTGCAGCGTGCGGCGAGTTGGATCGCCCGCCTCGACCGTCTCGACGCGTCTGCCTCCAATTTGCGGGTGTACAAGGTCCAGCACCTCGAGGCACGGCGCCTTGCATCGATGGTCAATGAAATATTCAACGGCGCTCCGGCATCGTCGGCTTCGGAAGACCCGGCCTCGCAGTTTCCGCCCGGCTCGCAGGCCGACGGCCAGAATCAGGGCGCAAATGGTTCGCAGTCGGCCACTGTGACGCCGGATCAGCGCATGGCGGATGAAATGCCGATCGCGGGCGGCGAAACGCCGGCTCCGGGGGCGGGAAACACGAACTTGTCCCAGGGTGGCGTGCGCATCACCGCGAACCCGGAAAATAACACCATTCTAATCTACGCGCGGCCGGACCAGCAGCGGCTGATCGAACAGGCGATCACGGCACTCGACCGGCCGCAAGAGCAGGTTGCCATCGAGGCGACGATCGCCGAGGTGACCCTGACCAACGAGTTGCGCTATGGCGTGCAGTTCTTCCTGAAGTCCAGCGATCTCGGCCTGGGCGGCAACAACGGCTCGGTGGGCTTGTTCAAGGAAGCAGGCAAGGCTGTGCTGTCGCGAACGCTTCCAGGCTTCAACCTGCTGCTCGGCCCCGAAACCGAGCCGCGTGTCGTGATCGACGCCCTGCGGGGCGTCACCGAGGTCAAGGTGCTGTCGTCGCCGTCGGTCGTCGTCCTCGACAACAAGCCGGCCGTGCTGCAGGTCGGTGACGAGATTCCGATCGTCACCCGCACCGCGCAGTCCGTCACCGATCCGGAAGCGCCGATCGTTAACAATGTCGAGTTCCGCGATACCGGCGTGATCCTGAAGGTCCTCCCCCGCATCACGGGCAACGGCACGATCAGCTTGGTCATCGAGCAGGAGATCAGCTCCGTGCAGCGAAGCCAGGCGCAGTCGCTAACGCCGACCATATCGCAACGAAAGGTCAGCTCGACCGTGTCGGTGACCAGCGGCCAGACCGTCATGCTCGGCGGCCTGATCAGCGAACGCCAGCAGCGCGGCCGCGACGGCCTGCCGGTCCTCGGCGACCTTTCGCTGATCGGCGACGCGTTTCGGTCCAACCAGAATTCCGGGACGCGCACCGAACTCATCATCCTGATCCGGACGCAGGTCATCCGCGACAGCCTGGATGCGCAACATGTGGCTGAGCAGATGCGTTCGCAGCTCAGGCTGATGGACGAACCGTCCAGGAACGTGCCGCTGCGGCGGCCGGCCAAGACGATGATCGAATGAAGACATTCGTGGCGCGGCCGCGGGCCATCCCGGCCGTGGCGTCCGTCGTCGCCGCGGTGACGTTCCCGGCAATCGTCGGGGGAACCACATATACGTTGGCAGCCTGGGCCGCGCTGTGCCTGCTGGCGGCGGCGATCGCCGTTTATGACCTCGCGACGATGCTCATTCCCAACCGCTACACGCTGGGCACCCTTCTTGTCGGGGTTGCCGAGTGGCTCGCCGTGTCGGGAGACCCCGAGGCACTCGCCGTGCGGGCCGGTGGCGCTCTGCTGCTGGGAGGGGCGCTGTGGCTGTTCGATATGTTTTACGAGCGCCTGCGCGGGCAGACCGGGCTCGGGATGGGCGATATCAAGCTGCTTGGGGCATCAGCACTGCTCGTCGGGATTTCCGGGACCGGCGTTCAGATCATGCTTGCCGCATCTGCCGCGCTGATTTTCATCGCGCTGCGGGCGATGCGCTTGCGCAGACCGTTGCGTGCCGCGGCGAAGGTTCCGTTCGGCACCTTCATCGCGCCGGCGCTTGTCATCGTCTGGGCGTGGCTGCCCGCCGCATGGTGATTACATTGCTGGAGCCGGGGAGGGCTAAGTCTTGATTTCACCGGGATCGTGGCGTCACCTTTCGTGGCGAAGCATGGGGCCGAAAATGGGTCTTGCGGCAGTGGGCATGAACTCGGCAACGAGCCGGCGGGGTGCAATCCTCGTCAGCGTCCTGTGGATTATGATTTTTCTGGGATTCCTTGCCGTCATACTTCGCGTGCAGATGACCGGGGTCGTGGCCAGTGTGCGCGTCACGGAAGACAAGGCGTCGGCGCGCATTCTGGCTGAAGCCGGGCTGTCGCAGGCCGCGGCCGAGATCCGCGCCGGCCCGCCCGACGGTGTAGTCGCGCTGAGCGATCAGATATCGTCCACGATCACCCTGCCGGCCGGGGTCGCTTCCATCTCTGCGACAAATGAAGCGTTGCGGATCGATCTCAACACCGCCGAGCGGCCGCTGATCGTTGGCGCGTTGCGCGCCGCCGGCGCCGCTCCCGTAACCGCGGACGATCTGGCGACAAAGATCATCGGCCACCGCGCCGGGCCACCGCTGGACGGACAGCCGGCCGGTTCCGCTCCGCAGCAGGCTGGGGACGACACAAAGCTGTTTCAGACGGTCTCCGAACTCGCCGCCTTCCCGGGAATAACGCCCGACATCGCCATCGCCATCGAACCCTATGTTACCGTTTCCTCCGGCTTGGCAGGCGTTCGCCTGGAAGCACTCGATGATGGACTGCTGGGCGAGATTCCTGGCCTGCCGCCGTCGGTGCGAAAGGCGATCAAGGATTTTCACGCCGGCCGCTTGTCGCGTGAGCAACTCGACCAGTCGCTGGCGGGGGTGACCTTCAACACGCTGGAGCAGGCACCGAGCTGGCGCGTCGATCTCAGGACGACCCTGCAGTCGGGCTACAGCGAATCTTTCGAGGCATTGATGCTTGTATCGAACGCGGATGAGGCGCCCTACAGAGTGCTTGACTGGCGTCGCGCGGCAATTGAGCTGGAATGAATGCCCGTGGATGCATCATCGCACCGGTGAGGGCTGACGACCGTAAACATGGCCTTGGCCTAAGGACTTCAACATGGCTTCGAGTTTCGCCAGCGCGGAAGGCGCCATGAACCATTGGATCGCCGGGCCGGTGGCCCTGCTGGACGAGATCCGCCGCTCGGCGTCCGGTGTTGCCTGGTCTGAACCGTTCCGGGTTTGCCGGAGGCTCCAACTCCTGAGAAAGGGTGGAGTCTCCGGCGAACCCCGGATGGTTCAGGTCAAGTTTCGGGAATGAGGGACGCGACCGGTCTCAGCAAATACGCCAAGCGATTCTGGCACTCCTCTGTGGGATATCCCAACCGCAGGCATCAGAGCCCCCCGGACACCGTGATCAGGGTGCCTGTCATGAACCCGGCGCCAGGAGACGCAAGCATCAGGGCCGCGCGCGCGATGTCTTCAGGCTCCGCGATGCGCCCCATGGGGGTTGCCGCCGCAATCCTGGCTGGTCGCTCGGGGTTTCCGCCTTGAGTGTGTATCCGCGTGTTGGTGGTCCCGACACGTATGGCATTCACGCGGATGCCCTCCGGCGCCAGTTCTTTGCCCGCGCCGATGGAGATGGATTCCACTGCACCCTTGCTTGCGGCATAATGCACATATTCGTTCGGGCTGCCGAGGAAGGCGGCGAGCGAAGACATGTTGATAATCGTCCCGCCTCTGCCGCCCTTGCGGTTGGACATGCGTTTCGCGGCCTCCTGTATACAGTACATGACGGCGAAGACGTTGATCCTGAACGTGTTTTCCAGCACCGCAGGCTGCAACTCCTCGATTCTGCAGGCCTTCCCAATGATCCCGACATTATTGACCAGGCAGGTCACTCGCCCCAGTGCATCGTCGCAGGCGCTGAACAGAGCCTCGATGTCCTCCCTCTTGCCCACATCTCCCTGCACCGCGATGGCGCGGGCGCCTGCGGCCTTGCAGTCTTCAACGACTTCGGACGCAGCGCCGGCGTCCGAGAGGTAGTTTATGCAGACATCGTAGCCTTCAGCGGCGAACAGCCGAGCCGTTGCGGCGCCGATGCCGTGGCTTGCGCCGGTAACGATCACGATCGGTCTCACGGAATTACCTCCTCGCTCCTTCTTTGAGGGCATTCGCAGCCTAGAAAACGGTCTCAAGGATCGCGGCGTAGTCTTCCTTGGTCAGCGAACGTGGATTGGTGGGATGACTGTGGTCTGCAATGGCTCGCTCACACACCCAATCGATGACGTGCCGGGGGACCCCCAGTTCGGCCAATCTGGGTGTGATGCCCAAACTACGGTTCAACCCGTCCAGCGCGTCTGCGAGCGTTGTTTGTTCAAGTCCCGCCAGGCGCTCGAGGTAGCCGACCTTTTGAGCCACGGCTTCAACTTCCACGTTCCACCGAAGGACGGTCGGCATCAGGATGGCGTTGAGCGTCCCATGATGAAGCTTCGCCTCCTTGAGACCGCCCAATGCATGGCTAAGCGCGTGGACGGCTCCAAGCCCCTTCTGAAATGTCATGCCCCCTTCGAGGGCACCCATCATGAGTTCGGTCCGCGCCTCCGCGTTCGCGCCGTCTGCGTAGGCGATAGGCAAAGCCTTCCAGATGCGTTGGAAGCCGTCGGTGGCAATTGCCTCGGCAGGCGGATTATAGCGGGGGGAAAGGTACGTCTCGATGCAATGCGATAGTGCGTCAAGCCCCGTAGAGGCCGTCAGAGCCGGGGGAAGCCCCATCGTCAACCCCGGGTCACAGATCGCCCTGCGCGGGATGAGGTGCGGGCTGATGAATCCGAGCTTCCGGCCGTCATCCAGTGTGATCAGTGCCGCGCGCCCAACTTCGGACCCCGTGCCCGCCGTTGTCGGGATGGCCACGAGCGGCGCCACCGCGCCGGTGATGCGTGCCACCCCGCCCAGGATCGCTGCATAATGCTCAAGTTCACCACCGTGCGTGGCGAGCAGCGCCACGCCCTTGGCCAGGTCGATGGGAGAGCCCCCGCCAATCGCCACTACCCCATCGCAGCCGCCTTGCCTGTATAGCGCGAGACCGGCAGCAACTGCGCTCTCAGTCGGGTTGGAGGGAACGTCCAGAAAGACCGGCGCCATTTTCAGGAACTCGAAACCCCGGCGCTCAAGCAGACCAGCAGATTTGATGCCGTGATCACTGATCACCAAAGGGCGCGACACGCCGAGATCGCGCAAAATTTCTGCTAATGACTCGGCCGCTCCAAGCCCGAAATTGATGCTTGTAAGGTAGTTTATAGTGTTCACGCTGCCACGCTCCTTGATATTCCGCCCATATGAATCGCTGCAGCCACCGACTTGCATCCGGCACATTTCGTGCAGCCGGTGAATACGAAGGCGCGACCCTTTTTGGGATCATCCAGTCCATAATATGGACAATCTGCCCAAGCATTAGGCGGAACTCCGCAATTGTCAAGCTCCGCCTTGTGGTTGCGGCGCGCCTGCCGCCTTGACATGAAGGTTGCAGGTCTTTACAAGAATTTTGGACAGATTGACCACATTATGGTCGACTTGAAGGGCGACCTGGGAGGAGATGGTACAGTAACCGCCGACATGCTGATTTCGCCTGAGGAGCTGGCCAGCGGGCGCGGCGAACCAAAGCCAATGGGGATGTTCCTTCCCCCGCACCAAACGCCTTGGCAGGAGATCCATCGCGCAACTGTCGACCGTCTCGGGAATGGAGCCGTCATTGAGACCGCGGTTCACTATTGCGCAATCCAAGGCCTCCCGCGCGACAACCACTGATTGACGAGCGGAAGTTCGCACCGGCAGTGACACCCCCGAACCGGAAGGAAAGCCGTTGTCGAAACCCGCCACCACCGTGCTGATACCTGGCTGGATGCATGAGCATGCCCGGCGCATGCTCGGAACGCATTTCAACCTGGTCGAAACCCCTGACTGTGACATTCACACCCATCTGTCCGCGGAGGTGCGGGCTTCGATTCGTGGCGTGGCCTGTCGCGCCAGAATCGATCGGCAGTTCATCGACGCCCTTCCCAACCTGGAGATCATCGCCAGCTACGGCGTCGGCTACGACGCGGTGGATGCTGCCTACGCACGCAGCAAGAACATCGTCGTCACGAACACCCCTGATGTCCTGAACGAGGAGGTCGCCGACCTCACGTTGGGACTCCTTATCAGCGTCGTGCGCGAGATACCCAAGGCGGAAGCTTTTGTTCGCGAGGGCAGGTGGAAAGCATCAGACTACCCGCTCAGCCGTCTGACACTGCGGAACCGCAGGGTCGGCATCTACGGAATGGGGCGGATCGGTCGCTGCATCGCCCGACGAATTGAAGCGTTTGGGCTTCCTGTTGCCTATCACAGCCGGCGCCCGGCGGAGGGGGTCGCGTACGACTACTTTCCTTCACTGCTGGAACTCGCCAGTGCCGTCGATGTGCTCATCTCCATCGTGCCGGGCGACCCGTCGACCGCAAACAGCGTGAATGCCGAGGTGCTGTCCGCTCTCGGGCCCGAGGGCGTGTTCATCAATGTGGGCCGCGGAACCGTCGTGGACGAGGATGCACTGATCGGCGCTCTGCGCACGGGAACCATTGCGGCGGCCGGCCTCGATGTGCTCGCGGATGAACCAAATGTCTCCGACGACCTGCTGGCGCTCGACAACCTGACGATCCTGCCGCATATCGGATCCGCCTCGGTCGGTACGCGCACCGCAATGGCGGACCTCGTGGCACGGAACGTGATCGCCTGGTTCCAGAGTGGAGCGGCGGTCACACCCGTGCCCTAGACAGCATCCGATCTCGGCCGCCGAGGCCTCCTGCACCGTCGACGGAACGTAGCGGGTATGACGTTCAGTCCAACTGGCAAGCATCTGATCGCGGGCTCTGAAGCGCGGCGGTGAGGCGTTGACAATCCATCAATAGTCTGCCCATTATAAATTGTTGGACATCATGTCTATATTGTGGACAATCTCTCAGTTCCATGCTTGGGGTTTTGAGAGGGTTCGCGATGTCGGCAACGGTCAAGCAGATAAAGGAGGAGAGCGTGAGGAATTTATGGAAAGGCGGATTGGCCGTTCTGGCCGCGATAGCGATCGGGGCGGTAACGGCCACCGGAGCTCTTGCACAGACCGTGCGCGCTTGGACGCCAAAGCCGATAGAGCTGGCGCCATATGTGAAAGGGCATAAGCCCCATACGAAACTGACTGAGGTACTCGCCGGTAAAGACCCCTTCAAAACTTGGCGCCACAAGGTGGTCGACGATAAACACCTGAAAGCTGACTATGTGGGTTTGAAGGTAGGCGATTCGACGAGGACCAGGCTGGTGGCGGATCACCGCACCGCCTTTATTGTCTGGGACGGCCAGATTGAAGTCACTATCCAGGGTCAGACGCCGTTTGTCGCCACCAAGGGTTTCATGGTCCAGGTTCCGTTCCGCCTGGCGTTTACATTGAAGAACGTGGGTTCAACGCCATCGCTGCACTTTGAGATCTTCAATGCAGACAGTAACGTTCTTTACCCCGAAAACTCAGCAACATTGCCAAAGCCACCGAAGGTCAATGGGAGCGACCAAGGATGGTACCTGAGTCGACTTGATGCCCCCGATACCTATGAGCGACAGGGCACGCCTGTTTTCTACGACTTCCTTGCTTCGCCCGCGGCCGGTGCATTCGTAAGTGATGATCGCATGTTCGTTAACCGCATCCGCGGCCAAGCGTTCAATTGTAACCCTCAGCCCGTCACGAACATCGGACATTTCCACGTCGACTATGCTGAATTCTGGTTCATCATGGAAGGTCAGATCAGCTACAACATCGAAGGCCTGCCCTTCTTCGTCTCAGAGCCCGGCGATATCGTCTATGTCCCGGCCGGCCGCTGGCACTCGGCGGCGAACCATTGTCCGGGGTTCGACACGCGGATTGCCATCAACGGCTATCCGAGGGGTTCGCATCATTGGCCGGTGACCCAACCTGCAGTCCCCCCAATCGATGGACCTCCCCCGCACGCCCAAACCCCTGATCTTAACTGATCTAACCGGTGGCCCGTCCTCATCGCGAGGGCGGGCCACTTGGGTCCCACACACCTTTGGTGAAAGCGGCCGGCATTCGACCCGGTGTATTTTGGGGTTATGTTCAACGCAACTGCAGCAATTGGCATGATCACACCGCCAGTTGGCATCGTCCTCGGTGGTTAGTGTAAGCAACGTACCCTTCGCTTCAGTGGCCAAGGGCGCAATTCTCATACTGCCGGTCCTGTTTCCCTCATTGGCGACAGTCCCTGCATCCTGGTTCCTGTGAACCGATTCTTGGGAGGTTGAACTATGAAGAAAGTACTGTTTCTGACTGCGGCGCTGCTGGGAGGGCTTCTGGCTGCAGCTCCCGCATTGGCCCAGAATCCCCGCCTGGGCTACGTGCCCACAGAAGATCATCCGGTGGGACAAGCTTCGCGCTTCTTTGCGGAGCGGGTGGCAGAGAAAACTAATGGTCGCATCACTATCGAAACGTTCGGCAACGGCGTGCTCGGCAGCGAGCCCGATATGCAGGCGTCGGTTCAGGCCGGCTTCATCGACATCATGGTTGGCCCCACGCCCAACCTGGTCGGCGTCGTTCCGCAATTCATGATCTACGACCTTCCGTTTTTCTACAAGGATTTCGCCGCGGTCGATGCCGTCATGGACGGCGCGGTCGGCGAGCAGCTGTTTGCACAGCTGAAGGAAAAGACCGGCATCGTCGGACTGGCTTGGTGGGATAACGGCTTCCGCCACATGACCAACAAGATTCGCCCCGTCAACACGGCGGAGGATATGGCAGGGATCAATATCCGGGTCATACCTAACCCGTTGTTCATTGCGACGTGGACGGCCTTGGGCACCAATCCGACGCCGCTTCCCTGGCCTGAGCTTTACAGTGCCCTCGAAAATGGCGCCGTCGACGGTCAGGAGACGCCATACGCCCTTATCTACACCGCCAAGTTATATGAGGTGCAGAGCCATCTGGCCAAGACGGGCCATGTCTATACGCCGTTCGTTCTTCTCGCGAGCCAGAAGTGGTTTGGAAGCCTCTCCGAAGAAGACAAGGCAATCGTCATGGAAGCTGCGAAGGAATCGGCAGCCTTCCAACGGGAGCTTTCTCGCAAGGCGGCAGAGAGTTTGGAGGCGGAGCTTGAGGCGAAGGGTTTCAAGATTACCCGACCCACACCTGAAGCGCTCGCAGCCATGAGCGAACGCGTTGCGCCTGTCGTGAAAGAGTACAGCGAAAAGATCGGGGTCGATCTGGTCGAGAAGGCGCGCGCCGATATGGCCTCGGTTGCCAAGCCGTAAAGGTCTTGTTGCGCCGGAGCCAGGAAAGGTGGCGAGGGTTTCGAACTGCTCGGCCAGGGACGGATTCGGATTGAAGGCGTACCTCGCCTGTCGCTTGCGCATCATGTGGATCATTTCGATGCCGGAAAGGATGGTGGAGGCGGTGGCGCCGATTTGAAGCCGAGCATCGGCCGGACCCGGCGCTTAATCCGCCGATGGTCCTGCTCGATCCGATTGTCAAATACTGGCTCCGGCGGATGCGGATCGGCTTCAGCCCGGGCCGGGAGCGATCCTGCAAGCGATTTGTGGTGTCGCAGGAAACGATCGCCTCGTGGTTGGTCTGGCTCCCGTCGATGACGACGCGATCCGGTCGGCCATGACGTTCCAGCGCCGGTCTGAAGAAACGCTTGGCCGCCGGCAGGTCGCGCTGCTCGCTGAACCAAAACTCGACTGCGTCACCGACAGTGTCGATGGCGCGGTAGAGATACATCCACTGGCCGCGGCCTTGATGTAGGTCTCGTCGACATGCCATTTGCCGGTCACCCTACGCTTGCGCCGGTTGAAGCGCTCGAGCAACAGGGGCGAGAAACGAACGGTCCAGCGGTGGATGGTCGTAGGATCGACCTTAATGCCGCGCTCGGCCATCATCTTCTCAAGATCACGCAGACTGAGATTATAGGCCAGATACCACGCACAGCAAGATCACGTATTGGTCGAACATTGCAACCCTCCGAAATGATCGAAGGCTCCTTGCACAGCGCTGGTAATCAAAGGTTGCAACAGATCCATCTTGAGGACACGTTGATAGAGAAAGTAAGCGGTGGGACAGACGGTTTTCATCCCTCGTGAGCTCGATGCGAACGAGCCGCGCATTGCGGCCTCGCCCGACACGGTGAAGCGGCTGGCGGGGCT